>NZ_JBEXMD010000068.1:0-37739 GCF_040610315.1 Amycolatopsis sp. NPDC004169
GCCCCCCCCCCCCGCGCCCCACCCCTCCCCCCCCTATCGGGGGCGTGCTGTGTCTCTCTCCCCACGCTTTCCCGCCTTGACACAGCCTGACGACCGTTGAACAATCCGGCGTTCGGGCCGGCGGGGAAAGCCACGGAAGACCTGAACCCGGCAGCCGAACCCCCGGCAGACTCGACGCCCGGCAGCCAAACCCCGGCAGACTCAAATCCGGCGGCCGAACCCCCGGCCCAAGCGATCAAGAAGCCGCAGGAGAAGTCCGAAAAGTCTGATCGGCAAAGGCCAGCAGATAGGGCAAGGTGGCCCGAGCGGTATGCCAGGTGTGGTTGAACCCCCGCTCGGCGTGGACAACAGCATCCTGCCCCCGAGCGTGCAGAGCATCGGCAATCCGCCGAGCGGTCGCAACATCGGTGGGCGCCCCAGTCCCGACCGCAAGCATCACCGAGATCGGAGCCGGGAACTTCATGGTCGGCAAGTACCGCCGCGGGGTGTTGGCCGCGATGGCAGCCCGGTTCCCGTCGAGAATCCCCACCGAGTCGTTGAGATCGTCGTAGGGCAGAGCGATCACGAGGGTGCCGAACTCGTCGACGTGGTGAAGCCCGATGTTGAGCGCCCCGAACCCACCCCCGGACATCCCACCCAGAGCCCGATGGGTCCGATCGGCCAACGTCCGGTACCGCTGGTCCACCGCCGGCACCACACTCCCCGCCAGGTAGTTCTCCAGCTGCGGACCCCCAGGCACGTTCAGGCACTCCCAGTCAGTACTGGGATTACCGGCAGTCATGTCCACACTGACCACGATCATCGGCGCGATGACGTTCGCCTGCTGCAGCGCCTGAAGCGTCCCGGGAGCATCCCCGGAGGTGAGCCAGTCCCGAGGCCCGCCGAAGGGATAGCCGTGGATGAGGTAGACGACCGGGTAGCGACGATGAGGATCGCTGTCGTAACCGGGCGGCAGGATGACGTAGTTGCTCGCCGTCGGGATCCCGTTCGCCGGATCGGCGAGGCTGAGCACGTCGATCCGCTGCCCACCGGCCGCGACACCCGCCCCGGGCCGCGGACCGGCCGCAGGTGAGTCCGAAGACGACGATCCGGAGGAAGAGGAGGGTTCCGGCGCTTCCTTGCCGTCGTCGAGCAGCCGCCCGGCGAAGTTGACGACACCGGGGCCGCGCTGCAGGAGCCGGGCCAGGTCGTCGGAGGTGCGGACGTAGCCGACGTAGCTGTTCAGCGCGGTGACGGCCGCCAGCAGCAGCAGAACGCCGAACGCGGTGAACCCCCACCGCCGGACCCGCCGCCGGTACCACAGGGCGACCACGACGGCGAGCACGGCGACGGCGGCCGAGGCGAAGCCGAGCCAGATGAGCGGCGACTCGAGCGGCCCCAGGTCACGGGCCCGAGCGGTGACGTCACCCGGCAGCACCGGGTCGCTCGCGGCCCGGTGGATGACGCTCGCCAGGCCGTGCCCGTCCATCGAATCCCCGCCCGTCCCCTGGTCGCGGGCAGGAGTGCCCGCAACTCGACCGCGAAGCTAGCGGGGGGTGCCTGTGGGTTCGTTGAGAGAAGGTAAAGCAACCTTCACAGGCGGTAGAGCGTCAGTGCGCGGGGCCGGGACCGGAAGCGGAAGCGGTTGCCGAGCGGGCCGACCTCGCCGTCGGTGGCGACGCGGCGGTTGCCGTCGAGCAGTTCGACGTCCAGCTCCGGCAGGTCCAGCTCCTGGTAGACGTGGCTGGCGGCGAGGCTGCGGGTGATCATCGCCACCAGGAACCGGGCGCGGGAGTAGGGCAGGTCGGCGCGCAGGTAGCGGATGTCGAGCAGGCCGGTGTCGAGCGCAGGACGGCGGCTCGGGGCGAACCCCTTGGGCGCGTAGGTGCCGTTGCCGACGAACAGCAGCCAGACCTGCGTCTTCTTGCCGTTGAGCCGGACGGTCAGCGGCTTGGCGTTCCGCAGCGTCCTGGCCAGCGCGATCGCGGCGGAGGGCCACTTCGGGTGCTTCTCCTGCAGCTTCTCGCGCAGCCGGACCATCTCCGGGTAGCCGCCGAGGCTGGCGGTGTTGACGAACCAGCGGTGGTCCGGGTCGCCGGCCCCCTCGATCTCGACTTCGCCCAGGTCGACGCGGACGGCGTTGCCGACCTCGGTGGCCGCGTCGGCGTCGGGCATCGAGCTGACGCCGACGTCGCGGGCGAAGTGGTTGAGCGTCCCGGCCGGGACCAGGGCGAGCGGCAGGTCGCGTTCGGCGGCGACGGAGGCCACCGCGGCGACGGTGCCGTCCCCGCCCGCGACGGCCAGCGCGCGGACCGTGCCGCGGGCGTCGATCTCGGCTTCGAGCTGGGCGCGCAGGCCCCGGTCGGGGTCCGGGTAGAGCAGGGTGGCCTTCGGCCAGGCGTACTTGACGTCTTCGGTCGGGTCCTGACCGGCCACGCCGGAGTTCGGGTTGACGACCGCGAGCATGTCCTCGCCGTCGACCATCTCGGGGGCGTCCGCGTCGTGGGCCGTGCGGCCGGGGATGTCGTCGTGCAGCGGCCACCAGTGCCGGGTGGCCAGGCCGACGCCGACACCGATGCCCAGGCCGACGCCGACGTCGGAGGGCCAGTGCACGCCGGTGTGGACCCGCGAGTAGGCCACGGCCAGCGCGAGCGGCGCCACCGCCAGCCCGGCCCGGGGCGACTCCATCGCCACCGCGGTGGCGAAGGCCGCCGCGGACGCGGAGTGCCCGGACGGGAACGACGACGACGTGGGGCGTTTCCGCAGGCGGCGGCGCACCGGCGTTTCCTCTTCGGCCGGCCGGCGGCGGGGGAACAGGGGCTTGCCGATGAGGTTGGCCGCGGCGCTGGCGCCGGCGATCGCGACCACTCCGCGCAACGCGGCCCGGCGCGTTTCGCCAGGCCGGGCGGCCAGCAGCGCCGCGACGCCCCACCACAGGCGGGACTTGTTCGCCGATCTGGACAGCGTCATCAGCGCGTCGTCGACCCGGGAGGCCGGCAGGGCCGCACTGCGGCGCATCAGCGCGCGATCGGTCCGGCCGACCTGCCGGAAGGCTCGGATGAGCTGGTGTGACAAGGAGTCCGCCTTCCGCGTGACGTCAAGAGCCGTGCTCCAATCGTGCCTGATTCGGGGAGATTTCACCGTCTGTGGCATACCGGGGGCGTGTCGACGCCCGAACGGCGCACCGTCGAAGGGGGTGCAGCGCCTACTCTGGTGGGATGCAGCGGCGGATCTTTGGCATCGAGACCGAGTTCGGGGTCACGTGCACCTTCCACGGACAGCGCAGGCTCTCGCCCGACGAGGTGGCGCGCTACCTGTTCCGGCGGGTCGTGTCGTGGGGACGCTCCTCCAACGTGTTCCTGTCGAACGGCTCCCGGCTCTACCTCGACGTCGGCTCGCACCCCGAGTACGCGACGGCCGAGTGCGACGACCTGGTCCAGCTGGTCACGCACGACAAGGCCGGGGAGCGCATCCTCGAGGACCTGCTGGTCGACGCCGAACGACGGCTCGCCGACGAGGGCATCGGCGGCGACATCTTCCTGTTCAAGAACAACACCGACTCGGCGGGCAACTCCTACGGGTGTCACGAGAACTACCTGGTGACCCGCGCGGGTGAGTTCTCCCGGATCGCGGACGTGCTCCTGCCGTTCCTGGTGACCCGGCAGCTCATCTGCGGTGCCGGCAAGGTGCTGCAGACCCCGCGGGGGGCGGTGTACTGCCTCTCCCAGCGTGCGGAGCACATCTGGGAGGGCGTCTCCAGCGCCACCACCCGCTCGAGGCCGATCATCAACACCCGCGACGAGCCGCACGCCGACGCCGAGCGCTACCGGCGGCTGCACGTCATCGTGGGCGACTCGAACATGGCCGAGCCGACGACCATGCTCAAGGTCGGCTCGGCGAACCTGGTGCTCGAGATGATCGAGGCCGGCGTCCAGTTCCGCGACTTCACCCTGGACAACCCGATCCGGGCGATCCGCGAGATCAGCCACGACCTCACCGGCCGCCGCCAGGTGCGCCTGGCCGGCGGGCGGGAGGCCTCGGCGCTGGACATCCAGCGGGAGTACCACGCCCGCGCGGTCCAGCACATCAAGGACAACGGCACGACGGCGGCGAACGAGCGGGTCGTCGAGCTGTGGGGCCGGGCCCTCGACGCGGTCGAGCAGCAGGACTTCGGCAAGATCGACACCGAGATCGACTGGGCGATCAAGCACCGGCTGGTCGAGCGCTACCGGCACAAGCACGACCTGGACCTGTCCAGCCCGCGCATCGCCCAGCTCGACCTGGCCTACCACGACATCCGGCGCGGCCGGGGCATCTTCGACCTGCTCCAGCGCAAGGGTCTGGTCCGCCGGGTCACCGACGACGGCGAGATCGAGGCGGCCAAGGACACCCCGCCCCAGACGACCCGGGCCAAGCTGCGTGGTGACTTCATCGCCGCCGCCCAGGCCGCGGGCCGCGACTTCACCGTCGACTGGGTGCACCTGAAGCTGAACGACCAGGCCCAGCGCACGGTCCTGTGCAAGGACCCGTTCCGCTCGGTCGACGAGCGGGTGGAACGCCTGATCAGCTCGCTCTAGTCCGGCGCGCGCCCGCCCGGTTCCCTACGAAAGTCGCCGGGCGGGTGCGGCAGGATCTTGCGCATGCGTGTCGTGCTGCTGGTGTGCGCCCTGTTCCTGTCCGTGGCGGTTCCGGCGTCGGCGGGGGAGCACCTGCCGCGGTGGGAGCCGAAACCGACCGGCGTCACCGCTCAATTCCGCGGCCTGTCCGCGGTCAGCGCCCGGGTGGCGTGGGTCAGCGGCACGCAGGGCACCGTCCTGCGCACCACGGACGGCGGGGCGAGCTGGCAGTCCGTCGGGCCGCCGGGGACCGGGACGCTGCAGTTCCGGGACGTCGAGGCCTTCGACGCCGAGCACGCCGTGATCCTGTCGATCGGGCCCGGGACCGACTCCCGCGTCTACCGGACCGACGACGGCGGCGCGCACTGGCGCCAGACCTTCCAGAACACCGACGCGGCGGCCTTCTACGACTGCCTCGCCTTCTTCGACCCGTGGCGCGGCCTGGCCATGAGCGACCCCGTCGACGGCCGGTTCCGCGTGCAGGCCACCTTCGACGGCGGCCGCAGCTGGCGGCCGGTGCCCGACAGCGGCTTCCCGCCCGCGCTGCCCGGCGAGGCCGGGTTCGCGGCCAGCGGCCAGTGCGTCACCACGGCGGGGCCGTTCGACGCCTGGCTGGCCACCGGCGGCGGCGCGTCCGCCCGCGTCCTGCACTCCGGCGACGGCGGACGGCACTGGACGGCGTCGGACACGCCGCTGCCGAGCAGCCCGTCGGCGGGCGTGTTCGCGCTGGCCTTCCGCTCGCCGTCCCAGGGCGTGGCGATCGGCGGGGACTTCGCGAACCCGACCGCGCCCGGCCCGGCCGTGGCGCTCACCCGGGACCGCGGCCGCACCTGGACCACCCCGGGCCGGTACCCGGCCGGCTACCGGTCGGGGCTGGCCTGGCGCGGCGGGACGGTGCTGGCGGTCGGCCCGGGCGGCAGCGACTACAGCCGCGACGGCGGACGGCACTGGACGTCGTTCGACACCGGCAGCTTCGACAGCGTGGACTGCGCCGGGCTCGCCTGCTGGGCCAGCGGCGCGGCGGGACGGGTCGCCCGGCTGGGTTAGAGCACCTGGCCGGTCGGGCGGACCATGATCTCGTTGACGTCCACCGACGGCGGCTGCTGGAGCGCGTAGAGCACCGCCCGGGCGATGTCGTCGGCCTCCAGCTTCGGCTTCGTGCGCTGCTCGTCGTCGAGGATGTCGGTGTCGGTGATGCCCGGGTTGATCAGCGTGACCCGCACCCCGGTGCCGACGGCCTCCTCCCGGATCGCGCCGGCCAGGCCGGTCACGGCCCACTTCGTCGCCGAGTACAGGCTCGCGTTGCGGATGTAGCGGCCGGCCACGGAGCCGGTGATCAGCAGGTGGCCGGCGGTTTCCCGGAGCGCGGGCAGCACCGCGCGGGCGGTGTAGGCGGCCCCGAGGACGTTGGTGCGGACCATGGGCTCCCACGCCCGCGGATCGGGGTCGTCGTCACCGAAGAACGAGGTCCCGACCCCGATCCCGGCGTTGGCGAAGGCGGCGTCGAGCCGCCCGAACTTTTCGACCGTTTCGGCAACGGCTCCGGAGATGCCGGGCCAGTCGCCGACATCGGCGCCGAGGGCGAGGGCCCGGTCCTCGCCGAGTTCGGCGGCCAGGGACGTGACGGATTCGGCCTTGCGGGCGACCAGGGCGACCTTGAAGCCGGACGCGGCGGCCAGGCGCGCGGTGGCGGCGCCGAGGCCGCGGGAGGCACCGGTGATGAGGAGAACGCGATCATCCATGCCCCCAGGCTAGGGAGTCAGCACGAGCCGGCCACGCAACCCACCCGCGGCCAGCCGTTCGTGCGCGTCGGCCGCGCGGGCGAGGGGCAGCACGCCGGCCACGCGCGGCGGGAGGATCCGGGCCAGCTCGGCGAGCCGCTCGCCGTCCGCGCGGATCCAGACGTGCTGCACGCGGATCCCGCGCAGGGGGAGCGGGGCGGCGCCGGCGGCGAAGGCGACGAACTCGCCACCGCCGCGGACCGCGTCGAGGGCGTCCAAGCCGAGCCGGGCGGTGTCGAGTGCCGCGTCCACCCCGCCCGGGACCACCGCGCGCACCCGGTCGCCGAGCGCGGGACCGCGGGGCACGAACTCGTCCGCGCCGAACGCCCGGACCTGCGCTTCGTCGGCCTGGGACGCCACAGCCACCACCCGCAGCTTCCGCCCGTGGGCGAGGGCCACGGCGTAGCCGCCGACCGCCCCGGCCGCCCCGGTGACCAGGACGGTCCCGGTCGTCTCCACCAGGTCCATGGCCTGGGCGGCGGTCAGCGCGTTCAACGGCAGCGTCGCAGCTTCGACCGGCGACACGCCCGGCGGCGCCGGCGCGACCGCGGCGGCGTCCAGGACGATCTGCTCGGCGTACGCCCCGAGCGGCGAAGCGATCCGGTCGCGCAAGCCGATCACCGCGTCACCCACGGCGAAGCCGCCGCCCGCCGTCTCGACCGTGCCCGCCACGTCCCAGCCCAGGCCGAGCACGTCCCGCGGTGGGATCACCGCCGCCGTACTCAGCGCACCACTGCGGGTCGCCAGGTCCACCGGGTTCACCGCGGCCGCCGCCACCCGGATTCGCACCTGCCCCGGGCCGGGCTCCGGCACCGGGACCTCGACCGCCTCCAGCACCTCCGGGCCACCGAACCGCCGGACCACCACCGCACGCATCGCCGTCTCCTCCACCGATCGGAACCTTCCCCGCGAACGTATGGGGAGCTACTCTCCATCGGGAAGTACGCACCTGCAGGTGCCCACCGCACGAGGAGGTTCGCCCCGGTGCCCACGCGCACGGCGGAACAGCGGCGGCAGGCCGAAAAAGCCGCCTACGACGCCTACCTGGCCGCGTGCCCGACCCGGAAGCTGCTGGACGAGATCGCCGGCAAGTGGGTCAGCCTGATCCTCGTCGCGCTCGGTGACGGGCCGCAGCGCTACAGCGACCTTTCGCGGCGCATCGCCGGGGTCAGCCAGAAGATGCTCACCCAGACCCTGCGGGTGCTCGAACGGGACGGCCTTGTCCGCCGGGAGGTCACCCCGGCGGTGCCCGTCCGCGTCGACTATTCCCTTACGCCGCTGGGGGAATCGCTGCGCGCGCTGATGGCCGGGTTCAAGGAGTGGGCCGAGGCCAACTTCGAAGCCGTCGCCGCCGCGCGGACCGATTACGACGCGCGTACCCCGGACCTCACGATCGGGCCGGGCGGCGCGGGCTAGGCTCTACCGGGTGTCCACCGCACGCGCCGAACGGCTGGTCAATCTGGTGCTGGCCCTCCTGTCCACCCGGCAGTACCTCACTGCCGAGAAGATCCGCGGCATCGTGCCCGGGTACGGCGACGCGGCCAGCGACGAGGCCTACTTCCGGATGTTCGAGCGGGACAAGACCGAGCTGCGCGAGCTCGGCATCCCCCTGGAGACCGGCCGCAACTCCGCGTTCGACGCCATCGAGGGCTACCGCATCGCCCGCCGCGACTACGAACTCGGCGAGATCGACCTCGCCCCCGACGAAGCCGCCGCCGTCGCGCTCGCCTCCCGGCTGTGGGACTCCCCGGAGCTGACCGGGCAGGCGCAGGGCGCGCTCGTGAAGCTGCGCGCCGCCGGCCTCGAGGTCGACGACCAGGCACCCACCGTGGTCGAGCCGCGCGTGCGGGCCGAGCCGGCGTTCGGGCCGCTGCTGGCCGCGGTCCAGAACGGCCAGGCCGTGCGCTTCGAGTACCGCCGCAGCGGCTCCCCGGAGCGGATCATGCGCACCCTCGAACCGTGGGGCGTGGTGTCCTGGCGCGCCCGCTGGTACGTCGTCGGGCACGACCGCGACCGCGGCGCCACCCGCTGCTTCCGGCTCTCCCGCGTCACCGGGCAGGTCCGCCCGGTCGGCAAGCCGGGCGAGGTCCGGCGGCCCGAGGGCGTCAACCTGCTCAAGCTCGTCACGGCCACCGGCGACAGCGAACCGTCGCCGGTCACCACCGCCCGGGTCTGGGTCGCCGACGGCCGCGCGGCCGGGGTCCGCCGCCGCGGCACCGTGGTCGGCCGCGGCAGCGTCGACGGCGAAGAGGGCGACCTCGTGGAGATCGCCCTGCTGTACCCGGAATCGGCCGCCGACTGGATCAGCGCCCAGGGCCCGGACGTCGTGGTGCTCGAACCCGACGTGCTGGCCAAGAGCGTCCAGGACCGGCTGGAAGCCGTCGTCGCCCGGCAGGGGAGCGCACGGTGAGCGGGTCGACCGACCGGATGCCGCGGCTGCTCGCGCTGGTGCCCTACCTGCTGGCGCGCCCGGGCGTCCGCATCGACGATGCGGCGCAGGACTTCGACGTCACACCGAGGCAGCTGCGCAAGGACCTCGAGCTGCTCTGGATGTGCGGGCTGCCCGGCTACGGCCCCGGCGACCTGATCGACCTGTCCTTCGAGGGCGACACGATCGTCGTCACCCACGACGCCGGGATGAGCCGCCCGCTGCGGCTGACCGGCGGCGAGGCGACCGCGCTGCTGGTGGCGCTGCGGGCATTGGCCGAGACGCCGGGCGTGGTCGACGGGGACGCCGTCCGCCGCTCCATCGCCAAGATCGAGGCCGCCGCCGGGCAGGCCCAGCCGGCCGGGGTGGTCGTCGGCGGGGGAGTGCGGGAAGGCAAGAAGACCGCCCGCACCCGCGAGGAGGTCGCCCGCGCGCTGCAGGCCGGGCGCGCGCTGCGGATCCGCTACTACACCGCGTCGAAGGACCAGGTCACCGAGCGCACGGTCGACCCGATGCGGCTGCTGATCGTCCAGGCCGTCGGCTACCTCGAAGCCTGGTGCCGCCGCGCCGAGGGGGTCCGGCTGTTCCGGCTCGACCGGATCGACGAGCTGACCGTGCTCGAGGAGCCGTCCCGGCCGCCCGCGCACGCCCACCCCACCGACCTCTCCGACGGCGTCTTCCGCGAGCGTCCCGACCAGCGGGAGGCCGTCCTGGTCCTCGACCCGGACGCACGCTGGGTAGCCGAGTACTACCCGTGCGAGGAGCTCGACGAGCTCGACGGCGGCCGCCTGCGGATCCGGATGCGCTACGCCGACCAGTCCTGGATGGTGCGCCTGGTGCTGGGGCTGGGCGGGGAAGCGCTGGTGGAGAGCCCGGCCGACCTCGCGTCGGACGTCGGCCGCCGGGCCGCCGACGCCGTGGCCCGAGCCCGTCACCTTCCGTCAACCTGCGACCACTAGGCTGACCGCGTGCCGTACCTGCCCACCGCCGTGCTCATCGTGATCGGCCTCGCCGTCCTCGTGGTCCTGCTGGTGCGGACCGTCAAGGTCTTGCGTGCCTTCCGGCAGACCGCAAGCATGGTGGCTACGAACACCCAGGACCGGGCCGGGCTCCTCCGCGCCCGGTCGGCGGGACTGCGCGTCGCGTTCGCGCAGCGCCGTCACCAGCAGCGCCGCCGCAAAGCGGAAAACCAGTAACATCCCTACCAGACGCAGATAGGAGGCCACCATGCTGAACGGATTGCAGCCGTGGCATTTGATCATCCTGGTGCTCGTCGTCGTGCTGCTGTTCGGGGCCAAGAGGCTTCCCGACGCGGCCCGGTCCATCGGCAAGTCCATGAAGATCTTCAAGGCCGAGACCAAGGACCTCACCGGCGACAAGGCCGCGGCGCACGAAGACGCCGAGCCCGCCGAGACGAAGCAGCTCCCGGCCAAGCCCGCCACGCCCGCTTCGACCGACCAGCAGGTCGCCGACCTGCAGCGCCAGCTCGACGAGCTGAAGAAGCAGCAGGCGGCCGAGCAGCCGCAGAAGAACGTCAGCTGAGCGGCTCCGGCCCCACCCGGTCCCCCGTCCACGGAGCGCGCCGAGCCCGGCGCGCTCCGGCGGACTCCGACGAGAACGGAACAACCCGTGGCGGAATCCGCCTCCGGAAACGGTGACAGCCGCCGGTCGAAGCGGCGCAAGCGCAGCCGTCGGGCCAATCCCGACGGGACGATGACGCTCATCGAGCACATCTACGAGTTCCGCCGCCGCCTCGGCTTCGCGCTGCTCGCGGTGGTGATCGGCGGGATCATCGGGTTCATCTGGTTCGGCACCAAGATCGGGCCGGTCCCGTCGCTCGGCGACCTCGTCAAGGACCCGTACTGCGCCATCCCGCCGGAACGGCGGCTCGACAGCGCCGCCGGGTGCCGGCTGCTGCAGACCGTGCCGTTCGAAGCGTTCATGACCCAGCTGAAGGTCGGCATCGCGGCCGGGGCCGTGCTGCTCTCGCCGGCCTGGCTCTACCAGCTCTGGGCGTTCATCGCTCCCGGCCTGTACAGCAAGGAACGCAAGTACGCGCTGACGTTCGTCGCGTTCGCGTCCGTGCTGTTCGCCACCGGTGCCGTGCTCGCCTACATCCTCTTCCCGCACGCCCTGCAGCTGCTGATGGGCTTCGGGCAGGACGCGTTCGTCACCGCGCTGACCGCGGACAAGTACATCTCGTTCCTGCTGTCGCTGCTGATCATCTTCGGGATCAGCTTCGAGCTCCCGCTGCTGGTGGTGATGCTCAACCGCGTCGGCGTCGTGAAGTACGTGCAGCTGAAGAAGTGGCGGCGCGGCATCGTGTTCGCGCTGTTCGTCTTCGCCGCCTTCGCCACCCCGGGTTCGGACCCGTTCTCGATGCTGGGCCTGGCCGGCGCGCTCACCGTGCTGTTCGAGATCGCCGTGCAGATGGCGCGCTTCCACGACCGCAAGCTCGACAAGGCCCGCTCCGACGAGGGCTGGGACTCCCTCGCCGACGACGAGGCCGCGCCGTTCGACTACACGCCGAGCACCGTCGACGACGAGCCGTCCGCCCCGACCGCGTCCAGCGGCCGGTCGAGCACCGACGACGTCACCTAGTGGGGATCCACGCCGCGCTCGCCGTGCACCCGGCGTCGGGGCACGGCGCGGCCGCCCGGATCGCCGACACCGTCGCCGAGCGGCTGCGCGCGGCGGTCGACCGGCTCGACGTGCTGGTCGCCCACACCGTCGAGGAGTCCCGCGCGTTGATGCGGTCCTCCCACGCCGCCGGGCTCGACGTGCTGATCGTGCTCGGCGGGGACGGCGCCGCCCACCAGGGCGTCCAGTTCTGCGCCAACCACGACGTCGCGCTCGGGCTCGTCCCGGCCGGCACCGGCAACGACTTCGCCCGCGCCCTCGGCGTCCCCGGCGAGCCGCTCCCGGCGGTCGACGCGCTGGTCGCCGCCCTGCGCTCGGGCGCCCGCCGCCGGATCGACCTCGGCCGCGCCGGCGACACCTGGTTCGCGACCGTGCTGTGCGCGGGGTTCGACGCGAGCGTCAACGAACGCGCCAACCGGATGCGCTGGCCGTCCGGGCCGCGCCGCTACGACCTGGCGATCCTGGCCGAGCTGGCGTCGTTCCGGCCGCGTCCGGTGGTCGTCGACACCGGCACCGGCCGCCTCGAGCTCGACGCGACCCTGGTGGCGATCGGCAACACCCGCTTCTACGGCGGCGGCGTCCCGATCTGCCCGACGGCCGACCCCGAAGACGGCGTCTTCGACGTCACGATCATCGGCCACGCCACCCGCCGCGGCCTGGTCCGCATGCTCCCGGGCCTGCGCTCGGGCAACCACGTGACCCACCCGGCGGTCCGCACGCTGCGGGCCCGCTCGGTGACCTTGGCCGGGAACGCCTGGCCTGCCTACGCCGACGGGGAGCCCCAGGGCACCGTGCCGGTGACGGCGACCTGCGTGCCGGGCGCGCTCAGCGTCCTGGCCTAGACCAACGAAGTCGGACCCGCTCTGCCGCGGTAGACCAGAGGACACTTCTGCCGCGGCTTAGAAAAAAAAGAATGTCCTCGCCGGACGGGCAGGCTCCGGGATGACCACAACCACCGCTGCTACCTCACCTTCTGGAGGTGGGCCGCCGGGTGGTCATCCCGTCGCCTGATTGAGGCCTATCACTTTGAGCCGGGCCCGCAAGCTTGCGTTGTCAGCCTTCGTTGCGCTGTGGGTTGCGGGCCCGGCTCAAAGTGATTTGACGGCCTCAGGCGACGGGATGACCACCCGGCTCCGTGATTTTGAGGGCATCACCTGACCACCGACCGAGTTACGCATTACTCGCCTAGCGGTCGTACCCGCCCGCTCGCGCCACCAGGTGCCGGAAGTGGGCCGGTGTCAGCAGCCGCCCCGCGTCGGCGAAGTAGACCCCGCCGCAGCGGTGGCAGAACCAGCCCTGCTCCCACACCTGCCGCGCCGCCGGGACCCCGCGCTGCTGCCGCCGGTGCGCCCGCACGCGGCGGACGTAGAGCCAGACCAGCACCCCCGCGGCGACGTACACCGCGAACGCCGGCAGCGAGAGCACCGCGAAACCCAGCGCCTTCGCGGCCGCCCCGCCCGGTGGCGGGTCGTCGGAGGCGGAAAACGGCAGCAACAGGAAGCAACTGCCGACCATGGCCAGCAGGACGACCGCGGCCAGCAGGCCGCCGCCGCGGCGAGGCCGGGGATAGGGGTCGAGGGAACGGGCGACCGCCGTTACGGCGATCCCGCTGACCTGGCTGCTCGTGTACACGACGCCGTCGCCGGCCGGCACCGCCACGGCCGGGCCCTGACCGCGGTAGAAGGAGTGACCGCCCTGGTAGACCGCGGGGACGTGCTGCACCTGGTCCAGCAAGCCGCAGCTCGGGCACGGTTCCGTCATGCCGCTCCGACGCGGCCGGACGCGAACCGGTTCCGCGGTTCCTCCGGGTGTATAACGAACTGTACGGCTGGTCGTTGCACGCAACGTGCGAACTGCCGGAGGGGTGTGAAACCCTGACGAGGTGGCCAGTAGCCCTTCTCCGTCCCCGGCCGAGGCCTATGCGGCCTCCGCACGCCGTGGGAAGTACCCCCAGCTGACGCGCTTCGCCGCGGAGGTGTCCTTCGAGTTCGACCAGTTCCAGATCCGCGGGTGCCAGGCCCTGGAAGACGGCCACGGCGTGCTCGTCTGCGCGCCCACCGGGGCGGGCAAGACGATCGTCGGCGAGTTCGCGGTGCACCTGGCCCTCGCCGAGGGCCGCAAGTGCTTCTACACGACGCCGATCAAGGCGCTGTCGAACCAGAAGTACGCCGACTTGGTGGCCCGCTACGGCAGCGACGCGGTCGGCCTGCTGACCGGCGACACCTCGATCAACGGCAACGCGCAGGTGGTGGTGATGACCACCGAGGTGCTGCGCAACATGCTCTACGCCGGCTCGTCGACGATCACCGACCTCGGGTACGTCGTGATGGACGAGGTGCACTACCTGGCGGACCGGTTCCGGGGCGCGGTGTGGGAAGAGGTGATCCTGCACCTGCCGGAGTACGTCCGCGTGGTCGGGCTGTCGGCCACGGTCAGCAACGCCGAGGAGTTCGGCGAGTGGCTGGTCGAGGTGCGGGGCGACACCACGGTGGTCGTCGACGAGCACCGGCCGGTGCCGCTGTGGCAGCACATGCTGGTGGGGAACCGGCTGCTGGACCTGTTCGCCGGGGACGACGTGCACGCGCCGAACGCCGAGCTGCGGATCAACCCGACCCTGCTGCGGCGGACCGAGGAGATCGGCAGGCAGTACGCGCCGGCCGGGTTCCGGGGGCCGCGGGGCCGGCGCGGTGCGCCGTCGCGGATGCCGCGGTTCCGGCCGCCGTCGCGGGTCGACGTCGTCGAGCAGCTGGACCGGGCCGGGCTGCTGCCGGCGATCGTGTTCATCTTCTCCCGGGCGGGCTGTGACGCCGCGGTGGCGCAGTGCGTGCGGTCGGGGCTGCGGCTGAACGGGCCGGGTGAGGTCGAGGAGATCCGGCGGGTCATCGAGGAGCGCACGGCGGACCTGCCCGAGGGTGACCTGGGCGTGCTGGGGTACTGGGAGTGGCGGGAGGCCCTCGAACGCGGGATCGCCGGGCACCACGCGGGGCTGCTGCCGGCGTTCAAGGAGACCGTGGAGGAGCTGTTCGTCCGCGGGCTGGTGAAGGTCGTGTTCGCCACCGAGACCCTGGCGCTGGGGATCAACATGCCGGCGCGCACGGTCGTGCTCGAGCGGCTGGTGAAGTACAACGGCGAGGCGCACGTCGACCTGACGCCGGGGGAGTACACGCAGCTCACCGGGCGGGCCGGGCGGCGCGGGATCGACGTCGAGGGGCACGCGGTCGTCGCCTGGCAGCCCGGGGTGGACCCGAAGCAGGTCGCCGGGCTGGCGTCGACGCGGACCTACCCGCTGCGGTCGTCGTTCCGGCCGGGCTACAACATGGCGGTCAACCTGGTGGCGCAGGTCGGTGCGGCCGAGGCGCGGGAGCTTTTGGAGCAGTCGTTCGCCCAGTTCCAGGCCGACCGGTCGGTGGTGGGGACCGCACGCCGGATCGAGCGGAACAAGGAAGCGCTGAAGGGCTACACGGCCGCGGTGACCGGCGATTTCGACGAGATGCTGGAGTACGTCGAGCTGCGGGCGAAGATTTCGGCGCGGGAGAAGGCGTTGTCGCGGCAGAACACGTCCGCGCGGCGGGCCGGGACGGCGGAGTCGCTGGAGAAGCTGCGCAAGGGTGACGTGATCGCGGTGCCCGCGGGGCGGCGGGCCGGGCTGGCGGTGGTGGTCGATCCGGGGCTGGACCCGATCCGGGAGCCGCGGCCGGTGGTGGTGACCGAGGACCGGTGGTCGGGGCCGTTGTCGGTCGCGGACTTCCCGGCGCCGGTGGAGGCGCTGGGGCGGATCCGGCTGCCCAAGCACATCGAGCTGCGGTCGCCGCGGACGCGCCGGGACATCGCGTCGGCGTTGCGGAACGCGGGGATTTCGCTGCCGGGGCGGCAGAAGCGGCGGTCGGGGGCGAACGAGGACGGCGAGCTGGCCGCGCTGCGGCGGGCGTTGCGGGCGCACCCGTGCCACGGGCTGGCCGAGCGTGAGGCGAACCTGCGCTGGGTGGAGCGGTACGAGCGGCTCGCGGCGGAGACGCAGCAGCTGGAGCGGAAGGTCGCGGCGACGACGCACTCGCTGGCGCGGGCGTTCGACCGGATCCTGGCGTTGCTGGGTGAGCGCGGGTATTTGGCAGCGGCGCAAAGCGCCTCCGTTGAGGGTGGTGGCGGGGGCATGGATGGATTGGGGCCGGAGTCGGCCGGGGACGGTGAGGACCGCGTCACCGAGCACGGGCGGCGGCTGACGCGGCTCTACAGCGAGTCGGATCTGCTGGCGGCGGAGTGCATCCGGCACGGGGTGTGGCGCAAGCTCAACCCGGCCGAGCTGGCCGCGGTCGTGTCGACGCTGGTGTTCGAGGCGCGCCGGGACACCGCGGGGGAGCCGCGGCTGCCCGGTGGGGCGGTGCCCGAGGCGTGGCAGGAAACGGCGCGGTTGTGGGTGGAGCTGACCGAGGACGAGCGGCGGCACCGGCTGGACCGCACGCGGGAGCCGGACGCCGGGTTCGCGTGGCCGGTGTACCGCTGGGCCCGCGGTGAATCCCTGGAGAAGGTGCTGACCGCGGCGGAGGCCAACGGCCAGGAGCTGTCGGCCGGTGACTTCGTGCGCTGGTCGCGGCAGGTGATCGACCTGCTGGACCAGATCCGGGATGTGCTCGGGAAGGCGGATCCGGTGGGTGCGGCGGCGGCCGAGGCGGTCAAGGCCCTCCGTCGTGGCGTCGTGGCCGCCGGGGCCGCGTGAACTCGGTGTTAGCCCAGCTCGGCGGTGGGGTGGCGGGTGAGCGTGGACACGTGTGCTCGGCTGGAACCTGTGGTTGGATCGCCTGCAACACCGTGTGTGCGCGGCTTGGCGGTGTTTCGGGGTGGACAGCGAGTTGAGTGAAGCAGGCGGAGGCAGAAGATGAGCACGCCGTATGGCGGCAACGACCCACAGCAGCCCCAGTACGGGCAGCAGCCGGGCGGCGCGTACCCGCCGAGCGGCGGGCAGGAGCAGCCGCAGTGGGGGCAGCCGCAACAGCCTTCCTACGACCCGAACCAGCAGCAGCAGTGGGGCCAGCCGCAGCAGCCCCAGCAGTGGGGGCAGCAGCCCGGTGGGTACGCCCCGCCGCAGCCGCAGTGGGGCCAGCAGCCGCCGCCCTACGGCCAGCAGCCGGGTGGCGGCTACCCGCAGAGCGGGCCGCAGGCCCAGCCGCAGTACGGGCAGCAGCCGGGCGGGGCGTACCCGCAGAGCGGGCCCCAGGCGCAGCCGCAGTACGGGCAGCAGCCGGGTGGCCAGTACGACTACGGGCGGCAGCAGTTCCCGGGCGCGGCCGGGCCGGAGCCGGAGCAGCAGCCGGCGAAGTCGAAGAAGGGCCTGCTGATCGGCGTGGTGGCGGCGATCGTGGTGGTCGCCGCGTTCCTGGTGCTGGGGTTCGTGGCGCCCGGGTTCCTGAAGACGCAGGTCTTCAACAACACCCAGATGCAGACCGACGTGCAGAAGCTGCTGACCGAGACGTACAAGATCGACGGCGTCACCGCGGTCACCTGCCCGGCGGAGCAGAAGGTGCAGGACGGCGCGAAGTTCGAGTGCACCGCCACCATCGCCGGGAAGCCGCAGCAGGTGCCGATCACGGTGAAGGGTGACGGCGGGAACTACGAGGTTTCCCCGCCGGTCGCGAAGTAGCGTGGCCCGAGGTCCGGCCGCCGGGGTATTCCGGTGGCCGGACCTCGGCGTTTCCGGAGATGATCCGGGGATGAGCGACTTCGAGATCCGGACGCTGGGCACCGAGGAGCACCGGGCGGCGAGCAACCTGTTCCGGGAGACGGTGCACGCCCCGCCGTCCGACGACGCCGAGTGGGTGTACGCGGCGCGGTACTACCAGCCCGGGGGCACGCTCGGGGTGTTCGATCCGGAGCTGATCGGCACGGCCCGCTCGTTCGACGCGGAGCTGACGGTGCCCGGCGGGGCGCGGCTGCCGATGGTGGGGGTGACGTCGGTGGGGGTCCGGGCCGACCGGACCCGCCGTGGGGTGCTGCGGGCGATGATGACCGCGCAGCTGGAGGACTTCGCCGGGCGCGGGGTGGTGTTTTCGAACCTGCTGGCGTCGGAGGCCGGGATCTACGGCCGGTTCGGCTACGGCCTGGCCACGCGGCACCGCACCTACAGCCTCGACCGGCACCGGGCGCGGCTGCGCCCGGACGCGCCGTCGGGCGGGGAGCTGGAACTGCTGGACCTGGAGCGGGCCCTCGAGGTCTGCCCCGCTGTGTACGACGGGCTCGAGCGCCGGCCGGGGATGATGTCGCGGCCGGAGGTGCTGTGGCGGCTGTACGAGATGCAGCTGCGGCGATCTGCCACGCCGGCGAAGGCGGTCGTGCACCACGGTCCGGGCGGGCCGGACGGGTTCGCCGTCTACCACGTCGACGGACCGCTGGCGCCACCGTGGACCAAAACGCTGGAGCTGGTGGACCTGTTCGCCGGCTCGGCGGCGGCGTACGCCGGGTTGTGGCGGTTCCTGCTCGGCCTGGACCTGGTGGACCGGATCGTCGCCGGTTCGCGGCCGCTGGACGACCCGATCGACCTGCTGCTGGCCGATCACCGGCGCGGGAGCGTCGACCGGATCGGCGACGAGCACTGGATCCGGCTCGTCGACGTCCCGGCCGCACTGGCCGGCCGGACGTACGGGCTGGGTGCGCCGGTGCTCGTCGAGGTCACCGATCCGCTGCTGCCGGGCAACAGCGGCACCTACCTGGTGAGCTCGGACGGGGTGGAGCGCACGGACCGGCCGGCCGGGCTCCGCGTGGACGTCACCACCCTGGCGATGATCTACCTCGGTACCTGGCGGCCGTCGGCGCTGGCGGCGGCGGGCCGGCTGGAGGTCCGCGACCCGGCCGCCCCGGCGGCGGCGGACGCGCTGTTCGGCGTCGGGCAGGCGGCCTGGAGCGGCAGTCACTTCTGAGTGGCGGAAAACCGCGTGCCGGGTCCGGCCGCGGACGGCAGGATCGGGAGGATGACCGCCTTCGACGTCCGCCCGATCCTCGGGGAAGAGCGGCGCAGCACGTTCGACCTGCTGCGCCGCGCGTTGCACGCCACGGCCGTCCCCGACGACGTCTGGGCCCGGGTCGGGGAGTCCTGGCCCGCGGAGCGGAAGTTCGGGGTGTTCGAAGGCGGCAGCCCGATCGGGATCGTGTCCTCCTACGACACCGAGATCGCCGTGCCGGGCGGGCAGACCCTGCCGGTGGCCGCGGTGGAGGGGGTCGCCGTGCGGGCCGACCGGACCCGCCGCGGGGTGCTGAGCGCGATGATGGCCGCGCAGCTGGGGGACTTCGCCGACCGCGGGGTGCCGCTGGCCGTCCTGCACGCCAGCGAGCCCACGATCTACGGCCGGTTCGGCTACGGCTCGGCCGCGCTCGGCAAGACCCTGCGGGTGGCGCGGCCTGCCGCCCGGCTGCACGAGCGCGTCGCGGCTGGTGGCGAGGTCCGGTTGCTGACGCCGGAGGAGGCGGTGAAGGAGATCCCGGGGCTGTACCGGCGGATCGGGCTGCACCGGCCGGGGATGATCGGGCGGCCGCAGCGGTGGTGGCCGATCTCGCACGACCGGCAGGTGAGCGCGGAGGGCGGGCACGTCGTCGCCGTCCACAGTGGACCGGACGGGGACGACGGGTTCGTCGTCTACCACACGGTCGGCCGCCGGTCGCCCGACTCGCCCGACCACGGTGCCCTGCTGGACGTCCGCGACCTGCACGCGGCGGGCCCGGCCGCGCGGGCCGCGCTGTGGCGGTACCTGTTGTCGGTGGACCTGGTGTCGGAGGTGTACGCCCGGTACCGGCCGGTCGACGAGCCGCTCGCCCTGATGCTGGCCGACCACCGGCACGCGGCCACCACGGCGGTCGAGGACGACCTGTGGCTGCGGCCGGTCGACGTCGCGGCCGCGCTGGCCGCCCGCACCTACCGCCCGGCCGCCCCGGTGGTGGTCGCGGTGACCGACCGGCAGCTGCCGGCCAACACCGGGCACTACGAGATCGGCCCGGAGGGCGTCCGGCGCACCGAGGCGGCCGCGGACCTGGCCTTCGACGTCGACACCCTGGGCATGCTCTACCTCGGGCAGTGGACGGCGACGGCGCTGGCCGAGGCCGGCCGCGTCGACGTCCGCACCGCGGCGGCACTCGGTGCGGCCGACGAGCTGTTCACCACGACGGCCGCACCGTGGTGCGGCACGTACTTCTAAGCGCCGGGGAGGGCCTTGAGGAGCCGTTCGACCGGCTGGCCGAGGTTCCACCGCTCGGTCAGCTCGGCGACCCGCTCGGGGTCGGCCGGAGTCGCCGGGACGGTGTCGGGGCGGGACTGCTCGACGGGCGCGTCGACCGCCACGCGCACCACGGTGGGGGCGACGGCGAGGTAGTCCGCGGCCTCCTTCAGCCGCAGCCGCGTCTTGAGCGGGAGGGCGGAGTCGCCGGCTTCCCCGGCGGCGACCAGTGCTTCGAGCGACCCGAACTGCGTGATCAGCTTCGCGGCGGTCTTCTCGCCGATGCCGGCGACGCCGGGCAGCCCGTCGGAGGGGTCGCCGCGCAGGGCGGCCATGTCGGCGTAGGCGGGCCCGGCGATGTCACGCGGGAGGCTGTAGCGCTCGGCGATCTCGGCCGGCCCGAGCACCTCGGCCTTGGCCCACCCCTTGCCGACGTAGATGACCGAGGTCGGCGTGGGTTCGGTGCGCACCAGCTGGAAGAGGTCCCGGTCGCCGGTGATGACCTCGACCGGGTCGGCCTTCTCCTTGGTGGCCAGCGCACCGATGACGTCGTCGGCCTCGTAGCCTGCGGCTTCGGCGGTGGCGAACCCGAAGGCTTCGAGCAGGTCGAGGATGATCGGGACCTGCGGGGTGAGCGTGTCGGGCACCTCTTCGACGTCCGGGCCGCTGCCGGTTTCCTCGGCCACCCGGTGCGCCTTGTAGCTGGGCAGCAGGTCGGTGCGGAACTTCGGCCGCCAGTCGGCGTCCAGGCAGCAGACGAGCCGGGCGGGCCGCCGGTCGGTGAGGATCCGCGCGATCGTGTCGGCAAACCCCCGCACGGCGTTGACCTGCGTCCCATCGGCGGCGCGCAGGGAGTCGGGCAGGGCGAAGAAGGAGCGGAAGTACAGGCTCGCGGAGTCGAGCAGGGCAAGGGATCCGGTCACCCGCACAGCCTGCCATGCCGGAGGCGGGGGAGAGGGACGAGCCACGCTACTCGGCACGGGAGGAGGTGAGTCCCGGGTGGGGCGTGTCGTGTTCTCGCCCTTCGGACGGGAGTCCCGGCGGCAGCCGGCGGATCCGCCTCGAAGGCTGCGGCCGGGCAGGTTCCGGGCCCGGAATTGTCGGTGGTGACCGGTAGCGTGGAAAACGGGGGGCCCCGCGTGCGAGGACGGTCCGGTGCCGACCGGCGGCCGCCGGGGCGGGTCGGGTCACCCGGCTCGGCATGTCGTGGCCCCGGGCGCGGCCGGTTCCCCTGCCGCCCCACTAGGCTCGGCGTCATGTCGCGCCGTTCCCTTCACACGCCCGCTCCCGATGCCGCCGCCCTGCGGGTGCGGCTGGACCGTGCCCGCGCTGCCGCGGCCGCCGCCGGTACCGATGCCCTGCTGATCGCGCCCGGCTCGGACCTGCGGTACCTGCTCGGGCAGGCCGGGGGCTCGTTCGAGCGGCTCACCACCCTCGTCGTCCCGGCCGAGGGCACGCCCGCGCTGGTCGTGCCGAAGCTGGAGGCGCCCGGGTACGCCGACGTCCCGACCGACGACCTCGGGGTCGAGCTGCTCACCTGGGTCGACGGCGACGACCCGTACGAGCTCGTCGCCGACCGGCTCGGCAAGCCCGGCCGCGTCGCCGTCAGCGACTTCACCCCGGCCCTGCACGTGCTCGCCCTGCGCGCCGCCCTCGGCACCGCCGAGCAGACGCTGGCCGGTCCCGTCGTCCGGGAGCTGCGGATGCGCAAGGACGCCGCGGAAATCGCGTCGCTGCGCGAAGCCGGTGCGGCGATCGACCGGGTGCACGCCCGCGTCCACGAGTGGCTGCGGCCGGGCCGCACCGAGGCCGAGGTCGGCGCCGACATCGCCGCGGCCATCGTCGAGGAGGGCCACGTCCAGGCCGACTTCGTGATCGTCGGCTCCGGCCCGAACGGGGCCAGCCCGCACCACGACGTCTCCGACCGCGTCATCGAAAAGGGTGACGTCGTGGTCGTCGACATCGGCGGCCCGCTGCCTGCCGGCTACAACTCCGACTCCACCCGCACCTACGCCGTCGGGACGCCGCGGGACGCCGACGTGGCCGAGACCTACGCGGTGCTGCAGCGCGCCCAGGCCGCCGCGGTCGCCTCGGTGAAGCCGGGCGTCACCGCCGAGGCCGTCGACGCCGCCGCCCGCGACGTCATCACTGAGGCCGGCTTCGGCGAGTACTTCATCCACCGCACCGGCCACGGCATCGGCCTGGACGTGCACGAGGAGCCGTACATCATCGCCGGCAACGCGCTGCCGCTGGAGCCGGGCATGGCCTTCAGCGTGGAGCCGGGCATCTACCAGGCGGGCCGGTGGGGCGCCCGGATCGAGGACATCGTCATCGTCACCGAAGACGGTGCCGAGTCCGTCAACAACCAGCCGCACGAGCTCGTCGTGCTGGACGCATGACCGCCGGCGGCCTGGAGCCGCTGGACCAGTCGATCGTCCAGGAGCTCGCGGCGGACGGGCGGCGGAGCTTCACCGACCTCGCCGAGCGGGTCGGGCTGTCGGTGTCGGCGGTGCACCAGCGGGTGCGCCGCCTCGAGCAGCGCGGGGTCATCCTCGGCTACACCGCGCGGCTCGACGGCGAGCAGATCGGGCTCCCGCTGACCGCGCTGATCTCGCTGACGCCGAACGACCCGGCGGCCCCGGACGACTACCCGCAGCGGATCCAGCACATCAAGGAGATCGAGTCGTGCTACTCGGTGGCCGGCGACGAGTCCTACATCCTGCTGGTGCGCGTCCAGTCGCCGCTGGCGCTGGAGGACCTGCTGCGGCGGATCCGGGAGGCGGCGAAGGTGTCGACCCGCACGACGGTGGTGCTCTCTACGCCGTTCGAGGGACGTTCGCCGACGTTCTGACGCCGGCGCTCCGTCCGGCGGCCGGGGCGCTGGTACGGTAAAAGGTATGGCAACACGTAAGGTCACGCTTTCGCTGGACAGCG
Source organism: Amycolatopsis sp. NPDC004169 (assembly GCF_040610315.1). Classification (NCBI taxonomy): domain Bacteria; kingdom Bacillati; phylum Actinomycetota; class Actinomycetes; order Pseudonocardiales; family Pseudonocardiaceae; genus Amycolatopsis; species Amycolatopsis sp. NPDC004169. Next base: position 22,574 of record NZ_JBEXMD010000068.1, read on the forward strand.
GCGCGCTGGAATTCGCCGAACGAGCCGCGAAAGCCCACGGAATCTCGGTCTCGTCCTGGCTGTCGAAGGCAGCCAGGCGCGAGGCGGTGCGCACGGGTTACACCCCGCAGAAGCCGGAACCGGCCGCCGCGGAATCGGACGAGGCCGAACGCAGCGCGGCGGAGAAGGATCTGCGTGCGCAGGGGTGAAGTCTGGACGTACCACCCCCCGACCGAACCGGCCCGGCAACGCACCGTGGTGCTGCTGTCCTCGGACGGGGTGAACGAGTCCGAGCGGCCGTGGCTGCTCGGCACCGAACTGCTCGACCGCGACCCGATGGACATCCTCGGCGTGGCGATCGACGCCCGCTACTGGGTGTCCACGCTCAACTTGACCCGGCTCTACCGCCCGTGGTTCGACGAGCGGATCGCCGAGATCGACCAGGACGTCCAGGAGCGGATCGACATCGCCTTGCGGGCCGCCCTCGACCTGTGAGCGCGGCGGCCAGCGCGCAGAGCGCGAACACCGCGCCGAGAACGCTCGAACCGGCCCAGCCGGCGACGGCGAACGCGGTCGTCGTCGCGGTCGCGCCCAGTGCCGAGCCGAGCGAGTAGAAGAGCATGTAGCCGCCGATCGCGCTGCTGGTCGTCCCCGGGTGCGCGGTGGTCAGCAGGTGCTGGTTGCCGACGTGCACGGCCTGCACGGCGAAGTCGAGCGCGACCACGCCGATCGCGAGGAGCGTGAGCGACCACGGCGCCTGCCCGATCGCCGCCCACGAGACGGCGAGCAGGGCGAGCGCGCCGAGGGTGACCGGGCGCGCGAACCCCGCGTCGGCCCAGCGGCCCGCCCGGGCCGCCCCGAGCGCGCCGACCAGCCCGGCCAGGCCGAACAGGCCGATCTGCGCCGCGCTCAGCCGCCACGGCGCGGCGGAGAGGGGCAGCGTCAGCCCGCTCCACAGCGTGCCGAACGAGGCGAACAGGAAGAACGCGATCACCCCGCGTGAGACGAACAGCCGCTCGCGGAACAGCCGGCCCAGGCCGGCCAAGGCGTCCCGGTACGAGGACCGGCCGGGGCGCGGGTCGGGCGGCAGCGTCCTCAGCACCACTCCCGCCAGTGTCACCAGGAGCACCGCGAGCACGACGTACACACTGCGCCAGCCCCACACCGTGGCCAGCGCCCCGGCCGCCACGCGCGCGCCGAGGATGCCGAGGACGACGCCGGAGGTGACCGTGCCCAGGGTGCGGCCGCGTTCCCCGGGCGCGGCGCTCGCCGCGGCGTAGGCGACGGTCGTCTGGACGACGACCGCGAACAGCCCGGCGACGGCCAGCCCGGCCAGCAGCACCCAGAGCCGGGTCGCGGCCGCGGCGACCACCGCGCCCGCCGCCGTCAGCGCCAGGTGTCCCGCGATGAGCCGGCGCCGGTCCCGCAGGTCGCCCAGCGGCACGAGCAGGGCCAGGCCCGCGAGGTAGCCGAGCTGACCGGCCGCGACGATCCAGCCCAGGTCCGCCGCGGGCACGTCCAGGTCCGCGCCGATCCCGGCGAGGGCGGGCTGGGCGGCGTAGATGCTCGCGACGGCGACTGCGCACACGGCCGCCAGCACCGTGTTCCGGCCCATCCCGCCTCCATTGGTAGCAGTTTGCAACTGATCCGACCGTACGGCAGAATGGTTGCGAACAGCAACTCTTCCGGAGGTGTGGTGACCGAGGACTGGACCGACCCGAACTGCCCGGTGGCGCGCGCGCTCGACCTCGTCGGCGACCGCTGGAGCCTGCTCGTGGTCCGCGACGCGATGGACGGCGCCCGGTCGTTCACCGACTTCCGGCAGCGCACCGGGATCGCCCGCAACATCCTGACCGACCGGCTGCGCCGCCTGGTCGAGCACGGCGTCCTCGACCGGCGGACCGCGCCCTCGGGCCGACGCCAGGTCTACGTCCTGACCCCGGCTGGGCGCGACCTGTTCACCGTTGTCGTCGCGCTCCGGCAGTGGGGCGAACGGCACGCGTTCGCCCCCGGCGAACCGCACTCGGTGCTCGTGGACGAACGCGGTGTCCCGCTGCCGCCGCTGCAACCGCTCGGCGCGGACGGAACCCCCGCCGACGTGGAGACGACCTCGGTCCGCAAGGTCGGCTGACGTACCCGGACGGTCGGCTCGCGTACCTGGAGGGTCGGCTTGCGTATCTGGAGGGTCGGCTCGCGAACCGACCCTCCGGGTACGCCGGTCGACCGTCGGGGTACGGGAACCGACCCTTGGGGTACGTGCGGGTCAGCGGGCGACGACCTCGGGGACCGCGTGGAGCTTGCCGTCCGCGCCGGCCAGGCAGGAGGCGTTGCCGTCCTTGGCCGCGATGAACTCCGTCAGGCAGTTGGCGATCGCCGCGTGGCCGGTGGCGTTGGGGTGGAACGATTCCTGCAGCGCGTGGCCCGCGCGCTCGGCCCGGCCGAGGTCGGCCAGCTGCAGGGTCAGCCGGGTGAACCACTCGGTCGCCGGGTTCGCGCCGCCGCTGCACGCCTCGTGCTTGACGCCCGCCTTGGCCAGGTCCAGGAAGCGGGCCCCGGTCTGCCGCGCCGCCGTCTTGAGGCCCGAGGACAGCACGCCGATCCCGGTCTGGGCGATCCAGCGCAGGTCCTCGGCGCGGAACGGGCAGCCGTTGAGGCTGCGCAGGTCCTCGGGCAGGTCCGGGCCGATCGGCGCCGCGTAGGACTGGAGGATCAGCTGGTAGTCCGCGGGCACGTAACCGGCGGACGCCAGCACGGCCTTCACGTCGGCGACCGCCTTCGCGACCTTCGGCACCATCGCGTCCACTTTGGACTGCCAGGTCTGCTTCAGCGCGGTGCTGCAGGACGGGCCACCGGCGTCGAACCAGGCCTTGAAGCAGTCGTTGACCTGGTTGGAGAACTTCGGGTCGTCGTTCGCGCCGACCGCGATCACCACCGCGGCCACCCGGTGGTCCTTCACCAGCGCCGCCAGCCGCTGCGCCTGCGAACCCTCGGTCCACTGCTTGACGTCGCCGAGCGCGACCTGCTCGGCGGGCGCGCCGGAACAGCCCAGGTTGACGTGCGCGGTGATGCCCGGGACGGCGATCTTCTCGACGAAGGCGTTGGGGGAGCGGTGGCACCAGTTGCCGCCCTGGCCGTTGGTGTCGGCGGTGTACTGGCCGGCGCCCTCGCCGGAGACCGTGCTGTCGCCCATCGCGACGACGGTGAGCGGGCCGGTGCCCGGCGGGCCCTGCCGCGGCTGCGGCTGCCCCGGTTTGCTTTCGGAGCCGAAGAAGACGAAAAACCCGGCCAGCAAGGCCACGCACGCGAGGACGAGGGCTCCCCAGTACCACCGAAGACGACGCATCGCCGCCGATTCTACGGACCGGCCCGGCCGCGGACACGGTGCGTCACGGCAGCCAGCTCCGCGCCAGCCGGACGAGCGACTCCGCCAGGGGCGCCGAGCCGAGCTCGCGGTCCCGCCGCCAGTGCCGCACCTGCTCGGCCGACAGGGCCGCGAGCAGCACGTCCGCGGCGATCTCGGCGTCCTGCGCCCCGCCGGCTTCGAGCAGGTGCCGGCAGTGCTGCCGCCACAGCGTGTGCGCGCCGGTCCGGAACCGGGCACCGGTCGTGGCGGTCTCCGACAGCAGGACGAGGTCCAGCTGCCGGTCCAGCAGGTCCAGGTAGGCCTCGACGAACGCGCCGAGCCGGGCGGCGGGTTCGGCGCCGGGGCCCAGCGGTGGCGGGCCGGTGAGGATCCGCTGCTGCAGTTCGCGTTCGCGCTCGTCGAGCAGCGCCATCGCCAGGCCGCCCTTGTCGCCGAAGCGGCGGTAGAGGGTGCCCTTGCCGACGCCGGCGGCGCCCGCGACGTCGTCCATGGTGACCGCGTCGACGCCGCGTTCGGCGAACAGCTTCTCGGCGGCTTCCAGGACGCGGATCCGGTTGCGGGCGGCGTCGGCCCGCTCGCGGACGGGCGCGCCGAGGACCGGCAGCCCGGCGGGCGTTGACGAAGCGGACTGCGGTCCGCTACGGTTCGAGGACATAAGCGGACTCTAGTCCGATTCTCTGTCCGGCGAAAGCCGAACCCGTCCGAGGAGCACAGTCATGCCCGATCTGCTGCACATTTCCGCGTCCCCACGAGGCGAAGCGTCCCAGTCGCTGCGCCTGGCAGCTACTTTCCTGGACACCTACCGCGACCGGCACCCGGACGCCGAGATCGACGAATGGGACCTCTGGGACGGCTCCCTGCCCGCCTTCGGCCCGGCCGCGGCCCGCGCCAAGATGACCGTCTTCGGTGGCGGCACCCCGCAGGGCGAGGAGGCCGAAGCCTGGACGGCCGCGCGGGCGGCGTTCACCCGCTTCGACGCCGCCGACCGGATCCTGTTCAGCGTCCCGATGTGGAACTCCGGCGTGCCGTACGTGCTCAAGCAGTTCGTCGACGTCGTGTCCCAGCCCGGCTGGATCTTCGGCGTCGACCCGGCCACCGGCTACCGCCACCTGCTCGCCGGCCGCGGCAAGCGCGCCGCGGTCGTCTACACCAGCGCCGTGTGGGCGCCCGGCCTCGGGCCGGAGTTCGGCGCGGACTTCCAGGCGCCGTTCTTCACCGGCTGGCTCGGCTGGACCGGCATCGACGACGTCACCGAGATCCGCTTCCACCCGACCCTCACCGGCGACGCCGACGAGGCCGGCCGGATCGCCCACGAAGCCGCCCGCGACACCGCCAAGACGTTCTGACGCCTCAGCCCGCCTGGGTCAGGTCCGTCGCCGCCGCCAGGTCGGCCGCGACCTCGGCGATCGCCGGCACCGCCGGGTTGTCGTTGCCCGGCAGCCACACCAGTTCCGTGAGCGCGACATCGCCGTCCAGCGGCACGAACGCCACCCCCGAACGGCGCAGGCTGTGCGACGAACGGGCCAGCCGCGTCACCCCGACCCCGGCCGCGACCAGCCCGAGCAGGCCCTGCACGGTGGCGGCCCGCTGCACCACCCGCGGGGTGAATACCGCCGCGGCGAAGTCGCCGTCGTAGCTGCGGTGCCACGGTTCCCAGCTGCTGCGCGGCGTCAGCACCCACGGCTCGTCCGCCAGCTCGGCCAGCGCCAGCGACGCCCGCCCGGCCAGCGGGTGCTCCACGGGCAGCACCGCGCACACCTCTTCGGTCAGCAACGTCCGGGACACCAGGTCGCCGACCAGCGGCGGCCGGGTGAAGGCCAGGTCGAACCGGCCCTCGCGCAGGCCGTCGACCAGCTCGGCGATCGGCGCTTCGGCGGTCGTCACCGCCAGCCCGGGGAACCGCTCCCGCACCGCGCGCACCACCGGCGGCAGCAGGTAGTTCGCCGTCGTGGCGAGGAAGACGAGCCGGACGTCGCCGATCTCGCCGCGCACCGCCCGCCCGAGCGTCGCGACGGCTTCGTCGGCCCGCGCCAGCACCGCGCGGGCCTCGGGCAGGAAGAGCCGTCCGACGGCGGTCAGCCGCGTCCCGCGTGCGTCGCGGTCGAACAGCCGGGCGCCGAGGGCCCGTTCCAGCACGCTGATCTGCTGGGACAGCGACTGCTGCGCCAAGTGCAGCCCGGCGGCGGCCCGGGTGAAGCTGGTCGCCTCGGCCACGGCGACGAAGTAGCGGAGCTGCCGCAACTCGGGGGTCACAGGCTCCGACTGTAGCCGCGGCAGGATATCGGTGTTGGCGGCCCGGCCGTGATCGTCTCCAGGATGGGAAAGGAGGAAACCACTGGGAGGAAACGGAAGATGACGAACACCGACGGCCGCGTCTGGCTGATCACCGGCTGCTCCGCCGGCTTCGGCCGGGAGATCGCGCTGGCCGCACTGGCCGCGGGCGACCGCGTCCTGGCCACCGCCCGGCGCCCGGAAACCCTGGCGGACCTGCAGGAACGCGGCGGCGACCTGGTCCGGACCGCGGCACTGGACGTCACCGACACCGGGCAGATCGACGCGGCGGTGAAGACCGCGCTGGACACGTTCGGCCGGATCGACGTCGTGGTCAACAACGCCGGCCACGGCTCGGTCGGCGCGGTCGAAGAACTCACCCTGGAGGAACTGCGCAGCCTGATGGACGTCATGTTCTTCGGCGCCGTCGCGGTCACCAAGGCGGTGCTGCCGCACCTGCGCGCGCAGGGCAGCGGCACGCTCGTGCAGCTCAGCTCGATGGGCGGGCAGCTGGCCCCGCCCGGCTTCGGCGCCTACTGCGCGGCGAAGTTCGCACTGGAAGGCATCTCCGAAGCCCTGGCCGCGGAGGTGGCGCCGTTCGGGGTGCGGGTGCTGATCGTCGAGCCGGGCGCGTTCCGCACCGAGTTCGGCGGCGGCCGGATGCACCGCTCCCGCACGATCGAGGCCTACGCGGCTTCGACGAGCGGAACCCGGGCGGCGGTCGAGAACATGGACGGCACCCAGCCGGGCGACCCGGCCAAGGCGGCCGCGGCGATCGTCCGCGCGGTGGGCAGCGCCGACGCCCCGCTGCGGCTCGCGCTGGGCGCGGACGCCGTCGAAGCGATCCGCGCCCACCACGAAGCCGTCGCGGCGGACCTGGCCGCCTGGGAAGAGGTCAGCCGGGCCACCGCCCTCGATCAGCCCTGAGCGTCCTGCAGCAGGCCGAGGACGTTGCCGTCGGCGTCGGTGAAGGTCGCCACCAGTCGGCCGTTGCCGACGTCCTTCGGCTCGTCCTTGACCGTCCCGCCCGCCTTGGTGACCTCGGCGAGCTTCGCCTCGATGTCGTCGACGTGCCAGTAGGTCACCGGTCCGGTCATGCCCTGCTGCGCGCCGCCGGGCACCAGCCCGATGTGCTGGCCCGCGGTGTCGTAGCCGACGTAGTAGGGCGCGTCGGCCTGCGGCTCGAGGCCCAGCAGCGCGGTGTAGACGGCCTTGGCGGCGGCCAGGTCGGTGACGGGGTGCAGGACGGTCTTGATCCCCTGGGTGCTCATCTTCGGTGCTCCTGAAGCTCGTGGTCTGCGGTACGTCGGCAACGCTATGGCCGCGGTCCTGACCTGCGCTTCTCGATTCCTGATCGGTTGTCGTACCCAGCCACTACACTCCCGACCGTCATCCGGAACGACGATGGGGGACCGCATGAGCGGCAACAGGGTGTTGGTGGCGGGGGCGAGCATCGCGGGGCCGGCGCTGGCCCACTGGCTGCGGCGGCGGGGCGCCGAGGTCACCGTCGTGGAGCGGGCACCCGGGCTGCGGCCCGGCGGGCAGGCGGTGGACGCCCGCGGGGTGGCCAAGGAGGTCATCCGCCGGATGGGGCTGGACGCGGCGGTGCGCGCGGCCCGCACGGAGACCGCCGGCGCGTACACGGTGGACGCCGACGGGACCGTCCTGGAGACCTTCAACGCCGAGGACGACGGCGGCGACGGCTACATCGCGGACATCGAGATCCTGCGCGGAGACCTGTCCCAGGTGCTCTACGACGACACGCGTGACGAAGTCGAGTACCTCTTCGGCGACCGGATCGCCGAGCTGACCCAGGACGCCGACGGCGTCGACGTCACCTTCGCTGGCGGCGACCGGCGGCGCTTCGACCTGGTGATCGGGGCCGACGGGCTGCACTCGGCGCTGCGCGCGATGGTCTTCGGGCCGCGCGAGCGGTTCGTCCGCCACCTCGGGATGGTGCTGGCCTTCTACAGCGTGCCCAACGAGTTCGGGATCGACCGGTGGCTGATCGACCACCAGCACGAGGGCCGCTCGGCCGGGCTGCGGCCCCTCAAGGACCCCACCCGGGCGATGGCCATGCTTTCCTTCCCCTCGGACGGCTTCGACGTCGACCACCGCGACATCGACGCGCAGAAGCGGCTGCTGCGCGAGCGGATGGCCGGCCTGGGCTGGCGGACCCGGGAGATCCTCGCCCACCTCGACGACACCCCGGACTTCTACCTCGACCAGGTCGCCCAGGTGGTGATGGACCGCTGGTCGGAGGGCCGGGTCGGGCTGATCGGCGACGCGGCCTCCTGCTCGTCCCCGATGTCCGGCGGCGGCACGGGGCTGGCCCTGGTCGGCGCGTACCTGCTGGCCGGCGAGCTGGCCGCGGCCGGGTGGGACCCCGCGGTGGGGTTCGCCCGGTACGAAGCGCAGATGCGCCCGTTCGTCGAGGCCAACCAGGAGATCGGCCGCCTCCACGTGCAGAGCCGCGACGCCGGCGCCGAGCACGCCGAACCGGACATGGAGGCGCTGATGCCGGTGATCGAGCGCGCGATCAACGGCGTGGACCTGCCGGACTACGCCGGGGTTCCCGACGCCGGACCGCGGGTCAGTCCGGCGGCGCCGTGAGCGCGGCGTCGAGCAGAGGGGGCGCGGGCGGATGGTCGCCATGATCCCCGGCTTCGGGGTGGTGGGTACCGAGGTGCTTGCCGGCCAAGGTGAACCGGAGCCGCCCGGCCTTCCGGCGGAGGTCGGCAGACCCCGCTGCCACCGCGGAACACCGCAGCAGCGACTGACTTCGCCGGACCGTGGGGAAGTCCAGTAGCGCCGTGAGCGCGGCGTCGAGCGGAGGGGCGCGGGCCGGGTGGGCTCGGGTGGCAGTGGTCGCGGAGCCGGGCCGCGGCGGGGTCAGTCCAGCAGGGCCGTGAGGACCCCGTCGAGCAGGCGGACGCGGCGGTCGGCGATGCGGTGGACCTCGTCGTCGTGGGTTGCGACGATCACCGCCGCGCCCTCCTCGGCGCAGTGGCGCAGCAGCCGCAGCACCCGCGGCGTCGAGCCGGCGTCCAGGTGGGCCGTCGGCTCGTCGGTCAGCAGGACCCGTGGCCGGCCGGCCACCGCGCGGGCCAGTGCCACCCGCTGCTGCTGCCCGAACGACACCTCCAGGGGGTAGCGGTCGCCGAGGTCGCCGATGCCCAGCTCGTCCAGCAGGCCGGTGACCCGCTCGGCGATCGCCTTCGGCGACGGGCGCGGGACGTCCGCGCGCAGCCGCAGCGGCAGGGCCACGTTCTCGGCGATGGTCAGCTCGTTGGCCAGGCCGAGCGCCTGCGGCAGCACCGCGCAGGTGTGCCACGGCGGCGCGCCGCTGATCGGGACGCCGTCGAGCAGCACGCAGCCGGCGTCGGGGGAGTCGAACCCGCACAGCAGCGCCAGCAGCGCGCTCTTGCCCGACCCCGACCGGCCCGACACCGTCACCAGCTCGCCCGCGGCCACGCGCAGTTCCAGCCCGCGCAGCACCTCGATGTCGCCGCTCGGGTGGGCGAAACTGCGGCGCAGCCCGACCGCTTCCACGAGTGTCATGCCGGCAGCTCCCGTTCTTCGACGCCCTCGAGCGCACCCTTGTGCAGCCGGGCCACCCGCGCGCCGAGGTCGATCAGGCGTTCGTCGTGCGAGGCGGCCAGGACCGCGAAATCCTGGTCCACCAGGTACTGCAGGGTTTCCAGCACCAGGTCGGCCGACGCCTCGTCCAGCTGGGACGTCGGTTCGTCGGCGAGGATCACCGTCGAGCGCGCGGCCAGCACGCACCCGAACGCCAGCCGCTGCTGCTGCCCGCCCGACAGCGCGGCGATCTTCCAGTCACCGGTGCCGTGCAGGCCCAGCTGCCCGAGGATGTCCTCGGCGGTGCACTCGGTCCCGGCGGCCTCGGCCGCGGCGTGCAGGTTCTCGGCGACGGTCAGGTAGCCCAGCAGGTTGTCGGCCGGGTTCTGGAACACCAGGCCCAGGTGGTGGCGCCGCAGCGCGCGCCGCTCGCGGTGCCTGAGCGTGCGGACGTCGGCGCCCTGGAAGGTCAGCGTGCCGCGCGCGGGCTGCTCGAACAGCCCCAGCACCCGCAGCAGCGTCGACTTCCCGGACCCGGACGGCCCGGCGAGCACGGTCATCCCGCGCGCGGGCACGTCGAGGCTGACGTCGTCGACGCCGGTGACGATCCCGGCGGGGGTCGGGTAGTCGACGCCGATGCCGCGCAGCGAAAAGATGGGCTTCTCAGGCACGGATCAGCTCCGCGGTCCGGGCGGTGCGCACCGAGCGCACCGCGATCCAGCCGGCCAGCGCGACCACCGCCACGCCGATCACGACGACGGTCAGCACGAACGGCAGCGGGTCCGGCAGCGCCGAGCGCGGCGCGAGGAACGTCGCCGGGTCGAACCGGGGGACCGACAGGCCCGCCACCGAGACCCCGCACACCACGCCGACCACGACCGCCAGCCCGCTCAGCGCCCCCAGCTCCATCAGGTGGCTGGCCAGCAGCGTCCGCGGCCGCATGCCCATCCGCAGCACCAGCGCGCCGGCCAGGGCGTTCTGCCGCCGCCGCACCTCGACCGCCACCAGCAGCGCGAGGATCGCCACCACCCCGAGCACCGCGCCCAGCAGCGCCACGAACGAGAACGTCCACGACACCACGAAGAACGGCAGACCGTCCAAAGCGGACTCGCGGCTGATCCGGTTCGGGATGAACACCCCCGCCGCCCGCAGCGCGGCGGTCGCGTCCGCCATCGACGCGGTGGTCAGCACGCTCCACTTCGGGATGCCGTCCAGCTGCGCGTGGCTGAGCACCGTCCGGGAGATGACGTAGCCGGGGGAGGTGCCGATCATCGGGAACACCGGCAGGTCGCCGGCGACCACCGCGTCGGGCAGGTCGTCGGGCAGCTTGGCGTTCTGCTTGGCCGTGTGCCCGACGCGGATCACCGGCGTGCCGCGCGGGTCGGGTCGCGAGATCTTCTCCAGCAGCCCGGGCAGCTCGTCGCCGGGGACGTGCTCCACCGCGGCGCCGCGGGCGAACGTCGCCGGATCGACCACCAGCACCACGCTGCCGGTGCCGGTCAGCTCGCCGACCACCGTGCTGTTCCCGGCCAGCGCCGCGGGCATCGCGACCTGGCCCATGCCGATCGGGCTGTCGGTGTCGAGGCGGGCGTTGCTGCCGACGAAGATCGCCGACTTGGTGTCGAGCGCTTCCTCCTGGCCGTCGGCGATGCCGATGCCGGTGGCCAGCGTGCCGATGGCGAGGGTGCCGATGACCAGTACCCCGGTCACCGGGGCGCGGGCGCCGGCCAGCCGCCGGATCGCCAGCTGCAGCGCCGGGCGCGACCAGAACCGGGCCCGGTGCGACGCGTGCAGCGCCAGCCACGCCAGCCGGGCGGTCAGCAGCCCGACGGTCAGCACGACGAACACCGGGTAGGTCAGGGCCAGCGGGTCCACCTGGGGCAGGGGATTGCCCAGCCGCGACGCCGTGCCGTAGTGCGTCAGCCGCGTCCAGCCCAGCCACGCCATGCCCGCCGTGGCCAGCTCCCACGGGAAGAACGCCAGCACCCGCACCCGCTTGGCGCCGCGGCGCACCCGGCCCAGCTCGAACTCCCGGTGCACCCGGACCGCGACGATCAGCGCCAGCAGCACCAGCGACACGAGCAGGGTCCCGGCCGCGACGCCGACGGCCGTCAGCTCGGCGCCCGGGTCCGGGCGGCCGGGCGGGCCGTAGACGCCGAGCAGCAGCCGCGCCGCGACCGCGCCCGCCGCGCCGCCGAGCAGGATCGGCAGGCCCAGCTCGGCGACGGCGAGGCCGCCGAGCGCCGCGGGCCCGCTGCCGCGCGCCGAGAGCAGCCGCAGCTGCGCGTGCCGCCGCTGGTACCACTGCAGCGCCACGGTGCCGAGGCCGGCGCACCCGACCAGCACGCTGATCAGCGCCAGCGGCAGGATCGAGACGAACACGTTGTCCTGCGCCTGGCGGGCGATCTGCACCGAACGCTCGAACGTCGGGACGTCCGCGGCGATCAGCGAGCCGAGGCCCTGGGCGGTCAGGTCGGCGCGGACGTCGGCGACCAGGTCCTTCGAGCGCTGCAGCAGGTCCTCCGCGGCGCTGAGCGTCGTGGGCGCCGGCTCGTAGAAGGAGACCTGGAAGTACTGCACGGTCGGCAGGCCGATCGCCTTGACCGCGTCGTCGAAGGTCCTGCGGTCGGTGGCGAAGACGATCGAGTCGATCGGGTCGTCGACCAGCCGGTCGATCACCGCCCCCGACTGCTGCGAGCACCACCACCGCGGCGGCGGGTCGAGCAGGTCGCGGTAGATGCCGGTGACCGGCGGCAGCGGCACGCCCTGCAGGCTCGGCTTCGTGCCGACGCCGATGTGCTCGGCGTCGGCCACCACGTTGCCCAGCCACAGCCCCGGCGCGCGCGTGCCCTGCTGCAGCGTCAGGTTGTCCAGGCCCACCTGGTCGCGGTAGCCGAGCCGGATCTTGTAGTGCGGGTCGCCGTTGAACTCGGTGCCGCGCAGCACGTTCGTGAACTGGCCGACGACGGGCGCGCCGAACCCGTGCGCGGCGGCGTGGCGCTCGATCGCGCCGGTCACCGCCGGGATGTTCGCCACCGGCATGTTGCCCTTGCCGAACACCGGGCCGTAGCTGTCCGGGCAGGTGATGCCCGTCTGGTACCGGACCGTGGCGCCACCGGCCGCGGAGGCCTGCAGCACCGCGGCGGTGCCCAGGAAGCACGCCAGCAGCGAGGTCACGGCCGCCACGATCAGCGTCAGCGGGCTGGAGAGGGCGGCCTTCGGCGCCGCTCGCCACGGCTTGGTCACTCTGCGTCGTCCATTCTTCCCCCAGATCACCCGCACGGACCAGAACGCTACCGGCCACCCCGCCGAGTTGGAACGTTTTTGTCACGATCGTTGCTCACCCGGTGTGTTCGCGACCGGTTCGCCGGCCGACCAATCACTGCCGCCATCCGGCCGGTTTAGTGGTCTAGACCTTGACGGGTGGATTGGTCTGATCCAATCCTGAAGCGGTCCCGCCGTGCCACGCCGCCGCACGGCTCCCCGCCGGTTCAGGAGCGCAGATGCGTCGACGCAGACCTTTCTCCCGATTGTCCGTTTCCCTTGCCCTGGCGGCGTTCTCGGCCGGATCCCTGGTCGCCGCGGCCGGCACCGCCGAAGCCGCCACGCCGCTGCCCGCGCACGTCTTCGCGCCGTACTTCGAAGCCTGGACCGGCGAGAGCCCCGCCGCGCTGGCGCAGCAGTCCGGCGCCAAGCACCTCACCATGGCGTTCATCCAGGCCGCCACCAAGGGCTCCTGCACGGTGTACTGGAACGGCGACACCGGCATGCCGATCGCCACCGGCACCTTCGGGGCCGACATCGCCACCATCCGCTCCCGCGGCGGCGACGTCATCCCGTCCTTCGGCGGCTACACCGCCGACAACACCGGCACCGAGATCGCCGACAGCTGCACCAGCGTCGACTCCATCGCCGCCGCCTACGAGGCGGTGATCACCACCTACGACGTGCCCCGGCTCGACATGGACATCGAGGACAACTCGCTGACCAACTCCGCCGGGATCGACCGCCGCAACAAGGCCCTCAAGAAGGTCCAGGACTGGGCGGCGGCCTCCGGGCGCCCACTGCAGATCTCCTACACCCTGCCCACGACCACCCGCGGCCTCGCCGACAGCGGCCTGAACGTGCTGCGCAACGCCGTCACCAACGGCACCCGCGTCGACGTCGTCAACCTGATGACCTTCGACTACTACGACAACGCCGCCCACCAGATGGCCACCGACACCCAGACCGCCGCCACCGGCCTGGTCTCGCAGCTGGCCGCCCTCTACCCGGGCAAGACCCAGGCGCAGCTGTGGGCGACGGTCGGGATCACCGAGATGATCGGCGTCGACGACTTCGGCCCGGCCGAGACGTTCACCACCGCCGACGCCGCCACCGTCTACAACTGGGCCGTCTCGAAGGGCATCAACACGCTGTCCTTCTGGGCGCTGCAACGCGACAACGGCAGCTGCCCCGGCGGCGCCGCGGCCGACAACTGCTCCGGCATCGCCCAGGACACCTGGTTCTTCAGCCACGCGTTCGAACCCTTCACCGGCGGCACCTCCGTGCCCGGCAACGACTTCTCCCTCGCCGCGAACCCGGCCTCGGCCGCGGTGGACCCGGGCGGCTCGGCGTCGGCGACGGTGAGCACCGCGGTCACCTCCGGCTCCGCCCAGCAGGTCACCCTCTCGGTCACCGGCGCGCCCGCCGGCGTCAGCGCGGCCGTCAGCCCCGGCTCGGTGACCGCGGGCGGCAGCGCGACGCTCTCGGTGAGCACCACCTCGGCGGCCGTCCCGGGCGTCTACCCGCTCACCGTCACCGGCGCCGCCGCCTCCGGCAGCCACAGCACCACCTTCACCCTCACCGTCAAGGGCACCCCGCCCGCGGGCGGCGTGGTCAACGGCGGCTTCGAAACCGGCGCGCTGAGCCCCTGGACCGCCCCGGGCGACACGATCGTCGCCTCGCCGGCGCACTCGGGCACGCACGCCCTGCAGGTGACGCCCTCGGCGTCGGCCACCGGCGAAGCGGCGCAGACCGTGACGCTCGCCCCGAACCACGCCTACACCCTCACGGCGTGGGTGCAGGGCAACTACGCCTACGTCGGCGTCCGGGGCGGAGCCACGGCGAGCGCGTGGACGTCCGGCAGCGGCTGGACGCGGCTGTCGGTGCCGTTCACGACCGGCGCGTCGGGCGCGGTGACGGTCTACGTCCACGGCTGGTACGGCCAAAGTGCCGTCTACGCGGACGACTTCGCGATCGGTTAGCGCTTTCGGCGGCGGCCCGGTTGGGCAACACGGAGGTTGGCCGGGCCGCCGCCACCCGAAAGACTGCACGGGACGATCTTTCGCGCTCGCCAGGAGGACCCGATGCCGCACATCCCGCTCGACCCGCAGCTGCCCGGCATCCGCTCCCTGATGGCGTTCCGGCCCGAGACCGCCGTCCCGCTCAACGCACTGGCGCAGACGCTCCTGCGCGGCCCGAGCAGCCTGACCGTCGGCGAGCGCGAGCTGATCGCGGCGGTGGTGTCGAACGGCAACGAATGCCGCTTCTGCCACGGAAGCCACGCCGCGGCGGCGGCCGAAACCCTCGACGGCGGCCGCGCGGTGGTCGACGCGGCCTGCGCCGGCGTCGACGACGCCCCGCTGGGGGCGAAGATGAAGGCGCTGCTGCGGATCGCCCTTGCCACCCGCGAAACCGGCCGGGCGGTGACACCCGAGCTGATCGCGGCGGCGCGCGCGGAGGGCGCGACCGACGTCGAACTGCACGACACGGTCCTGATCGCGGCGGCGTTCTGCATGTACAACCGCTACGTCGACGGCCTGGCCACGGTGGCCCCGGAGGACCCGGCCGCCTACGAGCTGATGGGCAAGGTGCTGGCGGCGGAGGGCTACGGCCGCTAGGGCGTGTCTGACAATGCCTTGGTCCAGGTGATCACGGCATGGAGGACGACCGCTGATCGGTAGACGATGGCGAGCTTGTCGTAGCGAGTAG
>NZ_JBEXMD010000069.1:0-36868 GCF_040610315.1 Amycolatopsis sp. NPDC004169
TTCGCGCTCAAGGGCGGGGCGTTCTTCACCCTGGTCGTCGGCGTGCTGGCGCTGATGTCGGGGCTGTTCCAGATCAACCCGGTGTGGAACTTCGGCCCGTACAACCCGGCGCAGGTCTCCGCCGGGTCCCAGCCGGACTGGTACATGGGGTGGGCGGACGGCTTGCTGCGCGTGTGGCCACCGTGGGAGCTGTACCTCGGCGACCACACCGTGCCGCCGGTGTTCTTCGCCGGCGCGATCGGCATCGCCGTGCTGGTGACGGCGCTGCTGAGCTACCCGTTCATCGAGCGAAGGCTCACCGGCGACACCGCGCACCACAACCTGCTGCAGCGGCCGCGCGACGTCCCGGTCCGCACGGCCATCGGGGCGATGGCGCTGACGTTCTTCCTCGTGCTCACCCTTTCCAGCTTCAACGACATCATCGCCGTGCAGTTCGACCTGTCCCTCAACGCGATGACGTGGGCGGGCCGGATCGGGCTGCTCGTCGGGCCGCCGCTGGCCTACTTCGTCAGCTACCGGCTCTGCGTCGGCCTGCAGCGGAGTGACCGCGAGGTGCTGGAGCACGGCATCGAGACCGGCATCATCAAGCGGCTGCCGCACGGGGAGTTCATCGAGATCCACCAGCCGCTCGCGCCGATCCCGCTCGAATACCAGGGCGCGCCGGTGCCGAAGAAGATGAACAAGCTGGGCTCGGCCGGGCACGCACTCCCCGGTTCGCTGCTGACGCCGGACCCGCCCGCGGAGACCCGGGCCCTGGACCGGGAACGCCGGTGACCGCGGCCCCGGTGGCGGCCGTCGCCCGGGCCCGGCTCGCCGGGACCTACGCGGCCGCCACCGCCGTCATGTCCGCGGCCGCCACGGCGACCAGCTTCACCTGGCTGCCCTTCGACTGGCCGGCGCTCGGCGCGGTGGTCGCCGTCGTCGTGCACGCCACGCTGGCCCTGACCATCGCCGACCTCCGGGACGAGCGGCTGCGGCGCACCGCGATCACCGTGGCCGCGCTGCTCGCCGGGCTGCTGGTCGCCGGAAGCGCCTGGGCGGCTGCCGTGCACCTGCCCGGGCACCCGGCCGCGGTGGCACTGGCCGTGCTGCAGAACGGCGTCGGACCACTGGCCGTGCTGTCGGTCCGCACCGGCGCGCTCAGCCGCTGAAGGCCGCCAAGGCGTCCGTGAAGGACGGCGGCAGCGGCTCCCCGACCGTCGGCAGGCCACGCCAGCCCGGGCCGGCCGGGCGCACCGGGATGCCCTCGGCGTGCAGGGCGCGCAGGGTCCGCACGTCCGCGGACGGCGACGTCATCGACCACACCACCACGGCACTCGGGGAGTACCGGCCGGACACCACCCGCAGCACGTCCATCGACACCAGCCCGCTCAGGAACATCGACGGTGCGCCGTCGTCGCCCAGCGCCGCGCTGAGCATCTTCACCGGCAGCTCGTGGCGCTCGGCCGGCCCGCACACGAACAGCACGGGCCCCCGCCCGGCCCGCAGCGGCGTGGGGGCCCGCAGCCGGTCCAGCGCCGCCGAGGCCGCCGCGGCCAGCGCCCACTCCGCCGCCATCGCGGTGCGGTCGCCCGCCTGCGCCCAGCGTTCCCCGATGACCCGCAGCACCGGCGCGACGACTTCGGTCCACGCCTGCGCCACCCCCAGGCTCGCGAGCGCGTCGTCGACCAGATCGCCCATGGTGGGCACGTCGAACTGTTCGGCGGCTTCGGCGATCCGCCGACGGCGCAGCTCGACGGTGGTGCCCGCCGCCGTCCGGGAGAGCACCAGCCGGGCGGCTTCCCGCGCCCGGGTGCCCTGCGCCTGCAGCGCCCGCATCCGCCGCAGCCGATCGACGTCTTCGGGCGTGTACCGGCGGCGGCCGTTCTCCTCGCGGACCGAGGCACCGATGCCGTAGCGCTGTTCCCACGTCCGCAGCGTCACCTGGGAGACGCCGAGTGTCCTGGCGACCTCGTTCGAGCTGAGGGCGCGGCCCTCGGGTGTGCTGCTCACGCGGTCTCCCGTGCGCCGGTTGAACGGGTTTTGCGACACGGTACCGCGCCGGTCGCCCGCTTTCAGTGCGGAAACCACGCGGTCGCGTACCGGATGGATCGGCGTTGCATCGCTACCAGGCGGTCCCGGGCCGGTAGGTGCCGGCGCTCCACTCCTTGCCTTCCGGGTCGAGCACCCGCGCGCGGCGCGAGCCCCACGCGGTGTCTTCGGGCGCGATCACCGGGCGCGCGCCCGCGGCCACCGCGCGCCCGAACCACCCGTCGACGAGCTCGCTCCGGTCGAACCCCAGGTACAGCCCGTCGCCCGTGCTCAGCCCGAGCAGCCGCGGCCGGTCGTAGTCCGCGTCCGCGGTGGCGACCATCAGCACGATCGACCCGAGCCGGACCTCGGCGTGGACGACGGCACCGTCGTCGCCGTCCTGGCGCGTCACGACCTCGAAGCCCACCGCGGTGAGCCAGCCGAGCGCGGCGGAGGCGTCCCGGTAGCTGAGGTAGGCGTGCAAGCCCGCGGCCTCCATGACGGCTCCTCTCCGAGGACGCAGCTGTGATGTTTCGATGCAATTACGATGCAAATCGGACGAGTTTTTGCACCTTCACCGAGCCGTCAGCTGACACCCGCGACGGACCGGCTAGCAGCGACTATACCGCCAGATCGGCATTTCGAACCCTCAGGAGCGAGCGCATACGAACCGAAGCCGCACACGCTCAACGGGCAGCGCGACACCTGGACCGGCTAGCTTTGCATCGATCCTGCAACCCTATCGGGGAGACCGATCCATCGCCGTGAGCAACCGCCGAGCCGCCAACCCGGGCCCACCCGCCGCCGACAGCCGGGCCGCGGCCTCGCGTACGCGTGGCCCCGATGCCAGCACCGCGGCGACGGCTTCCGTGACCGCCTCCGGCGTCAGCCGGTGCGGATCGAGCGCTCGGCCCGCCGGAATGCGCTCCAGATCATGAGCGACCGCGAACTGGTCGCTGGAAAACGGCAACGCGACCGCGGGCACCCCGGCCGCCAGGCATTCGGTGAACGAGTTGTTGCCGCCGTGGTGCACGACCGCCGACACCTCGGGCAGGAGCGCCCGCTGGGGCACGTGGTCGGCGACCTCGATCCGGTCGCGGCCCGCGAAGGCCGTCCGCAGCGATCCGGCCCGGTCCCCGGCCGCCACCAGCACCGAGACGCCCTCGAGCGCGGCCACCCCGTGGACCACGGTGGCAAGCACGTCGTCACGGGCGGACAGGAACGTCCCGAACGAGACCAGGACGAGCCGGCGGCCGCCGTCGGTCAGCCTTCCGACGCGGTCACGCCAGTCCGCGGGCAGCCCGGCCGTCCCGACGTCGCTGCAGTGCCCGGCGAAGATCCGTGCCGGGGCGGACGGCAACGACGGCAGCCACGGCAGCTCCGGGTAGTTGAACAGCACCGCTTCGGGCGAGGTCAGGCCGAACGCGCTGCGCGGCGCCGGCCTGCCGGGCGCGTGCTCGGCGACGAACCGCGTGAACAGCTCGGTGAAGAGGCGGTCGTTGGCTTCGGCCTCGGCCCGCAGTTCCGCCAGCTCGGCCGACGGCGGCCGGATCGCGTCCGGCCAGTAGGGCGGCAGCCCGAAGAACCGGTCAGGGCCGTCGAGGACGTAGCCGGGGTGCCCGGGGCAGAACGCCGCCCACCGGCGGCCGAGCGTGTACAGCGCGAGCGTGACCGCGTAGGCCAGCTGGTCGACGAGGTACCAGTCCGGGCGCAGCCGGTCGTCCAGCCGCCGCACCGCGCGGTACACGCCCTCGGGATCGGGCAGCATGTCCGCCCGTCGGTGCCGCGCCTGGGCCAGCAGCGCCGGCACCGCACCCGCGCGGGTGGCCTCGAGGAACTCGGTCAGCCGCTGCGCGCCGGCCTGCTGCTGGCGGGTGCGCTCGGCGATCCCGGTGTTGGCGTTGTCGCCGAATGCCAGCGGCTCGAACCGCAGCCCAGCCTGCTCGGCCAGCTCCGCGAACGCGGGAGCACAGGCGAACGTCACGTCCGCGCCGCCGTCCGCGAGCGCAGCCGCCACCGTCGCGAGCGGCCTCGCGTGCGAAGCGAACGGCGGGCTCACCACCACGATCCGCGGTTCCGGCATCCGGCTCTCCTCGTCGTCGCCGTCCTGGCGGCCCTACCGCAAGGAGTTCTGCTGTGATCATCCACGACTCCGCCACCACCGTTCCGGCCGACGCCGTGACGGCGTTGCGGGACCTGCGGCCCGGCGCCGATCCCGCTCGCGTCGAGGAGCTCCGGCGCGCCTTTCACCCCGCTTTCGCCGTCCCGGCCCTGGTCGAATACGCCGGTGCGGAAGCGATGCCGGAGGATGCGGACTCCGCCGTGGCCGCGGTACGGGCCCTCACCCGGGCGCCGGCTCCCCCGGCGCCCGCCGACGTCCTGGCGGCGGTCCCCGACGACATCGAGGGCCCGCTCGGCGACCTGGGCACGTCGGTGGCACTGGATCTCTTCGCCGCCTCGGCCGCCGCGCACGGCCGGGCCGCCGCGGGCGGGGCGATCCGCGCGGCCTTCGGCACGGCCTCGCCACGCCGTCGCGTGCTGCTGCTGGACCTGGCCGAGCGGCACACCGACGGGGGCATCCCGGCCGCCGCGGTGGTCGAGGGTGCCGACCGTGACCGCGCGTTGCGGCACGCCGGCTGGCGGTACCTCACCCGGCACAGCGGGGCCATCACGCGCGAACGCGACAACGACCCGTACGAGCGGGTGCTGGCGGCGCTGTGCCGGGCCCGGCCGGCCGACGCGGCACTGTGGACGGTCCCGCCCGCCGAGCGCGGCGGGCTGGTCGTCGCCCAGTCGATGCTGCTGGGCTCGTTCGACCGGCCCGGCGCCGGGGCGAGCGGCGGGCTGACCGTGTTCCTGCGGCACCTCGGCACGGCCCTGCCGCGTCAGGACGGCATCGCCCGCGTCGTCACCCTGACCCTGGCCGGGCACGAGGAGCTCGCCGAGCGCACGTCCCTGGCCGAGGTCGACGGCGCCGGGCACGTCGTGCTGCGGATCCCGGTCGACGCGCCCACCGCGCCTGCCCAGCCGCAGCTGGCCCGCCACCGCGCGGCGATCACGTTCCTGGCCCGGCGGCTGCTGCGGCTGACCGGCTGCCGCCCCGACGTCGTGCACGTCCGCTACGCCGACGACGGGTCGCTGGCGATCGCCGACGCCGCCGCCGCGCTCGGTGCCCCGACGGTCTTCACGCTGACCGCCGACCCCCACCGCTCGCTCGCCGAGCGGCACCGGCCCGGCAGTGCCGAGCCGCCGTCGAGCGCGCGTACGGACCTGCACCGCATGTACGCGGCCGACCGGCTGGTGGCCACCGCCGGCACAGTGATCGGCCTGCCGGGACGGCCGGAGGGTGAGCTGCCCGGCTACTTCCCCGCGCTGCGCAGCCGTCCGGCGCCGGAGTCCCCGCCCGAAGGGATCACGGTGCTCCCGCGGGTCTCCGTCGGCGAGGCCCGGCAGCGGCAGCTCATCGACTCGCTGTCCGCGCCCGACCCCGAACTGCCCCGGCTCGGCCCGGACGCGCGGGGGCTGCCGATCGTGCTGTCGGTGGGCCGGCTCCACCCGGTCAAGCAGCAGGATCTGCTGGTCGAGGCCTGGCTGACGCGCGGCCTGCACCGCCGGACCGCCCTGGTGCTCGTCGGCGGGGACCTCAGCCGCCCCACCGAGGACGAAACCCGGATGCTGGACCGCATCCTGGCCCGGCACCGGGCCCACCCGGCCGCCGCGGGGCGGCTGGCCGTGCTCCCGGCCCTCGGCAACGACGACGTCCGGCTGCTCGAGCACGGGCTCACCCGGCTCCGGCCCGCGCCGTCACCCCACCTCTACGTCTGCCCCAGCCACAAGGAGGAGTTCGGCATCGCGGTCCTCGAAGCCATGGAAGCCGGCCTGCTCGTGCTCGGCCCGCGCCGCGGCGGGCTGCGGTACTACGTCGACCACGGGCGCAACGGCCTGCTGGCGGACACGTCCGGTATCGCGCCGTTCGGCGACGCCCTGACGGCCTTCGTCCGCGCCGCGACGGACGACCCGGCACGAGCCAGGGCCGCCGCGGCCGCCGGCCGGGACACCGTCCGCGAGCGGTTCGGGATCACGCAGGTCGCCGCCCGGTTCGCCGACGTCTACCGGCGGACGTGCCTGGCGGCCCGCACCCCCTGATCCGGTGTAGCGGCCTGCGCCGGCGCCGGCCGCCGTAGGAAAAGCGCCTGCCGGCCCACACCGGCGTCGGCCGCTGCGGTCGTTCGCGGTGGTGGCAGGTTCGCCACCACTGCCCCACCTGTCGCCGGCGGCCCCGTGGTCCCCGGCTCCGTCACCCGGCGAAGGGCACCGCGGCGGCGAACGTCCACGGGCCGCCGACGTACCGCCAGACGGCCAGGCCGGTCGCGGTCGCCGTGGGCGGCCCGGGATCGCGCTGGACCTCGCGAAGCGTCTCCGCCGCGGTCTCCGGGCGCACCTTGTTCTGCACCGTCACGTGCGGCTTCAGCGGCTGGGCGTCCTGCGGGGTGAGCCACGACGCCCACCGCGCCCGCAACGCGGCGTGCAGCCGCAGCAGGGCCGGCGACCCCACGTCGAGCGCCACACCCCGGCCGAGCGACCGGACACCGGCCACCGTCAGCTCGAACGGCGGGATCCCGCCTGCCACTTCCGCGCTGTCCGCGAGGATCGCGGGCAGGTGCTCGCCGGGCAGGGCGTGGAACAGCGTGAGGTGGGCGTCGACTTTCAGCCGCTCCGGCGGGAACCAGCGGCGGCGCAGGGTGTTCCACGCGGCCTGGGCGTGCTCGTCGACCGCCAGGGTGATCACGATCGGCTCCGCCACCGGCCCATCATCGCACTCACTTCGCCAGCAGCGTCAGCAGCCGGGCCACCTCGTCGCGGACCGCCGCCCGGCCCGGGGCCAGGTAGCGGCGGGGGTCGGTGAGCGTCTCCTGCTCCCCGAGCGTCGAGCGGACCGCCTCGGTGAGCACCTGGTTCAGCCGCGTGCCGATGTTGACCTTGACGATGCCGCTCGCCACCGCGCCGCGCAGGCCCTCGTCCGGCACGCCGGAGGACCCGTGCAGCACCAGGGGCACCGGCACGCGGTGCGCGAGCGCCGCGATCAGGGATTCGTCGAGCACGGCGCTGCGGTCGGCCATGGCGTGCGACGAGCCCACGGCCACCGCGAGCGAGTCCACGCCGGTCGCGGCGACGAACTCACGGGCCTGGCCCGGGTCCGTGCGCACGCCGGGGGCGTGGGCGCCGTCCTTGCCGCCGATCTCGCCGAGTTCCGCCTCGACGCGGCAGCCCGCGGCGTGGCAGCGGTCGGCGACCGCCTTCGTCCGGGCCACGTTCTCTTCGTAGGGCAGCGCGGCGGCGTCGAACATGACCGACGTGATGCCCAGATCGAGCCCCTCCCGGATCAGGTCCTCGTCCTCGATGTGGTCGAGGTGGACCAGCACCGGCACGGTCGCGGCCTCGGCCAGCCGCAGGCAGGCGAGCGCGAACGGCGCGAGCGAACCGTGGTAGCGGACGGCGTTCTGCGAGATCTGCAGGATCACCGGGAGCCCGCTGTGCTCCGCACCGGCCACGACGGCTTCGGCGTGTTCGATCAAGATCGCGTTGAACGCCCCGATCGCGCGCCGCTGCGCGCGCAGGTCGTCCAACAGGGCGGGCCAGTTCATCGCATCCTCTCCACCTGCACGGCACGGACCCAGCGGGCCCTGGCCGCGACGTCGATCTCACCGGCGACCGGGCGCAGCACCGCGGCGGCCGACGTGGCCACCACGTCCGCGAGCGCGGCTCGCCAGTCCACTTCGGACACCGCGCCGGCCGCGGCGAGCCGCAGGGCCAGCGCGGCGGCTCCGGCGTCGCCGGCCCCGGCCGGGTTGCCGGTGACCACTTCGGCGGGCCGGGCCCGCCAGGCGTTCCTGGCGGTGACGGCGATCGCGCCGTCCGGACCGCAGGTGGCCACCACCGCCGGGGCGCCCGCGGCCACGAGGTCCCGGCACGCCTCGACGCCTGCCCCGGCCAGTTCCTTCAGTTCGTCTTCGTTCGGCATCAGCACCGCGCCGCTGCCGGCGGCCTCGCGCAGCGCCGCGCCGGAGACGTCGGCGATCACCGGAACGCCGTACCGCCTGCACAGCCCGACGAGCTTCGCGGGGACGTCGGCACCCAGTCCCCCGGGCACGCTGCCGGAGATCACCACGGCTCCCGCGCCGGCCGACAGCTCGGCCTTCAGTGCGGCGGCCACGTCCGCCTCCGCTGTGACCGCCGCCGGGGAACCGTTCTCCTGCAACATGGTCGTGCCGTCGGCGCGGGTCACCACCGCCACGGTCCGCCGCACCGCGGGCAGCGCGGGGACGAGCCGGTGGGTGAGGCCCAGCCGGTCCAGGCCGTCGCGGAACTCGTCCGGCGCCCGGGTGGTGGTCAGCGCCAGCACCACGCTCTCGCCGCCCAGTTCGCGGACCACGGCCGCCACGTTGACGCCCTTGCCGCCGGCCCGCGACCGGACGTCCGGCACCCGCACGGTCTCCCCCGGGCGCAGCACGTCCACCCGGTAGGTGACGTCGACGGCGGGGTTGAGCGTGACCGTGACGATCGGACCGGTCACGGCTCGCCGGTCTTTTCCGCGCGGTAGACCATCAGGGTCGAGCCGGCCAGCGCCAGCACGATGCCCGCGAGCTGGAACCCGGTCGGGGTGGCGCCGAACAGCAGCAGCGACAGGACGATGGTCAGCACCGGGGCGAGCGCGTTGGTCACCGGCGCCACGATCGACGCCTTGCCCCGGCTCATCGCCATCACGAGGAACAGCGCGCCGACCGCGTTGAGCAGCTGGGTGCCCGCGGTGAGCGCGGGCGCCTGCCACGGGAACCCCAGCGGCAGCCCGCCCATCATCAGCACGGCGACCGGGATCAGCAGCAGCCCGCTGATGGTCATCCAGCCGAACGTCGAAGCGTCGTCCACGCCGGCGAGCGCGGCCTTGCGCATGAAGAACGCCTGCACGCCCCACGCCACGCAGATCAGCACGGCCAGCACCAGGTAGAGCCACCCGCTGTCCCCGCCGTCCCCGGTGGAGACGGAGAACAGGACGACGGCCACGAGCGCGAGCAGCACGCCGGCCCACGACCACCCGCCGAGCCGCTCCCGCAGCGCGACGAAGGCCAGCAGCACGGTGATGGCGGGCGAGAGCGCGACGATCGGGAAGATGATGTACGCCGGGCCGATCGTGAGGGCCTTGAACAGCACCAGCTGCCCACCCGCGCCGGTCAGCCCGATCAGCAGGCCGTACCCGGCGGCGGTCCGGCCGCGGTCGAACTTCTTGCCGCGCAGCGAAACCCACGCGGGCACGAGCATGGTGAGGGACCAGACGACGTACACCATCGGGTCGGGATAGGCGTAGAGCTTGGTGGGCAGGCTGGAGATGGCTCCCCAGACGCCCCAGAACACCACCAGCAGGCCGGCGTAGGTGATCCAGCTGCGGGTGGACGACGTGAGTACCCCTGATCCGGTCATCTCGGCTCCTCAGTGCGGCAGGGACGCGGCCGGGTGGACTTGCCCGGCCCGCAACGGGTGTCCGTGCAGGCGTGCCGCGTACAGCGCGGCACCGATGTGCGGTTCCAGCAGCGGCTCGCGCAGGTCGTACTCGAGGGCGAGCGCGTCGCGGAAGGACGAGAGCACGTGGGCCGACCCGAACATGCCGCCGGAGTACGACACCGGAACCCGTTGCGCGGCTTCGAACCCGAGCGCGGTCCGGCCGACGTCCACCAGCAGCGCGAGCTCGCGCCCGGCCTCCCGGAGCACCCCGGTGGCGACCGCGTCGCCGGCTTCGGCGGCCCGGACCACGACCTTGCTGAGGTCGGCGATCCGGGCCCGGTCGCCGTGCCACCGGTTCACCACGACGTCGATCGCGTCGAAGTCGACGGTGAGCCCCAGCGTCCGGCGCATCTCCCCGACGAGCGGGCCGGCGGGCAGGCGGCCGTCCACCATCCGGCTGAACGCGTTGAGGCCCTGGACCGCGATCCAGTAGCCGGAGCCTTCGTCGCCGAACAGCTCGCTCCAGCCACCGCCGCGCCACTGCCTGCCGTCGTGCTCGCCGTAGGCGATCGAGCCGGTGCCGGCGACGACGTTGATGCCGTCGACCGCGCCGAGCGACCCGGCCCAGCCGCAGATCATGTCGTTGCCGCAGCGGTAGTTCCCGGTCCCGAGTATCCGGGCGGGCACCGCGTCGAGCACCGGGACATCGGCGCTGATCTCCCCGTAGGCGGGCAGGCCGAAGAAGGCGTAGGTGATGTCCGGGACCTCGACCCCCGCGGCCCGGCAGACTTCGCCGATCCCTTCGCGCAGCAGGGGTTCCACGATCTGCAGGCCCTCGCTCAGGTAGTACACGCTCGCGGTCCTGGCCTCCGCGACCACCCGGCCGCCGGGGTCCACCAGGCAGAAGGCCGTCTTCGTACCGCCGCCGTCGACTCCGAGGAACACGTCAGCTCACCTCCGAAGGAACGAATTCGTGGATGACCACGCCCTGCACGACGCGGTTCACCTCGCCGCCGGGGAACGGGTTGTCCGGGGTGACGCCCAGGGCGAGCGAGCAAGCGAGCGCGGTGGTCTGCGCCGCGAGGACGGCGAGCAGCGCGTAACCGGCCACGGGCAGGCCGGGCGGCGCGGGCACGGGCCAGCTCCGCGCGCCGTCGCCGCCCACCACGACCACCCGCTCTTCGCCGAGTGACTGCACCAGTTCGCCCGCGATGTCGTCGTCGTACCGCCGCGTGTGCGGATCGGGGGAACGGAAGACCACGGCGATCGTGCGCTCGTCGAGCACGGACTTCGGCCCGTGCCGGAAGCCCAGCGCGGATTCGGCCAGGCCGACGACCTCGCCGCGGGTCAGTTCGAGGCACTTGAGCGCGGCTTCCCTGGCCAGCCCGCGCAGCGGCCCGGAGCCGAGGAACACCAGCCGGGACGGCTTGGCGCCGGCGATCGCCGACGCGTGCTCGAAAGCGCCGTCGAGCACCGCCGATCCGGCCTCCGCGAGCGCTTCGACGTCGATGTCCATCCCGAAGGCGAGCAGGGCCGCCAAGGTCATCCCGGTGAACGAGGAGGTCATCGCGAACCCGCGGTCGTTGACCTCGTCGGGCAGCGCCACCACGACGGCGTTCTCCGCGCCGGACCACCGCCGCGCCAGCTGCCCGCCGGGGTCGCACGTGATCACCAGGTGCCGCAGCCCGGGCGCCAGCCGCTGCAGCAGGTCCGCCGCCGCGCTCGACTCGGGGCTGTTGCCGCTGCGGGCGAAGGACACCAGGAGGATCGGCCGGTCGTCGACGACCACGGCGGTCGGGTCGGCGACGATCTCCGTGGTCGCGATCGCCTCGACCGGCCGGCCGAGGTGGCGCGCGAGATCGCGGGCGACGACCTCGCCGATGAACGCCGACGTGCCCGCGCCGGTGAGCACGATCCGCCGCGGCTCGTCGCCGATCAGCTCGGCGATCTCCGGCCGGGCCCGGCGCACGGCGTCCGCCACCCGGGTCCAGGTGGCGGGCTGCTGCCCGATCTCCCGCGCGGTCCGGCTGTCGCCGGGCCACGGCCCGCTGTTGTGCATGGGTGCTGCCTCCGATTTCCGGGTCGTCCGTCGGGAGATTCATCCGCGCCCGGCGCCGGGGGCAAGGTCCGGTGTCCAAATGCGCATTCCGATTGAGCGTTTCGCCGGCTGTCGTAGGCTCGGCGCATGTCCACGCGGAAGCGGCGCACCACCCGGGCCGAACGGCTCTCGGAGCTGTTGCGGGTGCTCGCGGACACCGGCGCGCTGCACGTGGGCGAGCTCAGCGCCCGGTTCGGCGTCTCGGCCGCCACGCTGCGGCGCGATCTGGCCAAACTGGAGGAACAGCGGCTGCTGACCCGCACCCACGGCGGCGCGCGGCCCCGGGGTCGCACGAACGAGGTGCCACCGCCGTACCGGGTGGGCCGGTCGCGGGACGCCAAGCGCGCCATCGTGCAGGCGGCGATCCGCACGTTGCCGACCGGCCCGCACGTGATCGCGCTGACCGGTGGGTCCACCACCAGTGAGCTGGCCAGGGAGCTGCCCGGCCGGGCGGACCTGACGGTGGTCACCAACGCCCTGAACATCGCGATGGACCTGGCCCTGCACCCCCGCCTGAAGCTGGTCGTGGTCGGCGGCGTCGCCCGGCCCCAGTCCTACGAGCTGGTCGGGCCGTGGGCCGAGCACGTGCTGGCCTCGATCACCGTCGGCACCGCGTTCGTCGGGGTGGACGGCATCGACGCGGCGGCGGGCATCACCACCCACGACGAGAACGAGGCCAGGACCAACCGCGCGATGCTCGGCCGCGCCCGGCGCGTGGTGGTCCTGGCCGACGGCAGCAAGCTCGGCCGCACCACCCTCGCCCGCATGGGTGACATCCAGGACGTGCACGAGGTGATCACCGACTCCTCGGCGGCACCGGACGCGGTCGCGGCGATCCGCAAGGCGGGCGTCCGGGTCACGGTGGTCGAGGCCGGCTCCGCGAAGGACCGCTGAAACGCTCATCGTGAATGCGCGTTTCGTTGACCGCGGTGATCACCCTGCCTACCTTTCGCCGTCACACCCCCGACGAAGATGGAGTCCGGATGAAGCGTCCCCTCCCCATCCACGGCAAGCGAATTGCTTCTCTCACGGCGGCGGGAGCACTGGCCGTCGGCACGCTCACGGCACTCGCGGCCCCGGCGACGGCGGCGATCACGCTGCCCCCGCTGGCGGCCGGCTTCGACTACCAGATCGGCGGCGCGTACACCCCACCGGCGGGCGTGCAGATCGTCAGCCGCGACGTGTCCGCGTCCCCGGCGAGCGGCAAGTACAACATCTGCTACCTGAACGCGTTCCAGGCCCAGGAGGGCCAGGACGCCGACTGGCCGAGCGACCTCCTCCTCCGCGATTCGTCGGGCAAGAAGGTGGTCGACCCGGACTGGAACGAGACCCTCCTCGACCTGAGGACGGCCGACAAGCGCACCCGGGTGGCGCAGAAGGTCTCCGGCTGGATCGACACGTGCGCGACCAAGGGCTACCAGGCCATCGAGCCGGACAACTTCGACAGCTATTCCCGCTCGAAGAACCTCCTGACCACCACGCACGCCCAGGAGTACATCAAGCTCCTGTCGGCCTACGCCCACGGCAAGAACCTGGCCATCGCCCAGAAGAACACCCCGGAGCTGGCCGGGAACCGCGTGGCCAACGGCCTCGACTTCGCGGTGACGGAGGAGTGCGGCGAATACGAGGAGTGCGCCGACTACGCGGGCCCGTTCAACAACCGCGTGGTCGACGTGGAGTACACGGCATCGGGCATGAGCAAGGGCTGCCCGGACTGGAAGAACAAGATCAGCATGGTCCGCCGCGACTTGTACGTGGTACCGCAGGGAACAAGCGGTTACGTCCGCAAGACATGCTGACGCAGCCACCCACGCAGCCCAGCCCACGGCAACCCCGAAGCCGGACCGCATGCCGGCTTCGGGGTGGTGGATCCGCAGTCCACTGAGGACACCACAGCGATCCCGGCACGGCACTTGACACACCCTTACCACCTCGCTTTACTGCTGTCCACGTCGGGAGCACCGACGTCAGAGGTACGCCCAGCCGGTATGTCGGTTCCACCGCGAGCCCGGACCGAGTCGCCAGGACCCCGTGGTCCGAGGCGGGGTCGTGCCCACCATCATCCGGAGTACCCGATGATGTCTTTTCCGTTCCCCGGCAAGACCCGCTGATGGACCGCCGCGAATTCCTCCGCGGCGCCGGCGCCCTGGCCCTGGGCGCGACCATCGCCGGCTGCAGCCCGGCGAGGTCCGCCGGCGGCCCGGTCACCGTCGAGGTCTGGCACGGCCAGACCGACACCGGCAAGAAGGTCCTGGACGAGCTCGTCGCGGACTTCCACCGGTCTCACCCCGGGATCCGGATCGACCTGGGCGGCGGTGTCCTCGCCGACGCGATGCTCCAGAAGATCACCGCGGCGCTCGCGTCGGGCTCGTTCCCGGACGTCGCCTACGTCTTCGGTTCCGACCTCGCCAGCGTGGCGCGCAGCCCGAGCGTCGTCGACGTCACCGACCTCGTCGACGCGGGTCCCGGCTTCTGGGCGCCGGCCAGGGCAGCGGTCACCGTCAACGGCCGCGTCCGCGCGGTCCCGGCGCTGCTGGACTCGCTGGCCGTGGTGTGCAACGAGGAGCTGTTCGCCACCGCCGGGATCCCGCTGCCCGCCGCGGGCTGGACGTGGGCTGAATTCGTCGAGACGGCGAAGAAGCTCACCGACCCGGGCAACGGCACCTTCGGCACCGCCTGGCCTGCCACCGGCGACGAGGACACCGTGTGGCGGCTGTGGCCGCTGATCTGGGACCTCGGCGGCGACGTCGTCGGCCCGGACGGCCGCGGCATCGGCTTCGCCGACCAGGGCGTCCGCGCCCTGGAGGTGGTCCGCGACCTCGCCGCGGCGAAGGCGGTCTACCTCGACCCGAAGACCGGCAGCGAGCAGATGTACCAGGCGTTCGAGGCCGGGCACATCGGGATGGTCGCCACCGGCCCGTGGCAGCTGCCCGACATCGCCGACGCCGGGATCGACTACGCGGTCGTGCCGTTGCCGAGCTTCAGCGGCCGGGCCGTCACCATCTCCGGCCCGGACACCTGGACGCTGTTCGACAACGGCGAAGAACGCGTGGCGGCGGCCCGCACCTTCCTGTCCTGGCTGGCGGACCCGGCCCAGGACGTCCGCTGGGACGACGGCGCGGGCAGCCTCCCGCTCAGCCGCCGGACGCAGCAACTGCCCGCGTGGCAGCAGAAGACCGCCGAGACGCCGGGCCTGCCGGTCTTCGTCGACGCGCTGGAGAACGCCCGGGTCCGGCCCGTGCACCCCGCCTACCCCCAGGTGTCGGCGGCGCTCGGCACCGCGATCGTCGCCGTCCTGCTGGGCCGGGCGACGCCGGCCGACGCGCTGCGCGACTGCGCCGCGGCCGCGAACGCCGCCCTGATCATTCCGCGATAGGGAGCCGCCATGCCCGGACTGCCGAGGCCCGTCACCGTCCACCGCAGGCAGCGCCGCGAAACCGCGGCCGCCTGGGCCTACATCTCCCCCGCCGTGCTCATCATCCTCGGCCTCGGCGTGGTGCCGGTGGCCTGGTCGCTCGTGCTGTCCTTCCAGGCCGACGACCTCGTCACCCCCAGCCGCTGGGTCGGCGTGGACAACTACGCCGCGCTGGCCCAGGACCCGCACTTCGCCCAGGCAGTCGGGAACACCGTGCTCTACACGGTGTTGTACGTCCCGCTCAGCATCGGGTTCGGGTTCCTGCTGGCGCAGGCGCTGAACCGGCGCATCCGCATGGTCGGCGTCTACCGGACCCTCGTGTTCGTCCCGTTCGTGCTGTCGGCGACGGCTCAGGGCGTGCTGTTCTCCTTCATCCTCGACCCGCAGTTCGGCGCGGCCAACTCGGTGCTGCACCACCTCGGCGTGTCGCCGCAGGGCTTCCTGACCGACCCGGCGCAGGCGCTGCTGGTGCTGGTCGCCATCACGTTGTGGAGCGGCACCGGCTTCTGCGTCGTGGTGTACCTGGCCGCGCTGCAGGACGTGCCGCTGTCGCTGGTCGAGGCCGCGCGGCTGGACGGCGCCGGGACGTGGCGCGTGCTCCGGCACGTGACGCTGCCCGCGGTCACCCCGGTGACCGCGTTCCTCGTGCTGTGGCAGCTGATCACCTCGCTGCAGGTGTTCGACCTGGTGTACGTGACGACCAAGGGCGGCCCGCTCGGCTCGACCACGGTCATCGTCTACTTCGTCTGGGAGCAGGCGTTCAAGAACTTCACCGCCGGCTACGGCGCGGCGTCGGCCTACGTGCTCGCGCTGGCCCTGCTCGCCGTCGTGGTCGTCCTCCGTGTGCTGCGCCGGCCAGGGAAGGCGCTGCGATGAAGACACAGCCCGTCCGCCTCGAAGTCCCCGCGACCCGCGCGGAGCAGCCCGTGCTGCGCCGGACCCGGCTGCCGTTCAGCCCGTGGCACCTGCTGCTCGTGCCATTGGCGCTGGTGTTCGCGGCCCCGCTGGTCTGGCTGCTGCTCAGTTCGGTGATGAGCAACGCCGAGATCAACCGGTTCCCGCCCGCACTGTGGCCGTCCCACGTGGACTTTTCGGGCTACCGTTATGTCCTCG
Source organism: Amycolatopsis sp. NPDC004169 (assembly GCF_040610315.1). NCBI lineage: Bacteria > Bacillati > Actinomycetota > Actinomycetes > Pseudonocardiales > Pseudonocardiaceae > Amycolatopsis > Amycolatopsis sp. NPDC004169. The sequence goes on from NZ_JBEXMD010000069.1 coordinate 16,134, forward strand.
ACAACGCATTGTTCGTGCGCTGGTTCACCAACTCGCTGATCGTCTCGGCGGTCACTGTGGTGTCGAACCTGCTCTTCGGCACGCTGGGCGGGTACGCGTTCGCGCGCATGCGGTTCGGCGGCTCGCGGGCGCTGCTCGCCCTGATGGTCGCGACCACGGCGATCCCCTTCCAGCTCACCATGATCCCGACGTTCCTGGTGATGAAGGAACTCGGCCTGATCGACACCCTCGGCGCGCTCATCGTGCCGTCGCTGGTGACGCCGTTCGCGGTGTTCCTGCTGCGCCAGTTCTTCCTGTCGCTGCCGCGCGAGCTCGAAGAGGCGGCGTGGATCGACGGCTGCTCGCGGTTGCGCGTGCTGTTCACCATCGTCGTCCCGCTGTCGCGGCCCGCGCTGAGCACGGTGGCCGTGCTGACGTTCCTCAGCACCTGGAACGACCTGACCTGGCCCCTGATCGCGGTCAACCACGACACGACGTACACGCTGCAGCTGGGGCTCACCACGTTCCAGGGCCAGCACCACACGAACTGGGCCGCGGTGATGGCGGGCAACGTCATCACCGTGCTGCCGGTGCTGCTGGCCTTCCTCGGCGCGCAGAAGACGTTCATCCAGTCGGTCACCTCCAGTGGCCTCAAGGGCTGACCCGCCCCATCCCGGATCGGATTTCCATGACTGCCAAGATCACCTTCGTCGGCGCGGGCAGCGTCGTGTTCACCCAGGGCCTGCTCGCGGACCTGTTCGCCTACCCGGAGCTGGCCGGCGTGCACGTCGCCCTGCACGACATCGACCCGGACCGGCTGGCCACCGCGCTGGCCGCGGCCGAGCGGATCGCCGCCGTGCGCGGCGCCAAGCCCGTGCTGACCGCGCACGCGGACCGCCGGGAAGCGCTGTCGGGCGCGGACTTCGTCGTCAACATCGTCCAGATCGGGATGGCGGCGGCGACCCGCACCGACTTCGAGGTCCCGGAACGCTTCGGCCTGCACCAGACCATCGGGGACACCCTCGGCATCGGCGGGATCTTCCGCGCGCTGCGGACGTTCCCGTTCCTGAAGGAACTCGGGGCCGACATCGCCGACGTCTGCCCGGACGCGTGGCTGCTGAACTACACGAACCCGATGGCGATGAACGTCCAGTACCTGAGCGAGGCCACCGGGCTGACCAAGGTCGTCGGGCTCTGCCACTCGGTGCACTGGACGGTGCACGGGCTCGCGGAGCTCGTCGGGGTGCCGTTCGACGAGGTCACCTACGTGGCGGCCGGCGTCAACCACCAGGCGTGGGTGCTGCGGTTCGAGCACGCGGGCGCCGACCTCTACCCGCGGCTGCGCGAGCTGGCCGAGTCCGACGCGCAGCTGCGGCGGCGCGTCCGGTTCGACATGCTGCGGCGGCTCGGCTACTACCCGACGGAGACCAGCGAGCACTCCGCCGAGTACGTGCCCTGGTACCTGAAGCACGACAGCGAGGTCGAACGCCTGCGGTTGCCGGTCGGCGCCTACCTCGGCATCGTCGCGGAGAACGAGGCCGAGTACGAGCGGACCCGCCGGGCGATCGCGGCCGGGGAGCCGTTGCCCGTCGAAGGCACCGGCGAGTACGCGCCGCAGATCGTCCACAGCCTGGTCACCGGCACCCCGCGGACCGTGTACGGCAACGTCGTCAACCGCGGCCTGATCGAGAACCTGCCCGCCGGCGGCGTGGTGGAGGTGCCGTGCCTGGTCGACGGAACCGGCGTCCGGCCGACCCGGATCGGCGCGCTGCCGCCGCAGCTCGCCGCGCTCAACCGGACGTACCTGAGCGTCGACGACCTGGTCGTGCGCGCGGCCGTCGAGGACGACCCCTGCCACATCCGCCACGCGGCGATGACCGACCCGGCCACGGCGGCCACCCTGCCGGTGCCGAAGATCTTCGAGCTGTGCGACGAGCTGGTCCGCGCCCACGGCGACCGGCTGCAGCCCGCTTTGCGGGCCGTCCTCGGAAGCTGACGCGGTTTGCTGCGCGCCTGCCGGTGCGGAGCATACCCGCAACGTGAGAGCGCTCCCAGAAGGCCGCGGCTTAACCGGTTCACCATCAGGGCGCGCCGAGCAGTTCCCTACGCCGGACAGCCTTCGGCAGTAGGCCGAAACGCGTACCTCGGTCACCGACGCTTTACACCCGGCGTCCCGCTCTTTAACCTTCGCCCTGGAAGCGCTCCCAGTTGCGAGGAGGCGGTGTGCGTTCTTCAACGGCGAAGGCGACAGCCCGGGCGATCGTGGCCTTGCTCGTGCTCGGCCTGACTCTGGTCGTCCCGGGGCCGCCGGCCGGCGCCGCGGGGAAGTTCAACTACGGCGAGGCACTGCAGAAGGCCGTCTGGTTCTACGACGCCCAGCGCTCCGGCGCCCTGCCCGCCGACAACCGCGTCTCGTGGCGCGGCCCGTCCGCCCTCGACGACGGCAAGGACGCCGGCCTCGACCTCACCGGCGGCTTCTACGACGCCGGCGACCACGTCAAGTTCGGGTTGCCGTTCGAGTTCAGCATGACCATGCTCGCCTGGGGCGCGCTGGAGAACCGCACCGCCTACCAGAACTCCGGCCAGTGGCCTTACCTGCTGTCGAACCTGCGCTGGGGTGCCGACTGGCTGATCAAGGCGCACCCGCAGCCCGACGTGCTCTACGGCCAGGTCGGCAAGGGCGACGACGACCACAAGTGGTGGGGTCCCGCCGAGACGATGACCATGGCGCGGCCGGCGTACCGCATCGACGACGCCTGCCCCGGCTCGGACCTCGCCGGCGAGGCCGCCGCGCAGCTGGCCGCCGGCTCGATGGTGTTCCAGACCGGCGACCCGGGCTACGCGGCCACCCTGCTCACCCACGCCAAGCAGCTGTACTCGTTCGCCGACAACCACCGCGGCGTCTACTCCAACTGCATCACCGACGCCCAGAGCTTCTACAAGTCCTGGAGCGGCTACCAGGACGAGCTCGTGTGGGGCGCGATCTGGCTCTACAAAGCCACCGGCGACAGCACGTACCTGGCGAAGGCGCGTGCCGAGTACGAAAAGCTCGGTACCGAGCCGCAGACCACCACCCGGTCCTACCGCTGGACGCTGGCCTGGGACGACAAGTCCTACGGCGCCTACGTCCTGCTCGCCCAGCTCACCCGCGACCCCGAATACGTCGCCGACGCCAACCGCTGGCTGGACTGGTGGACCACCGGCGTCAACGGCCAGCGCGTGCCCTACTCCCCGGGCGGCCAGGCCGTGCTCGACCAATGGGGCTCGCTGCGCTACGCGGCGAACACCGCGTTCGTGGCGCTCACCTACTCGGACTGGTTGCGCAGCAGCGATCCCACGCGCGCCACGACGTACCACGACTTCGGCGTCCGGCAGATCGACTACGCGCTCGGCGACAACCCGCGTGGCGCGAGCTTCGAGGTCGGCTTCGGCGTCAACCCGCCCCGGAACCCGCACCACCGCACCGCGCACGGCTCGTGGGCGGACAACATCAACGAGCCGGCGCAGAGCCGGCACACCCTCTACGGCGCGCTCGTCGGCGGCCCGAGCTCGGCCAACGACTCCTACACCGACGACCGCACCAACTACACGATGAACGAGGTGGCCCTCGACTACAACGCCGGGTTCACCGGCGCGCTGGCCCGCCTCTACGGCGAGTACGGCGGCACCCCACTGGCTTCCTTCCCACCGAAGGAAACCCCGGACGGCCCGGAGCTCTCGGCGCAGGGCGCGCTCAACCAGCCGGACGGCAGCACGTTCACCGAGGTCAAGGCGTACGTGCTCAACAAGTCGGCGTGGCCGGCCCGCACTTTCACCGGCTCGCTGCGTTACTACTTCACCCTCGACGGCGCCACCACGCCCGGCCAGATCTCGGTCACCTCGGCCTACAACCAGTGCGACGCACCCGTGGTGCGCCCGTTCTCCGGCGCGGTCCACTACGTCGAGGTGACGTGCTCGGGCGGCGTCGCGCCGGGCGGGCAGTCCCGCTACCGCAAGGAAGTGCAGTTCCGGATCACCAGCGCCGGCACCTGGAACCCGGCCGACGACTGGTCGCACACCGGCCTCGCCCCCAGCGGATCAGCGCCCGCGGACGCGGCGCGGCTGGTACTCGCCCAGGGCTCGACCGTGCTGTGGGGCACGCCGCCGGGACCGTCCACAGCGGACACCACGCCGCCGTCCGCACCCACGGGCGTCACCGCCACCGCCGGCAGCACGAGTGTCGGTCTGGTGTGGACGGCCGCCACCGACGACGTCGGCGTCGCCGGTTACGACGTGCTCAACGCGGCCGGGGCGGCGATCGGCAGCACGACCGCAACCGGCTACCAGGTCACCGGCCTCACCCCGGGCACGGCGTACACGTTCTCGGTCCGGGCCCGCGACGCGGCGGGCAACCAGTCCGCGGCCAGTAGCCCGGTCTCGGTCACCACCACGACCGGCGGCAACCCCGGCACCGGCTCGCTCGCAGTGCAGCAGCGGTCCAGCAGCGGCGCCACGGACAACCAGATCCGCGCCGGCCTGCAGATCGTCAACCGGAGCAGCACGGCGGTCGCGTTGAGCGGTGTCACGGCCCGCTACTGGTTCACCGGCGACGCCACCAGCCCGGGCTACCAGATCTGGTGCGACTACGCGGTGGCCGGCTGCGGCAACGTCAGCTTGCGGGTGGTGAAGCTCAGCACGCCCCGGCCGGGCGCGGACGCGTACGTGGAGCTCGCCTTCACCGGCGGCAGCCTGGCCGCCGGCGCGAACACGGGCGAGGTCCAGATCCGGGTGGCCAAGGCGGACTGGTCGGGGTTCAACCAGGCGGACGACTACAGCTACCGGGCGGCGACGTCGTTCACCGACCTGGCGACTGTCACGGCGTACCGGTCGGGTGCGCTCGCCTGGGGTACCGAGCCGTGAGCTTCGCGGCTCAGGACTTGAGCCGCGAACACCGCCGAGCCGGACTTGGTACGGGCGCGGGTGCCGGAAACTCCCGGTGTCCGGCACCCGATCGCCCGTCTTCGCGGCACCGGGATTGCGGCCACCGGCGAGCATACCGGACCCCTCCTCCGGCGCGGAACCTGTAACTTTCAGCGGAAAAACCGCTTCCCCCGCCGCCTGTGTTAGCGTTCACATTCCACCGTCACCGTCGATGGGGGTTCCGTTGCCGCAAGCACGCCGAATCAAGCTGAGTCCTCTGTGGACAGTATGCGCCCTGATCGCCGCCTTCTTCACCCTCGCGGCGCCGTCGAACGCCACCGCCGCTCCGGCGCCCATCACCAAACCGCCGATGGGCTGGAACTCCTGGAACTCCTTCGCCGGGGCGATCGACCACACCGTCATCGAACAACAGGCGGACGCGATCGTGTCCTCCGGCATGAAGGACGCCGGCTACGAGTACGTCAACATCGACGACGGCTGGTGGACCGGGAGCCGGGACGCAGGCGGGAACATCACCGTCGACACCGCGAAGTGGCCCGGCGGGATGGCCGCCATCACCGCCTACATCCACAGCAAGGGCCTGAAAGCCGGCATCTACACCGACGCCGGCCGCAACGGCTGCGGCTACTACTACCCCACCGGGCACCCCGCCTACCCCGGCACCGGCGCGGAAGGCCACTACGACCAGGACTTCCTCCAGTTCTCGCGGTGGGGCTTCGACTACGTGAAGGTCGACTGGTGCGGCGGCCAGGCCGAAGGGCTCAACGCGCGCACGGCCTACACCCAGATCAGCGACTCCATCTCGCGCGCCACCGCCCAGACCGGCCGGCCGATGACGTTCTCCGTCTGCGAATGGGGCAGCAGCCAGCCGTGGAACTGGGCGCCGGGCATCTCGAACCTGTGGCGGACCAGCGGCGACATCATCTACTGGGGCGAGAAGCCGTCGATGTCGCGGATGCTGGCCAACTTCGACGCCGCGCAGCACGCCGCCGCGCAGAGTCCCGGCCACTACAACGATCCCGACATGCTCATCGCCGGCCTGTCCGGGTTCTCCGACGCGCAGAACCGCACCCACCTGAGCCTGTGGGCCATCTCGGGTGCCCCGCTGATCGCCGGGAACAAGCCCAGCGACATGAGCGCGGCCACCCGCGCCACCCTGACCAACCGCGAGATGATCGCCATCGACCAGGACTCGCTCGGGCGGCAGGGCACGAAGGTCGCCGAGGACGCCACCGGCCTGCAGGTCTACCAGAAGGTGCTGTCCGGCACCGGCCGCCGGGCCGTCGTCCTGCTCAACCGCACCGGCTCGGCCGCCACCATCACCGCCCGGTGGTCCGCCCTCGGCCTGTCGGGTCCGGCGGCCGTCCGGGACGTCTGGGCCGGCGCCGACCGCGGGACGTTCGCCTCGAGCTACGCCACTTCGGTCCCGGCCGGGGAAGCGGTCCTGCTCACCGTCACCGGCACCGACGGCACGCCCCCGGCGGGCGGCGGCCCGATCACCGGCAAGCAGTCCGGCCGCTGCCTCGACGTGCCGAACGCGACCACCGCCAACGGCACCCAGCTGCAGCTGCTGGACTGCCAGGGCGGCCCGGGCCAGACCTGGACCCGCACCGCGAGCCGCCAGCTCACCGTCTACGGCACCAAGTGCCTCGACGCCTCCGGCCAGGGCACGGCCAACGGGACACCGGTGGTGATCTGGGACTGCAACGGCCAGGCCAACCAGCAGTGGACGGTGAACGCGAACGGCACGATCACCGGCGTCCAGTCGAACCTCTGCTTGGACGCGAGCGGCCAGGGCACCGCGAACGGGACCAAGGTGCTCCTCTGGGCGTGCAACGGCCAGCCGAACCAGCAATGGACCGCCCCCACGGCGTGAACCGCAGCCGGGTACTACACCGGCAGGCCCTGCCCGTCGCGGACGGCGTCGGCGACCGACCTCAGCGTGCCGATCGGGTCCTCGCCCAGCACGTGCAGGCCGACGTGGTCCGCGCCGGCCGCCAGCTCCGCGCGGATGCCCGCCGCGATGGCCGGCTCGTCGCCGTGCAGGACGAGGGCGTCGAGCAGCCGGTCGGCGAACGGGTCGGTCAGCTCGTCGTCGGTGTACCCGATCCGGCGGAGGTTGGCGGCGTAGCTGGAGATGCCGAGGATCGGCCGCAGCCCGGCGCGGCCGGTCTCCCGGGCGCGCTCGACGTCGGTGTCCCGCACGACGCCGTGGCCGGGGATCACCAGCTTGCCCGGGCCGAGTGATTCCCGGGCGCGGCGGGTGTGCTCGGGCGTCACCTGGAGCGTGAGCGTGCCGGCCGCCCGTTCGGCCGCCAGCCGGAGCATCCGGGGACCGAGGGCGGCCAGTAGCACGCGGTCGGCGGGGACGCCGGCCGCCACCAGGAAGTCCAGGTAGCTCTCGACCTTCGCCACCGGGGAGGTGTAGCCGGCGTCGATTTCGCGGTGGCCGGCCCCGATGCCGACGAGGAGCCGGCCGTCGTGCTTCGCCGTGATCCGGTGGTAGGCGTCGGCGACCGTGCCCGCGTCGGCCTGCCACACGTTGAGCACGCTGGTGCCCACCACGATCCGGCTGGTGGCGTCGAGCAGCCGCTCCGCCGCGAGGAGGTCGGCGGCCGGGGACGCGGCCAGCCAGATCGCGCCGTAGCCGGCTCGTTCCAGCGCGACGGCGTCGGCCGCGGTCGCCTCGGCGGTGGTCAGGTAGGCGCCGACGGGGCCCAGTTCGATGGTCATGATCACCACTCCAGCAGCGGATGGCGGCGCCCGCCACCACCAACCGCCACGTGCTGCGATAAGCTCGGCTTATCATGGAATTGCGGGCACTGCGCTATTTCGTCACGGTCGCCGACGAGCTGCACTTCGGCCGGGCCGCCGAGCGGCTGCACATCGCGCAGCCCGCGGTCAGCCAGCAGATCGCCCGGCTGGAGCGGGAACTCGGGGTCCGGCTCCTCGACCGGTCGCCCCGGCGCGTCCGGCTCACCGCCGCCGGGCAGCGGGTGCTCGAGGCCGCACGCAGCACGCTGGCCGCGGCCAGTCAGGTGGAGCTCGCGGCGAAGCAGGTCGTGACGACCGTGCGCATCGGCACCGCGGCCGGCCTGACCGCCCGCCTGGAACGCGGGATCGACGCCCTCCGCGAGCGGGCGCCGGAGTTCGACGTGGTCCTGGTCGACCTGCCCGTCGAAGCCCGGCTCAACGCGCTCCGGCAGGGTGACCTCGACCTGGCGCTGACCAGGGGCGTGCGTTCGGTGCCCGGGTTGGAGGTGCTGCCGGCCTGGACCGAACGGCTGTACGCGGTGGTGTCCCGCCACCACCCGGCCGCGGCTCGCCCCGCCGCCGGCCTGACCGAGCTGGCGGACGACGCGCTGCGCCTGCCCGCCCGCGAGCACGACCCGGCGCTCTACGACGCCGTGGCCGTGGCCCTGCACGAAACCGGTCTGTGCGCGAAGCCGGGCCGGCCGACCGGCACGCTGCAGGACACGATCGTCGAAGTCGGCTCGGATCCCCGGAGCTGGACGGTGTTGCCCGCCGACCAGGCCGCCGAGATCCGCTCGACCCGGGTGCGCGCGATCCCGCTCGAACCGCCGATCACCATCGCGGGCAGTGTCGTGGTGGCCCAGCACCAGGCCGGCAGCGGCGCCGAGTGCGCGGCAGCCGCCTTCCGCGACGACCCGGTCTGATCACCCGAAGCGACGCAGGTCCCGGTAGAAGACCCGATGCGCTTCCGCGGCCGCCGCCCACGTGTACCGCCGGGCCAGCGCCCGCCCCGGCGCCGGATCCACCCCGCCCAGCGCCACCCGCAGCTCCCGGGCGAACCCAGGCGGGTCCACGGCGAACCGCGCCGCCCCGCCGAAGACCTCCCGCAGCACCGGCAGGTCCCGGGTCACCACCGGCACCCCGGCGGCGAGCGCCTCCATCGCCGCCAGCCCGAAACCCTCCTTCGTGGACGGGAAAGCGAACGCCGCGGCAGACGCCACCAGTGAAGGCAGCGAGTCGTGCGGGACCGGGCCGAGCACCACCGGCGAGACGCCCAGCTCCGCGGCGCGCTTCTCCCAGCGCGTGCGGTAGTCGCGGTAGTCGAAGAGGGTCTCGCCGCCGGCGATGAGCAGGCGGAGGTCCGGGTCGGCCAGCAGGGCGTACGCCTCCAGCAGGTCCAGCGAGCCCTTCCGCGGCTCGATCCCGCCGACCGCCAGCACGTACCGCCCCCGCTCCGGCGTGCGCGGGGCGGTCGCGAAGCGGTCGTAGTCGACGCCGTTGGGGATCACCGTCGCCTCGATGCCCCAGCCGGCGCGGACCTCCGCGGCGACCGAGGCGGACACGCAGAGGTGGGCGTACGGCCGGACGATCGCGCGTTCGTGGCAGGCCGCCAGTTCCGGCGTGGTGAAGGTGTCGAGGTGGTGGATCGTCCGGACGCACCGGTCGACGGCGTTCGCGCTGATGCAGTCCTGCGCGTGCACGACGTCGTAGGCGTCCGGGGTGAACGCCGCGCGCAGCACCGCGATCGACCGCAGGATCCGCTCGCCCACCGACTCGCCCGGGACATCGGGGAACGGGACGACCGCCAGCCGCACCCGCGGGTCGACCGGCCGGAAGAACCCCGCGTCGCCGCCGCGGCCGAGGGTCCACACGGTGACGTCCTCGCCGAGTTCGGCCAGCGCCTCGGCCAGCGCGAGCGTGTGCACGACGCCGCCGCGGGGCTTGGTCGAGTAGCTCAGCAGGGCGATCCGCATCAGGCCTCCCGGTACACCGACGGTTTCCGCTCCCCCAGGTGGTGCAGCACGCGGCGGGCGTTGGCGATCTCCTGGCCGATGTCGAGCTCGGCCACCGCGATCCCGGCCTTCGACCAGGTGCGGGCCAGGATTTCGCCGCCGGGCCCGACGACCTTGGCCTGGCCAAGGAACCGCATCCCGCCCATCGCGCCGGTCTGGTTGGACGAGACCAGCACGACCTGGTTCTCCGCCGCCCGCGCCTGGTCGTAGAGGTCGAACAGGCGGGACTGGCGGTCCTGGGCCATCCGCGGCGCGCGGTTGGTGATGCTGGTCGGCCACGCGCTCAGGCAGGCCACGACGTCCGCGCCGTCGAGGGCGAGGGACCGGGCCGACTCGGGGAAGGTCTTGTCGTAGTCGATCAGCATGCCCAGCCGCCCGACCGGGGTGTCGAACGCGGCGAACCGGTCACCCGGCTGGTAGGCGACGCTCTCCCCCGGCGGCTGGTGGACCTTGCGGTGCCGCCCGAGCACGCCGTCCCCGGTCACGCAGACCGCCGCGTTGTACCGCCGCGGCCCGTCGGCCTCGCAGTAGCCGACGCAGACGACCATCTCCGCGGCGAGCGAGGCGATGGTCTTCAGCTCCGCGCAGTCCGGGTCGAGGGCAGGCGGGAGCGCGTCCGGGTCCGGGTGGCGCAGGTCGGCGAGGTAGCCGCCGAGGGCCGCGTCCGGCAGCACCAGCAGCGCGGCGCCTGCCGAGCGGGCGTGGTCGATCAGCGTCGTGATGCGCTGGAGGTCGAAGTCGAGGTCGCGGCCGAAGTGCGCGGCCACGGCGGCGATCCGGGTCTGCCCCATTCACGGGACACTAACCGGGTAGGCGTCGGGCCGTCTGTCCGCCAGGTGTCCCATCGACCGCCGCGCGGTTTCCAGCGCCGCCCGGACGTCGAGTTCGGCGACGGCCATGCCCTCGGCGACGCCGGTGTCGGCGACGACCTCGCCGCCCGGGTCGACGACCTTGGCGCTCGCGACGAACCGCAGGTCGCCGAAGGTGCCGGACTGGTTGGCCGAGAGCCAGACGATCTGGTTCTCCAGCGCACGGGCCCGGTCGAACAGGTCGAACCGGCGTTTCCAGCGGTCTTCGGCGAGGTCGGCAGCCGGGTTGGTCCGGCTGCCGGGCCAGGCCGACATGCAGACGACGATCTCGGCACCGTCGAGGGCCAGTGCCCGCGCGGATTCGGGGAACGCCTTGTCGTAGCAGATGAGCATGCCCAGCCGCCCGACCGGCGTGTCGAACGCGGCGAACTCGCCGCCCGCGCCGTAGCTGGCGTTCTCGGCCAGCGGCTGGTGGACCTTGCGGTGGTGCCCGAGGACGCCGTCGCCGCTGACGCAGACCGCGGAGTTGTACCGGCGGCCGTCGTCGAGTTCGCAGTACCCGGCGGTCACCACCAGGTCCCCGGCGAGCGCGGCCAGCCGGCGCAGCTCCGGGCCGTCGGCGGCCAGCGCCGGCGGGCCCTCGGCCCCGCCGTCGAGGTTGGCCAGGTAGCCACCGAGGGCCGCCTCGGGCAGAGCCAGCAGCCGGACGCCCTCGGCCTTCGCCTCGCCGATCAGCTTCTCGATGCGGGCGAAGTCGGCCTCGAGGTCGCGGTCGAACGGCGCGGCGACCGCGGCCATTCTCAGTGTCGTCATGAGTTCCCCAATCCGGTGACGCCGCCGTCGATGGCGGTCGTCCGTTCGCCGTCGGGCCAGCGCAGCGTGACGCGGGTGCCCGCCACCAGCTCGCCGCACGCCGCGGTGACCGCGGGCCCGGCCGGTGCCGGTGCGCCCGCGGTGAGCATCGCGAAGCCCGGGAAGCAGGTCAGCCAGTCCCCTGTGGACGCTGCCCGCGGTCGCGGCACCTTGGCGACGTCCAGCACCGCGCCGCAGCCGGACGCCTCGGCGAGCATGCCGAGCGTGCCCACGATGCCGGCCATCGAGACGTCCTTGGCCGCGGCCGGTCGCGCCTTCGCGACCGAGCCGAGCAGTTCGCGCAGCTCCGGCGTGCGGCGGAAGCTCGTCGAGTCCCATTGCCGCCCGGTGTAGCCGGGCCGCCAGCCGCCGCCGAGGTCGGCGGTGAGCCAGACGCGCTGCCCCGGCTTCCCGCCCCCGCCGGGCACCGGGTCGGTGGTCCGGCCCAGTGCGGTGACCGAGAGCGACGCCGGGACGCCGAACTGCGTGTGCCCGCCGAGCACCGGCACGCCGTACGCCTCGCTCGCCTTCCGGAGTCCACTGAGGACACGGGCGGCGAAGGACGCGTCGCGGGCGCCGAGTGCGTCGAGCAGGCCGGTCGGGGTGGCGCCCATCGCGGCCAGGTCGTTGAGGTTGACCAGCACCGAGCACCAGCCCGCCCACTCCGGGTCGCGCTCGACCATGGCCGGGATGATCGCGTCGCAGGCCGCGACGACGTCGGTGCCCGGCAGCGGGACACCGTCGTCGCCGACGAAGCCGGGCACGCCGGTCAGCCCGCGCAGCAGCGGGCCGAGCGCGGCCTTCGTCGCACGGGCGAGCGCGGCGATCCGGCCGATCGGCCACCGCATCAGCACGTGGTCGTGGCCGGCGACGGTCACCGGCCGCACCCGCTGCCAGCCGAGGCGGGTGAACAGCTTTTCGGTGCGGGTCTGGACGGTCGCCTCGAACCGCAGCGCCCCCTCGGCCTCGGCCCGCGCGCAGGCCGCGCGGACCAGCGCCGAGCCGACGCCGGCCGGGGAGCCGGCAGCGACGACCAGGCGGCCGCCCCGCCACCAGCCGAGGTCGGGACCGTCGGTGGCCGGGCCGAGCCGGACCCCGCCCAGTACGGCTCCCGCGGTGTCCCGGGCCAGCAGCACGATCGTCCGCGAATCGATGTCGTGGTCGTCGAGGTCGTGCCCGGTGAAGAGCCCTTGCCGCGCCACGAAAGCTTCGTGGCGCAACGCGCGGTAGGCAGCCAGCCCGTCGTGATCGGCTTCGGAAATCCGGACCGCCGGGCGGGCGGCGACGCTGCGGACGTCGCCGAGCAACGCGAGGATGTCGTGGTCCACGTCAGCCGCCCACCGCGCTGAGCAGCCCGCAGGCGCCGCACGCGGCACAGCCCGCGCCCTGGTCGGCGCCGGTCATCCCGGCGGCCCGCAGCAGGGCGGCGACCCGGCTGGTGACCTCGGCGACCAGCGACGGCGAAGGCGCGGTGGCGCCGTCGCGGCGGGCCAGCGTGCCGAGCATCGGCCGCATCGGGACGACGAACGGGTAGACGCCCATGCCGATCAGCCGCCCGGCCCCCTCGACCAGCTCGTCCGGGTCCTCGCCGAGCCCGATCAGCAGGTAGGTCGAGACGCGGTTGGGACCGAACACCCGGACCGCCTCCGCCCACGCGGCTTCGTACTCGGCCAGCGGGACGGTGGACTTGCCCGGCAGCCAGCGCCGCCGGACGTCGTCGTCGAGCGACTCGACGTGGATGCCGATCGACGTCGCTCCGGCTTCCCGCAGGTCCTGCAGCACGCCGAGGTCGCCCGGCGGCTCGATCTGCACCTGGATCGGCAGGCCCGGCACGGCGTCGAGCACCGCGCGGACGCACCGGAGGAGGTGCCGGGCGCCGCGGTCGGGCCCGGCCGTGGTGCCGGTCGTCATCACCATCTGCCGGACGCCGTCGAGCCGCACGGCCGCTTCGGCGACTTCCGCCAGCTGCTGCGGGGTCTTCGCGGCCACGGTGGACCCCGCCCGCAGCGACTCCTCGATGGTGCAGAACCGGCAGCGCTGGTCCTCGGCGTACCGGATGCAGGTCTGCACGACGGTGGTCGCGAGGACGTCCTTGCCGTGCAGCAGCGCGATCTTCCGGTACGGGATCCCGTCCGAAGTGGACAGGTCGTAGAACCGCGGCCGCGCCACCGGGGTCACGCTCAGCCCGAGGTCGACGGCGCCCCGGTGGATCCGGCCGTCGCGGACCTCGTAGGGGCTCTCGGGGTTCAGCGGCAGCGTCGCGTTGGCACCGTCGACGACCAGGTGGCCGTCGTCGCTCGGCCCGGCGCCCTTGCTGCGTTGTACGGGTGCGTCCACTCGCACCCCGCGGACGGCGATGTCGGCGCGGGTGTCCAGGTCTTCTTCGATGCCAACGCGCACGAACCGCTCCTAGAACATGTAGGTGGAGTTGATGATCGCGCCCTTGCGCGCGTAGTGGATCAGCGCGTCCTGGACGTCGAGGGGGTGCGTCGGGATGACGCCCTCGATGAGGTCCTCCTCGCGGGCGCCGTGCAGCGACAGGCCGAAGCGGCAGCAGTAGGCCTTGCCGCCTTCGGAGATGAACGTCTTGAGCTGGTCGTTGATGTTCAGCTCGCCGGGGAACGCGGCGTTGCCGGTGGTCGGGAAGCCGCGGGTGGCCAGGCAGTTCAGCGAACCCGGGCCGTAGAAGTAGATCGCGGCCTCGAAGCCCTTCCGCAGGGCGCGGGTCGCCTGCAGGATCGCCACGAAGCTCACCGACGACTCGTGCGCGATGCCGTGCACGAGGGTGAAGTAGCTCTGGCCGGGTTCGGCCTGGTAGTCCGGGAAGACCTTCGTCCCGCCGTAGAGGCTGGACCCCTGCGGCAGCGACGGGTGCGGGATCTCGTCGAGGCTGGTCTTCTCGGTCTCGGTCAGCTCTGCCATCGGTCTATTTCCCTTTCGTCGATCCGTACAGCACGTCGAACGTGCCGCGGAAAACCAGGTCGGCGAGCTCGCCGTCGCCGGCCGCGGCGGCCAGCTTCGCGAGTTCGCCCTCGTGATCGCCCCACGGCTGGTCGGAGGCGAACAGCACGCGGTCGTGGCCGATGCCGCGCCGCGAGATTTCGTCGACCAGCCACCGCGGGGTGAAACCGATCGCCCAGGACAGGTCGGTGTAGACCTGCTTGCCGGCGGCGATCCAGTCGAAGAAGCGGCCGCCGACGAGCTTGATGTGCCCGCTCATCCCGCCGCCGAAGTGGACGAGGTGCAGCTTGACGTCGCCGGCGTAGGTGTCGACGAGCTTGCCGACCTCGTCGATGTCCGACGCCGCGCCGGGCGAGGTGTGGACGTGCACGACGAGGTCGTGCTCCTTCGCGGTGGCGAAGATCCGGTCCAGCTGCGGCTTGCAGGCGGGATCGGACGCCCTGCCGCCCAGCAGGAAGCTGAGTTTCAGGGCCCGCACGCCTCGTTCGCCGGCCAGTGCCAGTGCTTCGCCGGTCCGGCCGGCGTCCTCGGCGCGCGGAGACACCCACAGCGCGGCGCTGATCCGGTCGTCCTTGCCCGCCGCCTCGACGCAGAGCTCGTTGAAGGAGAACGCGATCGCCGGGTCCGGGACGCCGTAGTTCGGGATCACCAGCGCGCGTTCGGTCCCTTCCCGGTCCATGTCGGACAGCAGCTCGCCGATCGTCGCGCGGCTGCCGATCGCCGGGGCGACCGGCGGCCCGCCGTAGAACGGGTACGCGGGCAGCACGCCGAGGTGCCGGTGGGCGTCGTGGGTCCAGCGCATCACGCCACCGTCCGGGGCGCGACCCAGTCGTCGTCGGCCGGGTAGGTGCTCACCGGCGTGCCGGAGATCCACCGGACGTCGGCACCCCGCCCCTCGCCGGTGATCCGCCGGGTCAGGTACGCCGCGTCCGCGGCGACACCGCAGAACCGCCCCGAACCCCAGGTGTGCTGCCACGGCAGCCCGAGGAAGTACAGCCCGGGGCAGCTGGTGACGCCGCGGTGGTGGGTCGGGTAGCCCTTGCCGTCGAACACCGGGACGTCGATCCAGCGGTGGTCGCGGCCGAAGCCCGTGCTCCAGACGACGGCCGAAAGCGCTTCCGCGTCGAGGGTCCGGGGTTCGTCCGCCGGTTCCCACACCGGCCGGTAGCGAGCTTCCGGCGGCGCCGCGATCCCGCGTTGCGCGATGAAGGCGTCGATGGAGTCCTTGATGCCCTCGGACACCGCGTCGGCCGCGTCGAGGTTGCGCCGCAGGTCGCCGGCGAACGTCATCCGTCCACTTCGGACATCGGTCAGCCTGCCGTAGAGCTGCATGCCCTCCACGGCGAACGCGCGCAGGTCGATGTCGTGCCCGCCGTCGCGGCCGGTCACGTAGTGGTTGGCCCGGAACCGCACGGCGTCCGCGTCGGCGAACTCGTCGATCCCCCTGGCGTAGTACCCCATTTCGTCGAGCCACGCGACGACGTCCCGCCCGCGGTAGCGCCGCGCGACCCGCGGCGCCGACCCGACGGCCAGGTGCACCCGGCGCCCGGCCAGGTGCAGGTCCTCGGCGATCTGGCAGCCGGACTGCCCGGTGCCGACGACCAGCACCTCGCCGTCCGGCAGCTGGGCGGGGTTGCGGTACTCGGCCGAGTGCAGCTGGACGACGTGCTCGGGCAGCCGTTCGGCCAGCCGCGGCTTCAGCGGCACCTGGTACGGGCCGGTGGCCAGCACGACGTGGTCGGCGGTGAGCTCACCGGCCGACGTCGTGAGCCGGAACCCGCCCTCGGGCAGCGGCCGCAGCCGCGTCGCTTCGACGCCCTCGTACAGCGGGACGTCGAACTCCTTCACGTACGCCTCGAGGTAGGCGACGATCTCGTCCCGGACCATGAACCCGTCCGGATCGTCGCCCGGGTAGGGGAACCCGGGCAGCCGGCATTGCCAGTTCGGCGTGACCAGGCAGAAACTGTCCCAGCGGCGGGTCCGCCATTCGTGCCCCGCGCGCTCGCGTTCGAGCACCACGTGCCCGACTCCGGCGGTGGTGAGGCAGTGGGACATCGAGAGTCCCGCCTGGCCGCCGCCGACCACGATCACCGGCCGGTGCAGGCCGTCGAGCTGGAAGGTCATGCCGATCAGTGCACCGGCGAACCATTTCCGGACGGTTTCCCCCGGAACACCGGCGTGTTACCAGGCCGCCCCCGTGTGACGACTTTTCCGGCCGCCGCTTAACACCGGCCCGGCGGCCGGATCACCCGTCGACCAGCTGCCACTGCTGGTTGGTGCCGGTGGTGACGGGCCAGCCGAGCACGCGGGCGCCGTCGGTTCCCGAGCCGCCCTCGACGTCCGCGCAGAGGCCGGTGCGGACGTTGACGAGCCGGTGGTAGCCGTCACCGGTGCCGGTGAGCTGCCACCACTGGTTGTCCCCGCCGGTGTCCTGCGCCTGGTCCAGCTGGGTGCCTTGACCGGCGCCCGCGGGGCTCTCCAGCAGCCGGCCGCTGTTGCGGTTGACCAGCCGGACCGAGCCGTCCGCGTTCGGCCGGACCTGCCACTGCTGGTTGGCGCCGCCGGACCAGGTCCACTGGACGACCTTGACGCCGTCGGCCGTTCCGCCGCCGGTGACGTCGAGGACCTTCCCGCTGCGCCGGTTGACCAGCCGCACGTACCCGGCGTCCAGTGCGACGGTGAGGTCGACGCGCTGGTCCGCCACCAGGGAGACGACTCGGGCGTGCGAACCCAGCGGCGACGGGCTCACGGGCGCCGCCGTGGTCAGCGAAGTCAGGCCCCGGCGGCTGATCAGCGTGACGGCCTGGTCGATCGCCGAGGTGACGGAGAGCGTGACCGTGCGCGCGGGCAGGTCCCAGCCGAGGCGGTGGACCCGGATCCGGCCGCGCGCCCGGACGCCGGTGATCGACCCCTTGGCCAGCTGCCCGGGCAGGGCGGGCAGGATTTCCAGCACCCCCGGCCGGGAGTACAGCACCGCCTCGGCCAGCACGGCGGGGATCGTGTGGGCCGCGTCGGCGTTGTAGGTCTGCAGGCCGGGGTTGTGGGAGGTCATCAGCGACCGGAAGACCATGGTGTTGCCGAGGATCTTGCGGAGGTTGGCGTAGACCTTCCCGCCGTCCTTCAGCCGGGCGGCGGCCAGCGCGCGGTGGAGGCTCCCGTGTGCGGACAGGTTTTCGTCGCCGCGCAGTTCCAGGGCCCGCAGCGCGGGCGCGATCAGCTCCGGCCGGGTCTCCGGGTTGAGCTCGTGCAGCGGCCAGGCGCCGTACAGGTGGTGGACGTGCCGGTGGTCGTAGTTGTCGGCGAGGCTCGGCCAGGACCACTCCGCCAGTGCGTTGTCCCCGTTGATCCGGTACGCGGGCAGGTTGCCGAGCAGAGCGGTCCAGCGCTGGACGCCCTGGCCGCTGCCCTGCTCCACACCGAGCGCGTCGGCCGCGGTGATGGCGGCCTGCAGGGCGTGCTTGCCGGCCATGATGTCGCCGGTGGCGTTGACCGACAGGAGGACGTGGGTGTTGCCCGGCGCGTTCTCCATCGAGAAGGACGGGACGAAGACGACCTTGCCGCCCGTGTCGGTCCGGGTGAGGAAGTCCTCGTAGAACAGTGCCAGCTCCATCAGGGCGGGACCGAGCTCGTCCCGCAGGAACGCCTGGTCGCCGGTCACTTCCCAGTACTCGAGGAGCGGGTGGAGCAGCCAGTCGGCCCCGCCGGTCCAGGTCTGGCCGGGGAAGCCGGCGTCGAAGTGGAGCATGTGCCCGTACTCGCCGTCGGTCCGGGACGGGGCGAGGAAGCCCCGGGCGCCGTAGAGGTTCCGCGCGTTGGTCCGCCACTGGGCGAGCTGCCCGAGGACGAGGCTGAAGTACCCCTGCATGGCTTCGGGGGTGTCCAGGATGTTTCCCCCGGCGACCTGGAGGTTGACGTTGGCGTCGGTGGTGAAGTCGTCGGCCCAGGCGCCGGTCCAGGTCCCGGTCCAGATCCCGGTCAGCCGCGGTGGCAGGACTCCGCTGGAGCTGATGAACAGGTACCGCCCCGAGTCGTAGAGGCGCTCCAGCAGGGCGAGGTCGATGACGCCCCGGTTGCCGTTCTGCCGGGCGATCAGCTGACCGACCGGCAGGGCCCGGTCGGCGGCGGAGACGTTCAGGTCCAGCCGGGAGCGGTCGTACCAGGCGGTGTGGATCGCGGTGTGCCGGGCCAGCAGGGCGGCGTAGCCGGTGTCGGTGGCGGCCAGCGCCGCGTGCAGCGGCTGGGCGTCCCACGCGTCCGGCGTCTCGTACCGGTCGAGCTTGGTGAGCAGCAGCAACCGCGTCGCGCCGGAGACGACGATGGTGCTCCCGGCCGCCGAGACGCTGCCGCCGGCCGGGAAGACGCGGGTGACGCCTTCGTAGCCGAACGCGCCCTGCCCGGCGGGGTACGTGCCGCGCAGGTTCAGGTAGCCGGATCCGCCGGCGACGGTGGCGCGGGTCGTGAAGCCCACGTTCCCGGGTGCGCCCTCCAACGCGGTGTACACGCTCAAGGTCGCGTCGATCGTCCGGCCGGGGGCCGGCGTCAGCTCGTGCACGACCACGCGGTCCGCGCGCGAGACGAACGCCCGGCGGGTCCAGGTGCCGGCGCCGTCGGCCCAGCCGGTGGCGACCTCGCCGGTGCGGAAGTCGGTCGTGCGGAGGTAGCCGTCGGCGGTGGTCATGGACGGCGTCGCGATCCGGAGCTCGTAGGCCGGGTGGTAGGTCTGGGTCCACCGCAGCGACCAGCCGGCCGAGAAGTCGCGGTCGGCCCCGGCGTAGTCACCGGCGAGCGCCTTGTCCCGGACCCCCGGCAGGCGGCTCGCGAGCACCGGCGGGGTGACCGTCCGGGTGCCGTTGGGCAGGACGAAGCGGTGGTGGTTGAAGATCACCTTTTCCAGGGTGGGCGCACCGTGGAAAGTGGCACCGTATTCACCGTTGCCGCTCAGGAAACCGTCCGTCCAGGACGTGGCGGGGGCGGTGTCGTTGACACCCCGCTCGGGGAGGGCGAGCGACGGCCCCGCGGCGCGGGAAAGCAGTCCACCGGGCAGCGCCGCGGCCCCGGCGGCCAGCGCGGCGACGGTGAGAAAACCCCGGCGGTCGAACGGCAGGTCCGGCACGTGGACTCCTTTGGCGCGGGGCAGTTTCGCCGCGATTTTCGCGCTTTCGAGGAGCCATTGTCGATGTAATTACCATTCGATTGTTTCGAACTCACTCTTCGCGAAACAGTTCGCTTTCGAGAATGTCCTCGAGCCGGGCGACGGCCCGGACCCAGCGGGCGCGCAGCGCGGCGAGCACCGCGACCGCCCCGAGCACGATCGCGCCGATCAAGGTGTCCGCGACGCCGATGACGACCGCGGTGGCGACGAGCACCGTCGCGGTCCGCCACCGCAGCGGCGGACGGGCGTACCGCGCGTGGTGGACGGGCTTGCCGAACATGGTTCGCGACGCAGTGCTGTCATCCATACCCCGGTCGAGGGGGTTCACCCCGTCGCCCTGACGCTTCCGCCGGGCGATCACACCTCAGTGTCACGACGATCACCCGAACGAACCAAGCCGCCACGCAACGCCCCACGTCCGGGTGGTCCGAGCGAGATCTCGTCGTGTCCGGGAGCTCGGCCCGGCGCGTCACCCGAACCGGTGAGTTCGGGCCCGGCCCGTCATTCCGGCCCCGCCGTGCCCTCTCCCCCGGTGCCGATCCGATCGGTCCGGCACACCCCCCGACCGGCCCGATCTCCGGCAGGGTGAGCTCGGCGGCAGAACGCCCCCCGTCTGCCGCCGAGCCCGCACCCACCCCGACGCGGGCTCAGGTCGCGTCGGTGTCGATCGGTGCCCGCTCCCCCGGGCGCAGTCCGGTCGGGCGCGGGAGCGGTTCGTCGTCGAGCAGGTGGCGGCGCAACGCGGCCCGCGGATCGAACTCACGCAGCGCCTGCAGGTCCTGCAGCGGCTTGCGCACCTGCCCGAGCGCCGGGCCCAGCTCGGCCTCCAACTGCTGCTGGGCACCCGCGGCGAACCCCCGGAGCCGTCGCATCGCGCGGGTCACCTGGTTCACCGCACCGGGCAGCCGTTCGGGCCCGAGAACGAACAGGGCCGCCACGAGGAGGATCGCCAGGTGCTCCAGGCTGAGACCGAACACCGCGGGGACGCTACCCGCCGCCCGCTGTGCGGACCCTGAGGACGGCGGCCGACCTGTGGATCGGCTTAAGAAACCCCGGCCGACCTCGTCACCCGCCGGGTCCGGACAGCAGCATCGACACATGGTGGTGCTCTCCGAACGGGCCGCCGTCCGGCGGCTGCACGACCGGCTCGGCTTCGGGCCGCGGCCCGGTGACCTCGACCGCGGGTTCGCCGAGACCCGCGATCGGCTCCTGGGCGGCGGCCCGGATCCCGGCGCCGCGGCGACGCCGCCGCCCGAGTTCGGGCCGCCACCGGCCGCTCACGGCACGGTCCCGGCC
>NZ_JBEXMD010000070.1:0-33632 GCF_040610315.1 Amycolatopsis sp. NPDC004169
GAGGTGCCGGAACCGCAGGTCGCGCCGGTCTTCGGAGCCGGGTCGCCTTGACAAACCCGACCGCCGGCTGAAGGGATCGCAGGGATGAGGGGCGGGGGAGGTCTGGTGAGGTGGTTGGTTGCCTTGCGTTACCGGCTGCCGGTTCGCGCGTCTGTTCGGCCGCCGGTTTGCGTTGTGGGGTTCGGTCGCCGGTTGGGCGTCGAAGATCCGGCCGGCGGTTCGCAGCGGCCCCGGCGTTACTCGCCTTCGATGACGTCCGGCTCCACGCCCAGGTACCCCGCCACCTGCTCCACCAGCACGTCATGCACCAGCTCGGCCAGCTCCGACGGATCCTTCGCCCGCGCCTCCAGCGGCCGCCGGTACAGCACGATCCGAGCCCGCGTCGGCAGCCCTGTCCGGTCCACGCCCGCCGGGACCAGCCGCGACAGCGGTACCGCGCCGTCGTGCAGCACCCCGTCCGCCGGCGAGTGGCCGTTCTCGCGGACCTCCGGCACGTCGTCGACCGCCACGTCGAGCTTCGTCAGCTCATGGCGCCAGCGGGCCTCGATCGGCTCGAGCGCGTCCAGCACCAGTGCGTCGAACCTCTCCGCGCGGCTCGCGGCGGCGGGCAGGGTTGCCGGATACAGCGTCCCGCGCAGGCCCCGGCCGTGCCGGTCCCGCCGCGAGCGCCGCCGTTGTCGGTAATCACGAGCCGTCGCCACGCCCGAAGTCTATGCGGTCCGCACGTCCCAGCGCGTGTCGCTCCTCCAGGCTTGCGGCGACGCGCTATCGTTTCGTTTCGTGCGGAGCGTACGGAAGTGTTCGCGTACTGGCTGTCTCGAGCCAGCTGTGGCCACGCTGACGTATGCGTACAGCGACTCCACAGCCGTCGTCGGCCCGCTGGCCACCGCCTCCGAACCCCATTCGTACGACCTCTGCGAAGCCCATGCGCTGCGGCTGACCGTCCCCAAGGGCTGGGAAGTCGTCCGCCACGAGGGGGCCTTCGCCGCTCCGGACCCGTCGGCCGACGAACTCACTGCGCTGGCCGAGGCCGTTCGCGAGGCCGGGCGCTCCGACAAACCGGCTCCCGCGCCCGAACCGGAGGGCCCGTCCGGGCGCCGCGGTCACCTGCGGGTCCTCCCCGGCCGCGCCTGAACGCGTAACCCTCTCACCCCGCCGGTAGGCTTTCCGCGCGGCGCAGCGGGCGCCGGGACGACTATTCGCGGGGAGACGGCGTGCCAGACCTTTCGGGCATCGTGAAGGCCTACGACATTCGCGGCGTGGTCGGCGAGCAGCTCGACGCGGACCTCGTCCGCGACTTCGGCGCCGCGTTCGCCCTGCTCATCAAGCCGGAAGCGCCGTCGGTGGTGATCGGCCACGACATGCGTGACTCGTCGCCGGGGCTGGCGGCGGCCTTCGCCGAGGGTGTCACCTCGCAGGGCCTCGACGTCGTGAGCATCGGGCTGGCCAGCACCGACCAGCTGTACTTCGCCTCGGGTTCGCTGAACCTGCCGGGCGCGATGTTCACCGCGAGCCACAACCCGGCCAAGTACAACGGCATCAAGATGTGCCGCGCGGGCGCGTCGCCGGTCGGCCAGGACACCGGGCTCGCCGAGATCCGCGACACCGTCGAGCAGGGCGTGCCGGAGTTCGAGGGCCAGCGCGGCACCGTGAGCGAGCGCGACGTCCTCGCCGACTACGCCGCCTACCTGCGCAACCTCGTCGACCTGTCGGGCAGCCGGCCGCTGAAGATCGTGGTCGACGCCGGCAACGGCATGGGCGGGCACACCGTCCCCACCGTCTTCGACGGCCTGCCGATCGAGGTCGTGCCGATGTACTTCGAGCTCGACGGCAGCTTCCCGAACCACGAGGCCAACCCGCTCGACCCGGCCAACATCGTCGACCTGCAGGCGAAGGTGCGCGAGGTCGGCGCGGACGCCGGGGTCGCCTTCGACGGCGACGCCGACCGCTGCTTCATCGTCGACGAGCGCGGCGAGCCGGTTTCGCCGAGCGCGATCACCGCGCTGGTCGCCGTGCGAGAGCTGGCCAAAGACCCGGGCGGCACGATCATCCACAACCTGATCACGTCCAAGGGCGTGCCGGAGATCGTCGCCGAGCACGGCGGCAAGCCGGTCCGCACCCGCGTCGGGCACTCGTTCATCAAGGCCGAGATGGCCCGCACCGGCGCCATCTTCGGCGGCGAGCACTCCGCGCACTACTACTTCCGCGACTTCTGGCGCGCCGACACCGGCATGCTGGCGGCGCTGCACGTCCTCGCCGCGCTCGGCGAGCAGAGCGGCCCGCTGAGCGAGCTGACCAGCGCGTACTCGCGTTACGCGGCCTCGGGGGAGATCAACTCCACCGTCGACGACCAGGTCGCGAAGATGATGGCGGTCAAGGACACCTTCGGCACCCGCTCCGGCGTCGAGATCGACGAGCTGGACGGCCTGACCGTGCAGCTGCCGGGCGGCGCCTGGTTCAACCTGCGCCCGTCGAACACCGAACCGCTGCTCCGGCTCAACGTCGAAGCCGCGAACGCCGAGGCCGTGCAGGGGCTGGTCGACGAAGTGCTCGCGATCATCCGCAATTGACCCACCCCTACGAGTGCGCGTAGGGGCCGAACTGTGTCCTGAAGTGCTCTTCACCACAGTCCCCCGCGTGGTATGGAGGAACCATGGCCATCACGCTCGACGCCCAGCTCCTCGAGATCCTGGCGTGCCCGTCGCCCGATCACGCCCCGCTCCGGCCGGGCGCCCCGGACGACCCCGAGGCCGACGCGCTGACGTGCACGGAATGCGGCCGCGTGTACCCGGTCCGTGACGGCATCCCGGTGCTGCTGCTCGACGAAGCGACCCTGCCCGGGGAACACGGGAACTCCGATGCCGACAGTGCTTGACGACTCGCTGCTCGACGACCCCGCGCGGCTGGCCGAGGCCGACAGCGCGGGGTTGCTCCGTGCCGCCGCGATGGCCGGCGCCCAGGTGCGGGCGACCGCCGAGCTGGCCGCGGAGCTTGAGCTGTCCGAGCGGCTCGACCTGGGGCGCCCGCGTGTCGTCGTGCTGATCGACCGGCCGGGGGTGAGCCGCACGCTCACCCGGCTGCTGGCCGCCCTGCTGGCGCCGTCGTGCCCGGTCCCGGTGGTCGTCGCCGAGGTGGTGCCGAGCTGGATCGGCGCGCTCGACGTCGTCTTCGCGCACACCGACGACCCGGGTGACCGCGAGCTGGCCGCGTCCCTCGAACGCGCCGCCCGCTACGGCGCCTCGGTGGTGCTTTCGGCGCCGTCGGAAGGCCCGGTGGCAGCCTCCGTGGCCGGCAAGGGTGTCCTGCTGGCCCCGCGGATCCCGGTGCCGCCGGAGCTGGCGTTCCCGCGCGGACTGGCCGCCGGGCTGCTCACCGCGAACGCGCTGGGCCTGCTGATCTCCGACGTCCAGGCACTGGCCGACCAGCTGGACCTGGAAGCCGAAAAGGACTACCTGGCCCGGGAGTCGTTCGCGAACCCGGCCAAGGCGCTGGCGCTGCGGGTCGCCGACCGCGTGCCGCTGCTGTGGGGGCTGGACCCGGTCGCGGTGGCCGTCGGCGAACACGCTGCGCACGCGTTCGCCGCCCACGCGGCCACGGTGTGTGACGTCGAGGACTATCGTCAGGCCCTGGCGCGCCCCGCATTGCGGCGGGCGGCGCAATCAGGTGGCGGAGAGCGTGACATCTTCGCCGATCCGGACGATCCCTCTGGTGACATCCCCACCCGGGTGCTGCTGCTCTCGGTGCGGACCGGTCCGGCCACGGACGCGGCGCGCTACCAGGCCGAGGACCTGCTGCCGGGTGCGGACGTCATCGCGCCGGCCGAGGAGATCGAGGCCGACGAAATCGTGCGGGCCGCGGTGCTGGCACTGCGGTTCGAACTGGCGGCGGTCTACCTCGGGCTGGCCGCGGGCAGCATCGGCGGCGCGGGCCGCTTCGCGCCCGCGACGGCGTGAGACCTGCCGAGCACCGGCTCCGGCCGGTGCCCGAAGGAGTGGAGTTGAGGTGACAGTGGAGCTGCTGCGCAACGCGGTGCGGCCCTACGCCTGGGGATCGCGGACGGCGATCCCCGAGCTGCTGGGCCGTCCGGTACCCGCGCCGCACCCCGAGGCCGAGCTGTGGATGGGTGCCCACCCGGGCGACCCGTCGCACGTCATCGGCCCCGACGGGACCGAGCGGAGCCTGCTCGAGCTGGTGGACGCCGACCCGGTGACCCAGCTCGGCGAGCGCTGCGCGAAGCGGTGGGGCGGGCGGCTCCCGTTCCTGTTGAAGATCCTCGCGGCGGAGGAGCCACTGTCGATGCAGGCGCACCCGTCGGCGGCCCAGGCCGCCGAGGGCCACGCCCGCGAGGAACAGCTGGGCATCCCGCGCGACGCGGCGAACCGGAACTACCCGGATCCGACGGCGAAGCCGGAGCTGGTGTGCGCGCTGACGGAGTTCCACGCGCTGGCGGGGTTCCGCGCCCCGGACCGGACGGTGAAGCTGCTGAAGGCGATCGAGACGCCGGGGCTGGCGAAGTACACGGGGTTGCTGGAGGCCCAGCCGGACCCGTCCGGGCTGCGCGCGCTGTTCACGACGTGGATCACGCTGCCGCAGGCGTCGCTGGATTCGCTGCTGCCGGAGGTGCTCGACGCGTGCGTCCGGCACGTGCAAGAGCACGGCGAGTTCGCGGTCGAGTGCCGCACGATCCTGGAGCTCGGCGAGGCGCACCCGCGTGACGCCGGGGTGCTGGCGGCGTTGCTGCTGAACCGGCTGACGTTGCGCGCAGGCGAGGCAATTTATTTGCCGGCGGGCAACCTGCACCTGTACCTGCACGGGACGGCCGTGGAGATCCTGGCCAACTCGGACAACATTCTGCGGTGTGGTCTGACCCCGAAGCACGTGGACGTCCCGGAGCTGCTGCGCGTGGTCGACTTCGCGTGCGGCGAGATGCCGGTCCAGTGCGGCGACATGGGTGGCCGTGTGTCGGTGTACCGGACGGACGCGCCGGAGTTCGAGCTGTCCCGCGTGGAGTGGGCGGCGGGCCAGGACGACGAGATTTCGGTGGACAGCGTGGGGCCCCAGATCCTGCTGTGCACGGCGGGCGACCTGCTGGTGACGGCGGACGACGGCGAGAAGGTCGAGCTGCGGAGGGGCCAGTCGGTGTGGCTGCCGGCGGCGGATCCGCCGGTCCGGATCCGGGCTTTGGGTGGGGAGCGGGCCCAGCTCTTCCGCGCCACGGCCGGCACCTGCGAGGACTGACCGCGCCCGCACCTCCGCCTTCCGCGCGGGAGGGCTCAGCCCGCGTACCTGGACGGTCGGCCGACGTCCCTGGAGGGTCGGCTGGCGTGCCTGAAGGGTCGGGCCCGCGTAGGTACCGAGCCGACCCTCTGGGTACGCGAGCCGACCGCCTGGGTGCGCAAGCCGACCGTCTGGGTACGCGATCCGACCGGCTGGGTGCGCAAGCCGACCGTTTGGGTACGCAGATCTTCCCCGGGGCGGGCACCCGGCCGGCGGGTCACGGGAGATCCGGGGCGGCTGTGTGGGGGCGGGGAGTTTCTGTGTGCGTTCCGTGTGGCGGGCTCCGCCACGATCAACACCAAGGGGGGACCCTGGTGGGCTGATGCGCGCCGCCGGGTCCGCTGGGGGTGACGCCGGTCGGGGGATCTGCCCGGCGTCAGTGGGCTGGAGGTGGTGCCGCGAGGGGGCGGCACCACCTCGGCGGTCACCCCGGCGCGGTGAGACGGGTGGTGCGGTGAGGGGGCAGCACCACCTGATCTCGCCCGCCACCCTCTCCGGCGGCGGGGTAGTGGTCGCTGGCTCAGACTCTCGGCGGGCTGGTCGTGGGGCTGCCTCGCCTGGCAGGCCCGCTCGGCCAGCGGCCGGCTCGATCCGCCCGAGCTGCCCTCGGGCCGCCCGCCAGCCTCTACGGCGGCAAGGTAGCGGACTGTCGGCTCAGCTCGGCGCGAGTGGCGGTTTCGGCTCGTCAGGCCGGCTCGGTCAGCGCCAGCAACGCCCGCCGCAGGGCTGCTGCGCTTGCGTCGCGTGGGTCCGTCAGCTCTGCCGCCTCCCTCTCCGCCTCCGCCGCCTCTCCCACGTCGCCCATCGCCACGTACGCCCGGTGCAGCACCAGCCACGTCAACCCCGTTGCCGCCCTCCCGCCCATCTCGCGGAGCTCGTCCAAGCACGCCCTCAGCACCGGGATCGCCTGCTCCGCCCGGCCCTCGCCGATCCACGCCGCCGCCAGTGCTCTGGTGCACGACAGCTCGCGTGGCCTCTCGTCCAGCTCGCGGGCCAGCTCACGCGCCTCCTCGAACGCCGCCGTCGCGTCGTTGCGGCGACCTATTGCCGCCGAGATCGCGCCATACGTGCGCAACGACTTCGCCAGCGCCGACCTCGCCAACGTCCCCCGCAACAGCTCCACCGACTCCGCGATCGCCGCCCGTGCGCCCGGGTCGTCGCCCGTCAGCAAGGACGACCACGCGTACCTGTGCAGGGCCTCGCCGATCATCCGGGCGTCGCCCGTCGAGCGGGCCGCGGCCAGCGCTGCCCGGTCGACCTCCCGGGCGTCGGGGATGCGGCCCAGCCGGAGCAACGCCGCCGACTCCGCCGCGCGTGCCCAGCCCAGTCCGGCCGCCGATTCGTCCAGCGTGAACAGTTCCTGGGCCTGGCCCGCCGTCTCCAGGGCCTCCTCCGCGCGGCCCAAGCCGATCAAGCAGTGCGCCAGGTTCGCCAGCACCCACGCGTGCGTGCGGCCGTCGCCTGCCGACTCGAGCTCCTTCGCGCACGCCCGGTAGCGGGCCGCCGCTTCCTCGTACTCGCCACGCGTGTGCCGCAACAGCGTCAGCGTGGCCTCGGCGACCGTTGCCGACACCGACTCGTACACCGCGCGCATGTCGGCGTAGTGCCCGTGCAGGTACAGGTACGCGCCCAGACGATCGAGCAGCAGCATGGCGTCCGGCGGCGCGAGCGTGCCGATGAGCAGCACCAGGTTCGCGCGCTCGGCCGCGAACCAGTCGTCCGGCCGGGCCAGCAGCCGCTCCACCAGCGGAGCCGGCAACGGCTGCGCGGGCGGCTCGTGCGCCGGGGACGGCATCGGCAGCGTGCGCGGCAGCCGGGCCGCCGCCTCGTCCGCGAGTGCCAGCGTGGCCGCCAGCACGGTCGCGAGACCCGAGCCCGGCGCCGGCTCGGGAAGCTCCGCCGCGTACAGCCGGACCAGGTCGTGCATCCGGTACCGGCCTTCGCCCGTCCCGTCCGCTCCGCGGGCCTCCAGCAGGCTCGCCTCGACCAGCTCTTCGACGGCCTCGTCGGCGTCCGGGTCGTCGATCAGGGTGGTGACCGCCCAGGCGGGCAGGTCGGCGAGGCGGCAGCGGCCGAGCAGCCGGAACGCGCGCCGCGCGGGCGAGCGCAGGGCCTCGTAGCTCAGCGCGATGCTGCTCCGGACGGCGAGGTCGCTGACGGTCAGCTCGTCGAGCCTGCGGACCTCGTCCTCCAGCCGTCCGGCCAGCTCGCCGAGCCGCAGGTGCGGGCGGATGGCCAGCCTGCTGCCCGCGATCCGCAACGCCAGCGGCAGCCGCGCGCACGCCGTGATGATCCGCTCGGCGTCGGCGCGCTCCCGCTCGACCCGCGGACCGGCCAGGCGGTGCAGCAGCTCGGCGGCGTCCGCGCCGGACAACGGACCGAGCTGCAGCCGGTGCGCGCCGGCCAGCCCGCTCAGCCGGCGCCTGCTCGTCACCAGCACCGCACAGCCCGGCGTGCCCGGCAGCAGCGTGCGGACGTGCTCGGGGTCGGCGGCTTCGTCCAGCACCACCAGCACCCGCCGGTCGGTGAGCCGTCCGCGGAACACCGCCGCCCGCGCGCGCACGTCGTCCGGCACCGCCGGGCCGGGGACACCAAGAGCGCGCAGCAGGTCGGCCAGCACCTCCCCGATGTCCCGGCCCGCCAGCGGCACGTACAGCTGACCGTCCGGGAACCGGGCGCGCAGCCGGTGCGCGGCCCGCACGGCGAGGGTGCTCTTGCCTGCCCCCGGCTCGCCGCTGAGCACCGCGACCGGGACGCCGGAGCCGGCCCCGAGCACGCCGGTCAGCTCCGCCAGCTCGGCTTCGCGGCCGGTGAAGTCCCCGGCGTCCGGCGGGAGCTGGCACACCGGCCACACCGCGGGCGGCAGCCGCGGGACCGGGTCTTCGCCGCGCAGGACGGCCGCGTGCACCCGCCGCGCCTCCGCGCCCGGCTCGACGCCGAGCTCCTCGATCAGCGTGGTCCGCAGCCGCCGGTAGACCTCCAGCGCGCTGCCCTGCTGCCCGGCCCGGTGCAGCGCGACCATCAGCTGCGCGGCCGGCCGCTCGCGCAGCGGGTGCTCGGTGAGCACGGCCTGCAGCTCGCCGGTCAGCTCGCCGTGCCGCCCCGCGGTCAGCTCCGCGTCGACGCAGTCCTCGAACACGGCCAGCCGCTCGGACTCCAGCCGGGCGACGTCGGCCTCGAGCCGCGGCACGTGCAGCCCGGCCAGCACCGGCCCCCGCCACAGCGCGAGCGCCCGCCGGTAGTGCCCGGCCGCGGTGACCGGGTCCGCCGCTCGCCGCCCTTCGGCGACGGCGGCGCGGAACCCGAGCAGGTCGAGCTCCGCAGGCTCGGCCCGCAGCCGGTAGCCGAGCGGCCCGTGCTCGACCCGCAGGCCGTCGATCCGCTCGCGCAGCCGGGAGAGGTAGGTGTGCAGGTTGGAGGTGGCCGACTTGGGCGGCCCGTCCGGCCACAACGCCTCGACCAGCACGTCGACCGCGACCGGCCGGCCGGCGTTGAGCAGCAGCACGGCCAGCAGCGTGCGCTGCCGCTCGCCGCGCAACGCGACCCAGTGCCCGGGCGGCGCTTCGACGGCGAGCGGCCCGAGCACGCCGAAGTGAGCCATGGCCACCCTCCCGTGCCGGAACCGCCACCGTAGCGAAGGGGTCCGACAAAACCGGGCGGTGTGGGGCGGGAACCGGAGGGGGTCCTCTAGGCTCCAAACCGGCAAATCGGGAACGTCAGCAGGGGAGCGGTCGTGTCAGCTGGAGGCGGAACCAAGGCGATCCTCGCCGCACTGGGTGCGAACGCCGGGATCGCGGCGGCCAAGTTCGTCGGCTTCCTCGTCACCGGGTCCTCGTCGATGCTGGCCGAGTCGGTGCACTCGCTGGCCGACACCACGAACCAGGGCCTGCTGCTGCTCGGGCAGAAGACGTCGAAGCGGGAGGCCGACAAGGAGCACCCGTTCGGCTACGGCCGCGACCGGTACTTCTACTCCTTCATCGTCGCGCTGATGCTCTTCACGCTCGGGTCCGCGTTCGCGATCTACGAGGGCATCCACAAGATCGGCCACCCGGAGCCGCTCGATTCGCCGATCGTCGCCGTGGTCATCCTGCTGGTCGCGGTCGCGCTGGAGGGCTACAGCTTCTACACCGCCATCGGCGAGTCGAAGAAGATCAAGGGTGACGCGACCTGGTGGGGCTTCATCCGCCAGGCCAAGGAGCCCGAGCTGCCGGTGGTGCTGCTGGAGGACGCCGGCGCGCTGCTCGGCCTGGTCCTGGCGCTGTTCGGCGTCGGGTTGTCCGTCATCACGGACAACCCCGTCTGGGACGGCGTCGGCACCCTCGCCATCGGCGCGCTGCTCGGTGTCATCGCGATCATCCTCATCGTCGAGATGAAGAGCCTGCTCATCGGCGAAGGCGCCAACGAAAACGTCCTCGCGACGATCGTCGACGAACTGGCCGCGGGCAAGGTCGAGCGCGTCATCCACATCCGCACCCAGTACCTGGGCCCGGACGAGCTGCTCGTCGCGGCGAAGCTCGCGATGGTGCCCGGCCTCGACACGGCCGAGCTGGCCACGGCCATCGACGACGCCGAAGCGCGCGTCCGCGCCAAGGTGCCCGTCGCGAAGCTGATCTACCTCGAACCGGACCTCGACCGCAGCCTCGCGAAGTAGCTTCTCAACGAGCCGTCACCCGACTGACCCGATAGGGTGACCCACTGCGATACATGCAGGCCAGCCGCAGGAGGTCAACCGTGCCCGGAACGGGTTTGTGGCGCACCAAATCGATCGAGCAGTCCATTAAGGACACCGACGAGCCGGACACCAAGCTCCGGCGGAACCTGAGCGCGTGGGACCTCACGGTCTTCGGCGTCGCGGTCGTCATCGGTGCCGGCATCTTCACGCTGACCGCGCGCACCGCGGGTGACTACGCCGGTCCGTCGGTCTCGCTGGCCTTCGTCTTCGCGGCGATCGCCTGCGCGCTGGCGGCGCTGTGCTACGCCGAGTTCGCCTCGACCGTGCCGGTCGCGGGCAGCGCGTACACGTTCTCCTACGCCACCTTCGGCGAGTTCATGGCGTGGATCATCGGCTGGGACCTGATCCTCGAGCTCGCCGTCGGCGCCGCCGCGGTGTCCAAGGGCTGGTCGGTGTACCTCGAGACGGTGCTCGGCTACCTCTTCGGCAAGGGCACGAAGACGACGTTCGACATCGGCAGCGTGACCGTCGACTGGGGCGCGCTGCTCGTCGTGGCGATCCTGACGACGCTGCTGGCCGTCGGCACGAAGCTGTCTTCGCGGGTGTCGATGGTGATCACCGGGATCAAGGTCGCCGTGGTGCTGTTCGTGATCATCCTCGGCCTCTTCTACATCAAGGGCGCCAACTACACGCCGTACATCCCGCCGGGCGAGACGGGCGGGGCCGGCCAGACCGGTGTCGACCAGTCCCTGTTCTCCCTGATCGCGGGCGGCGCGAGCAGCTCGTTCGGCGTCTTCGGCCTGCTGGCCGGCGCCTCGCTGGTGTTCTTCGCCTTCATCGGCTTCGACATCGTGGCGACCACCGCGGAGGAGACCAAGAACCCGCAGAAGGCCGTGCCGCGCGGGATCATGGGCTCGCTGGCCATCGTGACCGTGCTGTACGTCGCCGTGTCGCTCGTGGTCGTCGGCATGACGTCGTACAAGGACCTCGCGACCAAGGCGGGCGACGGCAGCCACAAGACCCTCGCCACGGCGTTTTCCGCGAACGGCGTCGACTGGGCGGCCAACATCATTTCCTTCGGCGCGCTGGCCGGCCTGACCACCGTCGTCATGGTGCTGATGCTGGGCCAGGTCCGGATCATCTTCGCGATGTCGCGTGACGGCCTGATGCCGCGCGGCCTGGCGAAGACCGGCGAGCACGGCACGCCGAAGCGCGCGACGCTCATCGTCGGCGGCCTGGTCGCGCTCGCGGCCGGGTTCTTCCCGGCGGACAAGCTCGAAGAGATGGTGAACGTCGGCACGCTGTTCGCGTTCGTGCTCGTCTCGGCGGGCGTGCTGGTGCTGCGGCGGACGCGACCGGAGCTGCCCCGGGCGTTCAAGGTGCCCCTGGTGCCGCTGATCCCGATCCTGGCCATCCTCGCCTGCCTGTGGCTGATGCTGAACTTGACCGTGCTGACCTGGCTGCGGTTCATCGCCTGGATGGTGGTGGGCGTGGTGCTGTACTTCGGCTACAGCCGCCGCCATTCCCTGCTCGGCAAGCGGCAGGCCGACGAACCCGTGAAGGCGCCCGAAGCCTGACTTGCGCCGGAAAAGCCCCGCCGTCCTGGATGCCCAGGTCGGCGGGGCTTTTCTCGTTGGGTTGCTTGACGCGAGGTTACGGCTTGATCAAGAGGATCTTGCGATTTGTGCGCAAAGGGGGACCCCCTGTAAGCGGTCGAGTGACGTGCGATACCTTTCGAGCCTTCGTGTGCCACTGACGGGTGAATTACAGCCGCGTGATTCCCACAGGCAGTGGCGTCACGGTCCCCCGATTTTGCCGTTCCTCCCCCGTTCGGTACTGGAGAACTCATGCGCAGACGTTCCTTCCGCGGCGCCGTTGCGGTCATGGCGCTCACCACCGCTGCCCTCATCGGCACCGCCGGTTCGGCCCTGGCCTGCTATAGCGACGACGGCCGGTCGAACCCGATCCCGGACCGCAACCACGCCCCGTGCGCGGATGGGCAGAAGCTCGACCACGGCGATGTCGACTTCACCGGTGGCGAGGGCAAGAGCACCCTGAACATCACCAAGGTGCACGACGGTGTCACCGTGACCCGCATCGTGGTCATCGGCGGCGACGACGGTTTCAACGAGTACATCCCCGGAAAGACCGGCAAGGGCGGCCAGAAGGTCTCCCCGGCAGCGCCGTGGAACGACCTGAAGGCCACCAAAACCTTCAGCGGCCGCCAGCCGAACATCGACAAGTGGTTCCTGTGCGGCACGAAGACCACGAAGCCGACCCAGCCCACCACGACGACCAAGCCGACCCGGCCGGCGCCGTCGACCGAGACCACGAAGCCGAGCACCCCGGCGACCTCGGACACCTCGGTCTCGCCGACCAGCAGCACCACCGCTCCGGCCGTCGTCCCGGCGGGCAACGAGTCGGGCACCGGTGGCGGCCTGGCCAACACCGGCTTCGACAACGCGTGGCTGATCTGGGTCGGCGGGCTGCTGCTCGTCGCCGGTGGCGCCCTGCTCGCGCTGCTGAAGTTCCGCCGCAAGGCTTCCGAGTGAAGCTGAGCTAGTCCCCGGCTGAAGGCCCCTCGCTCCGCGCGCGAGGGGCCTTCACCGTTTCGGGGGAAAGTCCCCGAACAGCGAGCCCTGCTCGCCCCAGGACGGCTTGCCGAGGCCGGCGGCCATCGCGACGGCGTGGTCCCATTCGGCGTCCACCACGTAGTCCTGGTGCTTGAGCACCCCCGGCGCCCAGCGGTGCCGCCCGGTCGGGCCGCGCAGCGGGTCCGGCAGCCAGTGGTCGCCGCCGAGGATCAGGACGCCGTTGCCGTCCGCCGTCGCCGACACCGGGCCGCAGCCGCCTTCGGGCAGGAACCCGACGCCGTGCAGCCGCCGGTCGGCGACCGAGTGCCGCCAGGTCGTCACGCCGCCGCCGAAGATGTCGGTGCCGCGGCACAGGGCCCGCCAGCGGCCGTCGAGGTCGGCGAAGAGCCGTTCCAGCGCCTCCTGCGGCAGCAACGCCGGGAAGGCGCGCTGGTAGCCCCACTGCAGCGGGGACCCCGCGGTGAGCACGCCGACGCGTTCGAGGTCCGCCTCCGGCAGTTCGGCCGCGAGCCGGGCGGCCGCCATGACCGTGAGCAGGCTGCCGAGGTTGTAGCCGGAGAGCACCACGCGCGTGCCGGGTTCGGCGAGGTGCTCGCGGGCCCGCGCGGCGAGTTCCGGGACCACCTTCAGCGCGTAGCAGGGCGGGACCGTCGGGTGCGCCGCCCGCGGCCAGAAGCAGACCAGGTCGGCCAGCGCGCCGAGGTGCCGGCTGCGCTGCGGGGTGCGCGCGGCCGTGTAGACCACGCGCAGCAGGCCCGCGGCCAGCGCGCCGAGCGCGACCACGCCGATCGCGGACAGCGGGCCGAACCAGCCGGGGACCAGCCCGAACCCGAAGCGCAGCACGAGCAGGGCCGCGCCGCCAGCCGACATCGCGCTCGCCACGGCGAGCGCCAGGTGGTGCAGGTGCCGCCGTTCCCAGGCCGACCGCGCCCAGGCCGCCGCGGCCTGCGCCTCCTGCCGTTCGTCGTGCTCCATCAGCTCGACGATCTCGGGGATGCCCCGCCGCAGCCGTCGCAGCGGGACGGCGACTGCGAAACCCAGCACGCCGAGGACCGCGGCCAGCGCCAGCCCGGCGCCCCACAGGACGGTGACCAGCAAGTACGTGGTGGGCACCTGCAGCCGCTCCGCGCCGGAAAGGCGGCGGAGCGCTTCGGCGAGCCCCGCGCCGAAGCCGCCGCCCAGCAGGCCGGCCAGCGCGAGCACCGGCGCGGCCGCCCAGCCGCCCATCCACGGCCGCAGCCGCTGCGGCTTGTGCTTCCAGCCGGGCCGGGCCAGCAGCGCCGCCGGGGCGAGGAACAGGGCGAACAGCACGGTGACGACGACCAGGGCGGCGCCGAGGCCCTCGACGACGCCGTTCGTGCCGGGCAGCGGGCCGGTGCCCGGCCGGAGCCGGACCGCGGCCACGACGACCAGCAGCGTCGCGAAGGCGAGCACGCCGGGCCGGGCGAACCGGCCGGTGTCGACGCCGATCGCGGCGGCGACCACGGTGGCGAGCACCACGGAGAGCGTGACGATCCACACGACGAGGCCGAAGCTCTCGCCCGGCACGCGGAACGGCCCGCCGAGCAGCAGCAGCGCGACCGACGCCAGCGCCGCGACGGTGTGCAGGCAGCGCAGCGCCGGCGTCTCCGGGTCCGCGCGCATCCGCAGCGGGCCGCCGGTGAGGTCGCCGTCGGCGTGCACCGCCCAGGTCGCGCTGGAAATCCGGTGCAGGACGAAGATCACGGCCAGCAGCGGCAGCACGCCGACGGCGATCCGGGCGGCCGTCGTGCGCAGGACGTCGGGGACCACCGGCAGGCAGCCGGAGCCGGGCGCGAGGCACTGCGTGGCGAAGAGGTCGAGCGCGATGGCCGCGAGCTGGCCCATCAGCAGCATCGTCAGCAGCAGGGCGCCGACGCGCAGCAGCCCGCGGCACACGGCGCCGAGGACGCGGGCGAGGCGGCTTTCCGGCGGGACCGGGGGCAGCATCCAGAAACAGACGTTGGCCAGCGAGAACGGGAACAGCAGCGCCCAGGTCGCCTTCGTGGCGCCGCCCGAGGTCATGCCGTGCCAGAGGTAGCCCTCGAGGGTCCGCGGGATCGACCGGCCCAGTGCCGGCAGCACCGGCCCTGGCGCCGGGCGGCGCAGCCGGTCCGCCGGGCGGATCACCCGGCCGAGGCCGTCGCCGGCGACGTCGACGGTCGAAACGGCGTCGAGGAGGGTCTCCCCGCTGGTGCCCACGAGGCCGGCGACGCGGATTTCCACGACGCGGGTGTCGGGGCCGGGCATGGGCACGGTAAGGGCCTCCTAACACTTCTAGGGACAGTCGAGCGGACAACGGTAGTGTTCGGGTGTCATCGAGTCTTGGAGGAATCGCCACTATGACCCCCGAAAGCGTTGCCAAGCGGCACGAGACCCGCAACGGCATCGAGTTCGCCGTCGCCGACCTCGAGGCCGCCGAGTTCGGCCGCAAGGAGATCCGCCTCGCCGAGCACGAGATGCCGGGACTGATGGCGCTGCGGCGCGAATACGCGGAGGTCTACCCGCTGCGCGGGGCGCGCGTGTCGGGCTCGCTGCACATGACCGTGCAGACCGCGGTGCTGATCGAGACGCTGGTGGCGCTGGGTGCCGAGGTGCGCTGGGCGTCCTGCAACATCTTCTCGACGCAGGACCACGCGGCCGCGGCCGTCGTCGTCGGCCCGCACGGCACGACCGAGGAGCCCAAGGGTGTCCCGGTGTTCGCGTGGAAGGGCGAGTCGCTCGAGGAGTACTGGTGGTGCACCGAGCGGATGCTCACCTGGGACGGCGAGGGCCCGAACATGATCCTCGACGACGGCGGGGACGCCACCATGCTGGTGCACAAGGGCACCGAGTACGAGAAGTCCGGCGTCGTGCCGACCCCCGACGAGAACACCTCGGACGAGTTCCGCGTGTTCCTCGAGCTGCTGCGCGCATCGGTGGCGGCGGACACGGGCAAGTGGACGAAGATCGGCGAGGGCATCCGCGGCGTCACCGAGGAGACGACGACCGGCGTCCTCCGCCTGTACCAGCTGGCGGCGGCGGGCGAGCTGCTGTTCCCGGCGATCAACGTCAACGACGCGGTGACGAAGTCGAAGTTCGACAACCGCTACGGCATCCGCCACAGCCTGATCGACGGCATCAACCGCGGCACGGACGTGCTGATCGGCGGCAAGGTCGCGGTGGTCTGCGGCTACGGCGACGTCGGCAAGGGCGCGGCGGAGTCCCTGCGCGGCCAGGGCGCGCGCGTGATCGTGACGGAGATCGACCCGATCTGCGCCCTGCAGGCGGCGATGGACGGCTACCAGGTCCGCACGCTGGAGAAGGCCCTGCCGGAGGCCGACATCGTCATCACCACGACGGGCAACAAGGACGTCGTGCTGGTCGAGCACATGGCCAAGATGAAGCACCAGGCGATCCTGGGCAACATCGGCCACTTCGACAACGAGCTCGACATGGCGGGCCTCGCGCGCTACCCGGGCATCC
Source organism: Amycolatopsis sp. NPDC004169 (assembly GCF_040610315.1). Classification (NCBI taxonomy): domain Bacteria; kingdom Bacillati; phylum Actinomycetota; class Actinomycetes; order Pseudonocardiales; family Pseudonocardiaceae; genus Amycolatopsis; species Amycolatopsis sp. NPDC004169. Next base: position 16,027 of record NZ_JBEXMD010000070.1, read on the forward strand.
GCAAGATCAACATCAAGCCGCAGGTCGACGAGTGGGTGTTCCCGAACGGCAACACGATCATCGTGCTGTCCGAGGGCCGGCTGCTGAACCTGGGCAACGCGACCGGGCACCCGTCGTTCGTGATGTCGAACAGCTTCTCGAACCAGGTGATCGCGCAGGTCGAGCTGTTCACGAAGCACGAGGAGTACGACAACGAGGTGTTCCGGCTGCCGAAGAAGCTGGACGAGAAGGTGGCCCGCATCCACCTGGAGGCGCTCGGCGGTGAGCTGACGAAGCTGACCAAGGAGCAGGCGGAGTACATCGACGTGGATGTCGAAGGGCCGTACAAGCCGGAGCACTACCGGTACTGAGGTTTCGCGTTTTAGCTGTTCAGGGCCGCCCCGAAAGTGTTCGGGGCGGCCCTTTGTTCTGCGCTCTGAACAGTGATAGCACGAATGGGTGACGTGTTATCATGGAGTGGTGAAACAGTTGATCACGAGGATCGACGACGAGCTGCACGCCCGGTTGAAGGCGAGGGCCGAAGCCGAAGGGCGCAGCATGAACGACCTGGTCACGGAAGCGTTGAGGGGCGTTGTGGCGAAGACCGAAACCCGAGCGGAATGGAAGCGGCGATTGATCACGGAAGGAAAGGCCGTGCACGTGGAACCACCGGCTCGCGTGCCGACCTTGGATGAACTCGAGGATCTGTCCCGAGGCTGGGGGACTGCCGTGAGCGAAGCGCTGGACTGGACCCGAGGGGAGTGGTGACCGTGCTGTACGTCGACACCAGCGCGCTGGTCACGGCTTACCTCCGGGACGAGCCGGAGCACGCCAAGTTCCGCAAGCTGCTGCTCGAGGGCGATGCTCCGGTGGTGAGCAGCGACTTCACCCGCGTCGAGTTCGCGGGTGCCATGACGGCCGCCAAGCGGACCGGTCGGATTCCCGATCCCGCGGGGATGCTGGCGCACTTCGATTACCTGGCCTCACCGGACGGGGATCTGGTGCTCATTCCCTTCAACCCGGACCGGATCATTCCCGCTGCGCGGCGGCTGGTCACCGAGAACTACCCGGTGCGCACCCTCGACGCGATCCACATCGCCGTCGCGATGCACGACACCGCCGAGCTGACCGGCGGCGAGCCGGTCACCTTCGTCACCCGCGACGAGCGTCAGGCCGAAGCCGCGAAGGCGAACGGGTTCGAGGTGTTGTGATGGTCGACCTGATGGCCGGCATCGCCGTGCTCGACTACGAGCGGGCGCTGGTCTGGTACGAGAAGCTCTTCGGCTCGCCGCCGACCTACGTGGTCAGCGAGACCGAAGCCCTGTGGGAGGTCACCGAGCACGGTGCCGTCTTCGTCGAGCGCCGGCCCGAGCGGGCCACCGGGCACGCCATGCACGTCCTGTTCGTCGGCGACCTGGACGAGCGCGTCGCGGCGATCGCCGAGCGGGGCCTCGAGCCCGCGGACCGGGAGACCTACGCCAACGGCGTGCGCAAGATCATCTACCGCGACCCCGAGGGAAACGAGGTCGGCATCGGCGGTGGACCCGCGTAACCTCGGGGTGTTCTCGGCTACCGCCGGTCCCGCTCGCGCAGCGCCCGACGGCCCGCCTCAACGCCAAGCGTCTCACGAAGCTGGAGAAGAAGGCCCAGTCGGACGAAGGCATCGGCACGGCTGCCCAGCGTGCCCTGCGTGACGCGGTCACCCGGCCACGCGAACCGACCCATCGGATACGCGAGTCGACCTTCCAGATACGTGGACCGACCGTCTGGGTACGCAAGCCGACTCTCCAGGTTCGCGAGCCGACCCTCCACGGCCGCGAACCGATCCGTCAGATACGCGAGCCGACGGGCCCAACCCGGCTCCCCCGTGCCCAGAGCGGCATCACGCGTGACTGGAGAGGCATCAAGCGTGATCAGCGGGGCATCGAAACCACAAACCTAGTTCCACTCCACCGCAACCCCCGCCAACCCGGGTCCGGCGTCGTTGAAGAACGCGCTGCTCACCCCGCCCATGTCGCACGGCAGCTCCTCCGCCACCACCGGCAGGGCGTCGTCGCGGGCGCGGACCTGGCGGGTGCACCGGGCCGGCAGTGCGTTGCGGTCGAACCTCAGCTGGACCAGGAAACTCGCGCAGCGGTCCCGCAGCATGCGGTAGTACCCCGGCGACGCCGAGCCCGAGTCGTCGCGGACCTCGAAGCAGAACACGTGGATGTCGCCCTCGGCCAGCTTGCGGTCGAACAGCAGCTCCGTCGCCATCGTGTCCGCGTCCGGGTTGCGGCGCATCCGCCCGACGCGGCAGCCCTCGTCCGTGATCAGCTCGACGTCGTCGATGCGGCAGCCCGGGTCGCCGTTGTACACCGTCAGGTACCGGTCCGGGCCGTGGCGGCGGGCCCGCGTCACCAGCCGCGTGCGCAAGCTCACCTGCCGGTGCTCGGCGTCGAACGTGATCGTGTCGTGGACCGACAGCAGCTCGAGGTCCGCGTTGTAGTGGTTCGACGACGGGTACGCGCCCAGCTCGGCCAGCAGGTCCTCGACGATCGACCCCATGTCACCGGAACGCAGGTCGTGGAACGACGCCGCCGGCTGGTGGCCGCGGCGGACCAGCCTCGGCCCGATCAGCACCACCAGGGCGTCCGCCGGCAGCTGGAGGACCGATTCCAGGGCCCGGACCGCCGGCAGCGCCTTCGGCACCTCCGGCTGGCGCAGCCCGCGTTGCCAGTAACTCAGCGTCGACTGTCCGATTTGGACCCCGCGCAGCGCGAGGTGCGCCCGCAGCCGGGCCAGTGACAGCCCGCGATAGGCGATCGCCAGTCGCAACGCGTGGTGGAACTCGCCGGTGCGCAGGGCCTCGGTCAGCTCTTTCGGCAGTTCGGCGACCGATGCCCGGCTCGTGCGGGCGCCATCGATGATCAGTGGGAGGTTCCCGTCTTGTACCACCGCTCGTCCCTTCACCCGACCAGTGTGTGCGCTGGGCGTGAACACCGCGGAACGTTCACGGTAGCAGCGTAGGGTGGCCGTGCCGACCCCCGTTCAGGGAGGTTGGCCTCGTTGAGGTGAGCGTTCCGCGTTCCGGCTGTCCCCCGGAACGGTCCGTTCCTCCGGATGGCGTTCTTGCTCGTTGTGACCGCGTTGTTCACCGTTGTGACCACCGCTGGTTCGCCCCACGTTCGAGCAGGAGGCCGTCCGTGCTGGTGAAGTCGAGCCAGGTCCACGCCGTACTGGCGATGAGCCTGCTGTTGTGCCTGGTCGCGCCGGCCACAGCCGGAGCCGCGCCCGGAGTGCCGTCGACGTACCGGAACCAGATCGTCCTGCAGCTCCAGCAGAAGAACCAGTGGTGCTGGGCCGGCGCGGGCAACACCATCGCCGCCTTCCACGGCGAGGTCGTCAGCCAGACGCGGTTCTGCCAGCTCGCCCACGGCGAGAACGGCACCGACTGCGCCAACCTCCCCGGCACGCTCGCCGACCCGCAGCGCGCTTTCGCCCGGCTCGGCTTCAGCTCGCCCGGCCGCTACCTCGACCGGCGGATCTCCTACGCCGACATCCGGACGCAGGCGGCGGCGAACCGGCCGGTCGAGACCCGGGTCGGCTACCGCTCGGGCGGTGGCCACACGCACGTCCTCTACGGCTACGACACCCGCGGCGACTGGGTGTTCTGGGGCGACCCCGGCCCCGCCAAGCGCTACAACTGGTCGACCTACGGCTACTACACGCAGAACCCCTCCTTCACCTGGACGCACACGCTCACCGGGATCGCCCGATGAGCAGGCGGGCGCTCGTGCTCGCCGTGCTGACGGGCGCGGCGCTGCTGATGACGGCTCCGGTGTCAGGCGCGGCCCAGGCCGCCGGCATCAGCAGCGCCGACGCCTCCGCGGCGCACCGCGCGGCCGTGGGGCTCCAGGACGTCCTGGCCGGGTTCTTCGCCCAGGCGCCTGGCGCCCAGGGCCCGGTTTCGGTGCAGATCGCGCCGGACGCCTACCCCGTGTACGAGCTCTCGCCGGATTACGTCGCCGGCAAGCCCGGCGCGGCGCCGGGTGATTTCGCTTACTTCGCGATCCCCGCGCGCGCCTCGGACGGCCGGACCGCGACGCTCTGGTCGGTCCGCGGCGCGGACGGCGCCTGGCAGATCGGCAACATCGCTTCGGGTGACGTCGAGGGCGAGTACGCCCGCAAGCTGCCCGCGGGCGCCCAGCTGCTGCACGAACCGCAGATCGACGCCTGGTACGCGGTCTCGGGCGGCCGGGTGACGTCGCTGGCCGACGGCCAGGCGGTCGACGGCTACCAGGGGATCGTCCGAGCCCGCTACGCCGACAAGCTCCCGGGCTCGGCCTACGCCCGCGACGGCGAGGCCGGCGGCTACGACGCCACGTCCCAGGTGATGCCCCGCGGTGACGGCGGCCCGGCACCGTCCGGCCACGACACCGGCTGGGTGCCGCTGCTGATCCTCGTCGGCGTGCTCGCGATCAGCGGCGCCGGCTACGTGCTCCACCTGCGGCGGCACGCCGCCTAGACGAACCGGCGGGCTCGGCGTCGATCCCCTTCCACCGAGCCCGCCGGTCCACCATCGCTAGGGTGACCACCGTGGGTCGACTGGTGGTCATCGAAGGGCTCGACGGCGCGGGCAAGCGCACGCTCACCAACGGGCTGACGACGGCGCTGAACGCGAAGGGCGCGAGCGTTGCGTCGCTGGCGTTCCCGCGCTACGGCGAAAGCGTGCACGCGGACCTCGTCCGCGAGGCGCTGCACCGCGGGCACGGCGACCTCGCCGACTCCGTGTACGGCATGGCGATGCTCTACGCGCTGGACCGCAGCGGCGCCGCGGACGAGATCCGCGCGCTGCGGGACGCGCACGACGTCGTCCTGCTCGACCGGTACGTCGCTTCCAATGCCGCGTACGCGGCCGCGCGCCTGCGGCAGGACGCGTCCGGCGAAGTCGTGAAGTGGGTGTGGGAGCTCGAGGTCGACCGCTTCGGCCTGCCCCGCCCCGACGCGCACCTGCTGCTGCGCGTCGCTCCGGCGGTCGCGGCCGAGCGCGCCGAACGCCGGGCGGAGACCGAGACCGGCCGGGAGCGCGACGCCTTCGAGACCGACGACGGCCTGCAGCGGCGGTGCGCGGCCGTCTACGACGAGCTGGCCGCGGCGGGCTGGCTGGCGCCGTGGCACGTCTTGGACGGCGTCGCGGGCGTGGACCTCGAAGCGCTGGCGGCGACGCTGCTAGGGCAGTAGCCGGGCCGGGTCGAACTGCTCGATCGGGTGCGCGGTGGCGCCGGCCACCACCAGGTCGGCGAGGATTTCGCCGATCACCGGGGCGAACTTGAAGCCGTGGCCGGAGAACCCGCAGGCGAGCACCACCCGCTCCTCGGCCGGGTGCGGGGCGAGCACGAAGCTCTCGTCCGCGGTGTCGGTGTACATGCAGGTCGCGGCCCGGAGGAACGCGCCGGGCAGCGTCGGGAGGTGCCGCTTCACCACGGACGCGATTTCGTGCACCTCGTCCCCGGAGACCTCCCGGTCGATGCCGTCCGGCGTGCACGTCCGGCCGCCGCTGTGGAAGGCGACCTTCACGCCATCCGCGGGCGCGTTGTGCGCCGGGAAGCCGTAGAACGTGTAGCCGTCGCCCTCCCAGATGTAGACCGGGTGCTCGCGGAACGGCGCGATCCCGCTCGAGGGTGCGAACCAGTACTGCACCTGACGGCGGACCGTGAAGGAGACGCCGAAGCCGCGCAGCAGCTCACCGGCCCACGCGCCGGGGCAGAGCACCAGGCGGCCGGCCGTGTAGTAGTTGTGCGACGTCCCGACGCGCACCCCGCAGGCCGTGGTGCTCCAGGTGAACACCTTCTCCTCGTGGTGCAGTTCCGCGCCGCACCGCGCGGCGAGCTGCAGGTGCGCGGCGACGCTGCCTTCGGGCGAGACCAGGCCGGCGCCCGGCTCGTACAACGCGACTTCGCCGTCCGCCGGCGCCATCGTCGGGAAGCGGCGCCGGAGCGCGTCGGCGTCCAACAGCTCGTGCGGGATGCCGAACGCCTCCGCCGAGGCCACGCTGCCGGTGATTGTGCGCGAATCCGCCGTGCCGACCATGAGGCCGCCGCAGCGGGTGAACAGCCGCCGTCCGCTGTCGCGCTCGAGGCCGTCCCACAGTTCGTGGGCCCGCAGCAGCAGCGGCACGTACTCGGGGCCTTCGAGGTAGGCCTGGCGGGTGATCCGCGAACCGCCGTGGCTCGACCCGCGGTTGTGCACCGGCGCGAACTGGTCGATGCCGAGCACCCGCTGCCCGCGCTGCGCCAGCCGGTACGCCGCGGCGCTGCCCATCCCGCCGAGGCCGACGACGATCACGTCGTAGTGCGTCATGCCGCACTCTCCGGAAGCCGGGCGTACCCGAGTGATACATCCACAGTGGACAGTCCGGGCGCCACGGCCGTCCGGAGCCGTGCTGCCATGTCGCGGCTCCCTTCGGCACGGTTGCGCCTTCGGCAACAACGTGCGTCAGGTGAGACACGGTGTCAAGCACCCGAAACGGTGCCTTCAGTCCCGGAAGTACCCCAGCTGTGCGGAAAGCTCATCCGCCGCTTCCGTCATCGGCTTCACGATCTGCTTCACGCGCTGCTTCGAAAGCCGGTACGACGGCCCGGAAGCGCTCATCGCGGCGACGACTTCCCCGCCGGGGCCGTGGATCGGCACGGCGACCGCGTGCATCCCGAGCTCGAGTTCTTCGTAGCAGGCCGCGTAACCGTCTTCGACCACCCGGTCCAGCTCGGCCAGCAGCTCGTCCGCCTCGACCGTCGTGCGCGGGGTGTACTGCTCCAGCTTCCGCTTCAGCACCCGCTTTCGCTCGGCTTCGCCCATGTACGCCAGGAGGACCTTGCCGCTGGAGGTGGCGTGCAGCGGGGTCCGCTGGCCCGTCCAGTTCTGGGTGGTGATCGCGGCCGAGCCGCGGGCCTGGCTGATGTTGATGGCGACGCCGTCGTCGGCGATGGCGATGTTCACCGTCTCGCCCAGTTCCTCGGCCAGCGCCAGGCAGGTGGCCCGGCCCAGCTTCGCGAGGTCCATCCGGCCGGTCGCGGCCCCGGCCAGCCGGACGACGCCGAAGCCGATGGCGTACTTCCCGCGCTCGCCGAGCTGCTCGACCAGCCCTCTGGTCTCCAGGACGCTGAGCAGGCGCGACGCCGTCGACTTGTGGACGCCCAGTTCGCCCGCGATCTCGGTGATGCCGGTTTCGCCGTTGCGCGCGAGCAGCTCCAGCACGCTGATGGCGCGGTCGACCGATTGCACCTGGCTCTGAGTTGCGTTGCCCGGGTCCTGGTTCCGCATGGCGCAACAGTATCCGTTTCGCGACGGCCCGATCGGCTGAGTGGGGGAATCTCTTGACGACGACCACCTCGAAGCCGGATTGTTGCGGAAGAGGCACGCCGCTGCACAATGCGCAACCTTCACGTACCGCCCCGGCATCCCGCCAGTCGTTCCCGGAGGCCCTGATGATCCGAGCCTGCGCCGTCGCCGACCTGCCCGAAGGGGAGGCCCTCCGCCTCGACGGTCCCGCTCCGATCGCGGTGTTCCACACCGGGGACGGCTTCCTCGCCGTCGACGACACGTGCACGCACCAGGACGCCTCCCTCGCCGACGGCTGGCTCGAAGGCTGTTTCGTCGAATGCCCGCTGCACGCCGCGCGGTTCGACCTGCGCACCGGCGTGCCGGCCTGCCTGCCGGCGAAGGAACCGCTGCGGACGCACCGCGTGGTCGTCACCGACGACGTCGTGTACGTCGACGCGCCCGTGCCCGCCGTTCCCTGAGCTCTCCTCGCAGGTCCGTGGAGGTCGTGCCGGGGTTCCGGTGCGGCCTCCACGGACCGTCCAAACCGGCCGGTACCGGCACCCGGATGGAGCAGGCGGCCGCGGCGATCTTGATCTTTCTGGTGGTCAAACACGCGGGTCGTGCGTGCGGGCGCCGGAACTAGTGCGAATATGTGGACATGAAGGCACGTGTTCTCGTGGTCGACGACGACCCCGCCCTCGCGGAGATGCTCACCATCGTGCTCCGTGGGGAGGGGTTCGACACGGCGGTGGTCGCCGACGGCTCACGCGCGCTGCCCGCGCTGCGCGAGCTGAAGCCGGACCTCGTCCTGCTCGACCTGATGCTGCCCGGGATGAACGGGATCGACGTCTGCAAGGCGATCCGCGCCGAGTCCGGGGTGCCGATCGTCATGCTCACCGCCAAGAGCGACACCGTCGACATCGTCCTCGGCCTGGAGTCCGGCGCCGACGACTACGTCGTCAAGCCGTTCAAGCCGAAGGAGCTGGTCGCGCGGGTGCGGGCCCGCATGCGCCGCACCGAGGCCGAGCCTGCGGAATCGCTCACCATCGGCGACCTGGCGATCGACGTGCCGGGCCACGAGGTCACGCGCGAAGGCAAGGCCATCCCGCTGACCCCGCTGGAGTTCGACCTGCTGGTGGCGCTGGCCCGCAAGCCGCGCCAGGTGTTCACCCGCGAGGTGCTGCTCGAGCAGGTCTGGGGCTACCGCCACGCGGCCGACACCCGGCTGGTGAACGTGCACGTCCAGCGCCTGCGGTCGAAGGTGGAGAAGGACCCGGAGCACCCCGAGGTGGTGTTGACCGTTCGCGGTGTCGGGTACAAGGCCGGCCCGCCGTGATGAGTCGATGACGTCCGAGAGCGGCAGACGGATCCCGGCGTTCGCGCGTTCGACGGCACGCCTGGTGCGGCGTGTCGTCGTTTTCGCGCGCCGTCGCGCGGTCGCGTTCAACGAGCTGTGGAAGCACTCGCTGCAGTTCCGCGTCACCGTGTCGACGCTCGCGCTGTCCTCGGCCGTGGTCTTCGTGCTGGGCATGGTGCTGCAGAACCAGATCACCGAACGGCTGCTGGACACCAAGCGCACGGCGGCGATCGCGCAGACCCGCGCGGCGGCGGAGACGGCCGCCGGCGAGCTCGTCGGCCTCGGCTCCGAAAACGGCGACGCGCTGACGAACCGGCTCGAGAACGCGCTGAAGAAGATCGCGATCACGCCGGCCAGCCAGGACGCGGCCGGGTCGGCGGCAGGCACGTTCGTCCCGGTGCTCGCCAGCGGCGGGCGCGACCAGTCCGGTGGGGCGCCGTCGTTCTCGGGCCCGTTCGAGAACGTGCCGCCGCGGCTGCGCCAGTTCGTCGAAGCCGACCAGACGAGCTTCCTCGAGCACACCGTCCCCGACTCCGGCGGCGGGCGCACGACGTACCTGATCGTCGGCACGCCGCTGAGCACCGTGGCCACCCCGCTGCAGCTGTACTTGCTGTTCCCGCTGACGACCGAGCAGAACACGGTTTCGACCGTGCAGAACACGCTGCTGGTCGGCGGCCTCGTGCTGCTGCTCCTGCTGGCCGGCATCACGAACCTGGTGACGCGGCAGGTGGTGCGGCCGGTCCGGCAGGCCGCCGCCGCGGCCGAGCAGTTCGCCGGCGGTGACCTCGACCAGCGGCTCGCCGTGCTCGGCGAAGACGACCTGGCGAAGCTCGCGGTGTCCTACAACGAGATGGCCGCCAGCATCCAGCGCCAGATCCGCCAGCTCGAGGAGTTCGGCGGCCTGCAGCGCCGGTTCACCTCCGACGTCTCCCACGAGCTGCGCACCCCGCTGACCACGGTCCGGATGGCCGCCGACGTGCTGCACGCCTCCCGAGAGCAGTTCCCGCCGGGTCTTGCGCGGTCGACGGAGCTGCTGGTCGACGAGCTCGACCGGTTCGAGGCGCTGCTCGGCGACCTGCTGGAGATCAGCAGGCTCGACGCAGGTGTCGAGGAGCTGGCCGCCGAATACATCGACGTCCGCCCGATCGCCACCCGCGCGGTCGAGCAGGTGCGGGTGATCGCCGGCAACGCGGGCAGCTCGGTCGAGCTGGTGCTGCCCGAGGACGAGGTGATCGCCGAGGTCGACGCCCGGCGCGTCGAGCGGATCCTGCGCAACCTGCTCGCCAACGCCGTCGACCACAGCGAGGGCAAGCCGGTGGTGCTGACGGTCGGGGCCAACGAGACCGCAGTCGCCATCACGGTCCGGGACCACGGCGTCGGCCTGCGGCCCGGCGAGGCGGACTTGGTGTTCAACCGGTTCTGGCGGGCCGACCCGTCGCGCAACCGGCGCACCGGCGGCACCGGGCTGGGCCTGGCCATCAGCCAGGAGGACGCGCGCCTGCACGGCGGCGAGCTCGACGCGTGGGGCGAGCCCGGCAACGGCGCCTGCTTCCGGCTCCTGCTGCCGCGCCGCCAGGACGTGCCCGCGGGCGACTCGCCGCTGGTCCTGCCGCCGCCGGACCGGTTCGCCGCCGAAGTGCCGCTCGGGATCATCGACGTCACGCCGGCTTCGGAGGCGATCTTCGCGGAACGTGAGGGAATCGGTCAGTGAAACGGCTCCTGCTGCTGGTGTTGTGCTTGACGTTGCTCGCGGGCTGCGCGAACGTGCCGCTGGAATCGCAGCCGCAGGTGGTGCCCGGCGAGCGCCAGGGCCAGAGCCCCGGTGACGTCGTCCCCGAGCCGCCGCCGGGCATCGACCCGCTGTCGCTGGTCCGCGCCTTCGTCGGGGCGACGCTCAAGCCGGGGCAGAACAACGCCGCCGCGCGGGCCTACCTGGACGAGCAGAGCCGGGTGAACTGGCGGCCGAGCCGCAACCTGACGGTCATCCAGGACACCTTCGGCACGGTCTACGACACCGCGCCGCCGCCGGACCCGAACACGCAGGTCGTCAACGTGCGCGGGATCGACATCGGCACGCTGGACCAGAGCAGCGCGTTCGTGCCGGACTACACGTCGGCGCTGCTGCAGGTGAAGGTGCGCCGCCAGGCGAACAACCAGTGGCGGATCGTCGACCCGCCGGCCGACCTGTACGCGACCGAGTCCGACTTCAGCGAGAACTACACGCCGGTGCCGGTGAGCTTCTACTCGGAGTCGTCGGCCACCTTCGTCCCCGACCGGCGCTACGTCGTGGCGAAGCCGCAGTCGGGGCTGCCGGGCCGGGTGATGGACCTGCTGGTGAGCGGGCCGTCGACGAGCCTGGCCGGCGCGGTGAAGAACCTGCTCGGCGATCCCATCGAGATCGACACGAACGTCAAGAGCCTCGACGACGGGACCCTGGTGGTGCCGCTGACCGGGCTCTCCGGGGTGCCCGACGACATCCGGAACCTGATCGCCGCGCAGATCGTGCTGTCCCTGCAGTACGTCACGTCGGCCCGGATCCGCATCCTCGGCGACGGCGCCCCGCTCGTGCCGAACCACCCGGACTGGCGGCAGAACGACCTGCCGGCGTACGGCGCGTCGCTGTCGATCAGCCCGCAGCTGCTGGGCCTGATGACGGTCGACGGCCGGGTCCGGTCCCTCGGCGACGGCGCCCCGGTGGGCGGCCCGGCGGGCAACGGCGGGTACGACGTGGTCAGCGCGGCCCAGTCGATCGACGGCAAGCGGCTGGCGGTGGTCGAGCGCAGCGGCGGCGGAGTCCGCCTGCGCATCGGCGACCTCGGCCGCGACCTGGCGCTGACCACGCTCGGCGGCAGTTCCCTGTCCCGCCCGACGTGGCGCCCGGGCACCGGCGAGCTGTGGACGGTGGTCGACGGGCTGTCGGTGGGCCGGATGGTGCTCGACCAGAACGGCCACTGGACGGCGCTGAGCGTCAACGCCACGGACCTGACCCAGCAGGGCGACATCACGGAGCTGAGGTTCTCCCGCGACGGCGCCCGCGTGGCGGCGGTGATCAAGGGTCAGCTGTGGGTGGCCTCGGTGGTCGTCAACGGCGACTCGGTGTCCCTGCGCGAGCCCCGGCACCTGCAGCCGCACGACCTCGAGGACGTCGTGGACGTGGACTGGGTCGCGCCGGACAGCCTGGTGGCGGTGACGAAGTCGCCGTCCCAGCCGGTGGTCAAGGTGACGGTGGACGGCCAGCGCATGGACGCGTTCAACAGCAGCAACCTGACCCCGACGGTCCACGGCGTGACGGCGGCGCCGGGCCGCCAGATCGTGGTGGCGGACGCGAACGGGCTGTGGACGGCCTCGGTGCTGGGTGAGGTCTGGCGCCCGCAGAGCCACACGATGAAGGACGCGGATCCCTTCTACCCGGGCTGATCTTTTTCACGCCTGTGGGTGACGGCTTCGGGGCCGAAACTGTCGGTGCCGGTCGTGACACTGGCCGTGTGCTGAAGAGACTGATCGATCTGCTGATCCCCAGCCGCTGCGCCGCGTGCGGAGCCCGGGGCGAGCCCTGCTGTGCTCGGTGCGAGGGGGTGTGGGGCGCGGCCCGGGAGGTGGTACGCGGGCCGACGGCCGGGTTGGTGCGGGTGTTCGCGCTCGGGCGGTATCGCGGGGTGGGCCGGAAGCTGCTGATCGCGTACAAGGAGCGGGGGCGGCGAGACCTGGCGGCTTCGCTGGGGCGGGTGCTGGCGGAGGCCTTGGCGGAGTTGCCGCTGGAGGTTGGGGTGCCTGGGGGAGGTCGGCCTGGGCCGGTCTCGGCTGGGCCAGTGCGGCTTCCGGATCGGCCGGTCGGCGATTCGCCGGAAGTTCCGGTGCCATCACGGCGAGCTTCAGCCAGGCAGGCCGGCGCCCTTGCCGCACAGCTGCGCCTCGGGAGCGGCCGCACCTCACCGCAAGCCGCCGAAATGCGACCCCCGACCCGAGCGCTCTGCCTGGTCCCGGCGCCCAGCCGTCCCTCAGCGGCGCGAGTCCGCGGCGGCCCCCACGTCGAGCGCCTGGCCAACGCAGCCGCCGCCGTCCTCACCGCGCGCGGCATCCCCACCGCCGTCGCCCCGGCCTTGCAACTCGCCGGATCAGCCCGCGACGCAGTCGGCCTCACGCACGAACAGCGCAAGGCCAACCTGTCCGGCCGCCTGAAATTTCGCGAAGCCGGCCGCCCGCCTCCGGGCTACGCCGTCGTGGTCCTCGACGACGTGATCACCACCGGAGCCACCGCCGCCGCCTGCACGCGGGTCCTGACCGCGGCCGGGGTCACCGTCTCCGCCGTCCTGACCCTCCTGGCAGCCGGCTGACCCGGCCACGGTGCTCGAAGGAACGACCCATGGGAACCACTGTGGACCTTTCCGCCCGACCCCGCAGCCGAAAGAAACTCGGTACCGGTTCCGCACCTCACCCGGAACAAACATCAACCGGACCGTCCCGAAAACTGTCCAGCCCCAGCTCAAGCCGGAAAAAGGAGCACGAAAACCCACCACACGCACCCGGGTGAACCGATCATCACCTACACGAGTGACATCAAGCGGGAACGCGAGCGAACCGGCGCCCGTTGTCCGGGCATGAGGGTGTCGATCACGTTCACTCGGCTGCCGCACCACTCCACCGGGGTGGCGGCTGCGGGCGGTCGGGCCGTCACCCTCGGCGTCCACCAGGAGGCAGCGATGCGCCGTCCGTGTGAAGGCACGACGAGCGCGCCGCGTCCGACCAGCGGGTGTTTTGTGGTGCCTGCTCCGCGATCACTGCGCGGGGTGACCGAGTCTCATCCCCTGACATCCCCCGGCTCGGGGGCTGTTGTAACGGGCGTGAGGAAGCTAACGTGCTCCGCAATCAGCAATCCCCGCAGGCAGGGAGGTGACGAGCCCATGTCCCTGGCGCCGGAGGTGCGCTGAGTCCGCGCTCGGTCACCGGAACGAGACGTCGTCCACCGTTTCCGAGTTCCTTCTCAGCCCGCGATCCGGGCTCACGTCCCCGCAATACCGGCGCCGTGTTTGAAACACAACAGCTCGCAGTCATCTCAGCGAGGGAGGTCGTGTATGGACATCGTCGTTAAGGGCCGCAACGTGGAGGTGCCCGACCACTATCGGGCGCTTGTCAGCGAAAAGCTGGCCCGTCTCGAGCGCTACGACAGGAAAGTCATCCGGTACGACGTGGAACTGTTCCACGAACCCAACCGGCGCCAGGCCAAGAGCTGCCAGCGCGTCGAGATCACCGGAAAGGGGCGAGGCCCGGCCGTACGCGCCGAAGCGTGTGCCGCCGACTTCTACGCGGCGCTCGATTCCGCAGTCACCAAGCTGGAAAACCGGCTGCGGAGGACACACGACCGGAGGCGCGTGCACTACGGCCGCAGCCGCCCGGAATCGGTCGCCGAAGCGACCTCGGCACTGCCGGGTGGTGGATCCCCGGCCGCAGCCAGTCCCGCCGCGCGTACCGCGGTGTTGGACGCACCGGAACCGCAGGCCGAAGGCTTCGCGAGTGCCGATGAGATCCGCCTGCCCCAGCAGCAGAGCTGGGCCGACGACGACCTGGGTCACCAGCCCGGCCGCGTCGTTCGCGAGAAGCAGCACACCGCGGAGCCCATGACGGTTGACCAGGCTCTCTACGAGATGGAGCTGGTCGGCCACGACTTCTACCTCTTCAACGACTCCGACGCGGGCCGGCCCAGCGTGGTCTACCGGCGGAAAGGCTTCGACTACGGCGTGATCCGGCTCGGCTGAGCCGGGCTCGAAGGAGGCCATCACGGAGGGCCCGCACGTGCTCGCGTGCGGGCCTTTCGCATGTCAGGACGTACGGCGTGTGCACACGAGCGCCACCGTTCCCTACGATGGGGGTGGGAAGGTGGTGCCGAACACGGCCGCCACCGCGGGAGAACCTGCCCGGGACCGGCCTGGGCGTGCTCATATTCAGCTAGTGAGGTCGACCGGATGGTGCTGAACCGCCTGCTCCGCGCGGGTGAGGGCAAGATGGTGAAGCGGCTGCGCAACATCGCCGATCACATCAACACCCTCGAAGACGACGTCAAGGACCTGACCGACGCCGAGCTGCGGGCCAAGACCGAGGAGTTCCGCAAGCGGAACGGCGACGGCGAATCCCTCGACGACCTGCTGCCGGAGGCCTTCGCGGTCGTCCGGGAAGCGGCCAAGCGGGTGCTGGGCCAGCGCCACTTCGACGTCCAGCTGATGGGCGGCGCGGCGCTGCACCTCGGCCAGGTCGCCGAGATGAAGACCGGCGAGGGCAAGACGCTCACCTGCGTCCTCCCCGCCTACCTCAACGCCATCCCCGGCAAGGGCGTCCACGTCGTCACGACGAACGACTACCTGGCCAAGCGCGACTCGGAGTGGATGGGCCGCATCCACCGCTTCCTTGGCCTCGAGGTCGGCGTGATCCTCTCGGAGCAGCAGCCGGACGTGCGGCGCTCCCAGTACAACGCCGACATCACCTACGGCACGAACAACGAGTTCGGCTTCGACTACCTGCGCGACAACATGGCGTGGAGCCTCGACGACTGCGTGCAGCGCGGGCACAACTTCGCCATCGTCGACGAGGTGGACTCGATCCTCATCGACGAGGCCAGGACGCCGCTGATCATCTCCGGCCCGGCGGACCAGTCGTCGCGCTGGTACGTCGAGTTCGCGCGGCTCGCCCCGCTGATGAACGGCATCGACACCACCACGATGGGGTCGCGCGAGCGCGTCGAGAAGACGAACCTGATCAACTCGAAGTACCACTACGAGGTCGACGTCCGGAAGCGCACCGTCGCCGTCACGGAGAAGGGCGTCCGGTTCGTCGAGGACCAGCTCGGCATCGAGAACCTCTACGAGGCCGCGAACACCCCGCTGGTCGGGTACCTGAACAACGCGCTCAAGGTGAAGGAACTCTTCCACCGCGACAAGGACTACATCGTCCGCAACGGCGAAGTCATGATCGTCGACGAGTTCACCGGGCGCATCCTGGTCGGCCGCCGCTACAACGAGGGCATGCACCAGGCGATCGAGGCCAAGGAAAAGGTCGAGATCAAGGCCGAGAACCAGACGCTCGCCACGATCACGCTGCAGAACTACTTCCGCCTCTACGAGAAGCTGTCCGGCATGACCGGTACGGCCGAGACCGAGGCCGCGGAGTTCCACCAGACCTACAAGCTGGGTGTGGTGCCGATCCCGACGAACCGGCCGATGATCCGCCAGGACCAGCCGGACCTGATCTACAAGACCGAGCAGGCCAAGTTCGAGGCGGTCGCCGAGGACATCGCCGAGCGGCACGAGAAGGGCCAGCCGGTCCTCGTCGGCACCACGAGCGTCGAGAAGTCCGAGCACCTGTCGAAGCTGCTGGTGAAGCTGAGCGTCCCGCACGAGGTGCTGAACGCGAAGCACCACGACCGCGAGGCGCTGATCGTCGCGCGCGCGGGCCAGAAGGGCGCGGTCACGGTCGCCACGAACATGGCCGGCCGCGGTACCGACATCGTGCTCGGCGGCAACCCCGACCTGATCGCCGACCAGGTGCTGCGCGAGCGCGGCCTGGACCCGGTCGAGCACTCCGAGGAGTACGAGGCCGCGTGGCCCGAGGTCCTCGAGCAGGTCAAGGCGGAGTCGAAGGCCGAGGCCGAAGAGGTCCGCGAGGCGGGCGGCCTGTACGTCCTGGGTACCGAGCGGCACGAATCGCGCCGCATCGACAACCAGCTCCGCGGCCGGTCCGGCCGTCAGGGCGACCCGGGCGAGTCCCGCTTCTACCTCTCGCTCGGTGACGAGCTCATGCGCCGCTTCAACGCGACCATGGTCGAGCGCGTCATGACGACCATGCGGCTGCCCGACGACGTGCCGATCGAGCACAAGATGGTCTCCAAGGCCATCAAGAGCGCGCAGACCCAGGTCGAGCAGATCAACATGGAGCAGCGCAAGGACGTCCTCAAGTACGACGAGGTCATGAACGAGCAGCGCAAGGTGATCTACGCCGAGCGCCACCGCGTCCTGGCCGGCGAGAACCTGCGCGACCAGATCGAGGGCATGCTCCAGGACGTCGTCAACGCCTATGTGGACGGTGCGACGGCCAACGGCTACGCCGAGGACTGGGACCACGAGAAGCTGTGGTCGGCGTTGAAGCAGCTCTACCCGGTCAGCGTGACCTGGGACGAGCTGATGGAGGACGGCGACCTCGACGCCGAGGGCCTGCGCGAAGCGCTGCTCGCGGACGCCCGCCGCGCTTACGACCAGCGCGAGGCGGAGATCAACGCGCTCGTCGGCCCGGAGGGCATGCGGACCCTGGAACACCAGGTGATGCTGACGGTCCTCGACCGGAAGTGGCGCGAGCACCTCTACGAGATGGACTACCTCAAGCAGGGCATCGGCATGCGGGCGCTCGCGCAGCGCGACCCGCTGATCGAGTACCAGCGCGAGGGCTTCGACATGTTCCGCGCGATGCTCGACTCGCTGAAGGAGGAGGCCGTCGGCTTCCTGTTCAACCTGCAGGTCGAGCGGGCCGAGGCCCCGCCGGCGGAGGAGGCCGCGGCGCTGCCGGCGGGCGTCCCGGCCGGCAACGGCCAGGCGACCGAAGGCCGTCACGCGCGGCCGGCGCCGCCGCAGCCGCCGACGACCGACTCCGAGTCCGTCCCGGCCGCGCTGCGCGGCAAGGGCCTCGGCGGCGGTAGCCCGCAGTCGGGCATGATGCTGTCCGGCCCGGGCGAGGACGGCGAGGTCGAGTCCCACTCGGAGGGCGGGCCGCAAGCCGCGGGCGGTGGCGCCGGCGGGACGCGCCGCGACCGTCGCGCCGCCCAGCGCGACGCCGCCAAGAAGGGCAAGAAGGGCCCGCGTCGCTGACACGGGTGTAGAGACCGGGGCGGGGGGGGGGGGGGCGCGGCCCCGGGGGGGGGTGTTGGGGGGTTTTGGGGTGAAAGGCGGGGGACAAAGAATAAAGAGAGTGGGGGGGGTGGGGGAGTGGG
>NZ_JBEXMD010000071.1:0-33617 GCF_040610315.1 Amycolatopsis sp. NPDC004169
TGAGAAGGGTGTTCAGGTCTGTCGTCACAAACGGATCTTGAACACCCTTCGCCCGTCTCCGGTCACCACCCAGACTTACGCATTACTCGTCTAGGGCATGCTCTCGACGCGGCCGTTGCTTTTGTCCTTCGCCCACCGAAGCATGATCGACCTGGCCACCCTGCTCCTCCGGCTTTGCGGACACCCCTAGGGCGTGTCTGACAATGCTTTGGTCCAAGTGATCGCGGCGTGCAGGACGACCGCTGATCGGTAGACGATGGCCAACTTGTCGTAGCGAGTGGCCAAGCCACGCCATTGTTTGAGCAGGTTGAACTGTCGTTCGACCACGTTGCGGCCGCGGTAGTCGACCGCATCGAAGGCAGGTGGGCGGCCGCCGCGGGAACCGCGGCGTTTGCGGTGCCCGGCCTGATCAGCGGGCTCGGGGATCACTGCGACGATGCCGCGGGCGCGCAGATGCCCGCGGATCGCCCGCGAGGAATAGGCCTTATCGCCGCGAACCCGATCGGGCCGGGTGCGGGCCCGACCACGCCCGGCCCGGCGGATGCGCAGATGCCGCATCAGATGCGGGAACATCGGTGCGTCCCCGGCCTGGCCAGGACCGACCAAGGCCACCAGTGGCCGGCCGTTGCCGTCGACGAGGTGGTGCACCTTGGTGCTCCAGCCGCCGCGGGAACGGCCGATCGCGTGGTCAGGCGACTCGGTCAGCAGATCCGTGTAGTTCGACCCAGCCCCCTGTGGGACGGGTGATGTTGGTGGCGTGCTGATGCGCCCGGGCGATCGTGGAATCGATCGACACCGACCAGTCCACCAGGCCAGCCGCATCCGCGTGGGTGAGCAGGCGTTGCAGCACGGTGTCCCAGATGCCGTCACCGGCCATCCGGCGATGCCAGGTCCAGATCGTCTGCCACGGACCGAACACCGCCGGCACATCCCGCCAGGGGATCCCGCACCGATACCGGTAGATGATCCCCTCGACCATCGCCCGCGCATCCGAGAACGGACGACCACGCTGACCGGTCCGGACCGGAAGCAAGTCCTCGATCAACGCCCACTGAGCATCGGAGAGCAACTGAAACCGCGACACGACCAGCAGCATCCCAGCAACCAGCCGGAACCTTTGTCAGACACGCCCTAGTCCAGCTTGCGCAGGCCGTCCAGGATCCGGCGCATCAGGTCCGTGTCCGGCGGCGCGAACGCGAACCGCGGCGCGAGCCCGGCCGCCGCCGGGGCCGGGGGTGGGAGGATGCCAGCCACCCGGCTCGGCAGGCGGGTCAGGGGTGGTTCGCGGCGGGTCTGGGCCGGGATCGGCAGGGTCGGGAGGGCGACGGTGCCGGCGTCGGCCAGCTTCCGGGCGGCCACCTCACGGCGCAGGCGCGACTGGATCCCGGCCACGGTGAAGTCCGGCTCCGGGTCGGGAGCTTCCGGGGCGCGGCGCGGCCGCCGTTCCAGGCTGATCGCCCAGGCCGCCGCGGCGAACGCCGGCAACAGCACCCCGGCGACGATCGCGAGGCCCGGCAGGTCGACGGCCATCAGGCGGCCCCTGGCGCAGGTAGGAGCATGACGTTCACTTCCGGACGGACGGTTCTTCCGCAGCATGATCGACACCTGGATATTCGGGTTTAACGAATTTTCACGGACCCCGAACTCATCATGAATGACGGCCGACGCTCCCGCAAGCGGCCGAACGGGGACGACCGTCCGGCCGGTGAAACTGCAGCTCAGGGCGGGTTTCGCGGCGGCTGGACCGCGCCCTTCACTCAGTAGTACGGCTGCGGGTTCGATCCGGTTCACCGCTTTTTTGTACGATTCGTGTACGGCTCGGCGGCAAACTGCGGAAATGCGCACCCAGACCTGGCTCGTGGCCGCCGCACTGGCCCTCACCGGGCTCGCCCCCGCCGCCCCGGCCCTCGCCGCGGACGGCAGCCCGCTCGAGAAGACGAACGGCTTCTACGTCGACCCGGACTCGAACCCGGCGGTGTGGGTCCGCGACCACCCGGGCGACAGCCTCGCCGGTCCGATCCGGACGTCGATCGCGACCAAGCCCACCGCCCGCTGGTTCGGCAACTGGAGCGGGGACATCCGGGCGGCGGTCGACTCTTACACCTACACCGCCGACCTCGCCGACAAGCTGCCCGTCCTGGTCGCCTACAACATCCCCGGCCGCGACTGCGGCGGCGAGTCGACCGGCGGCGCGGGCAGCCCGCAGGCCTACCGCGACTGGATCTCCGCGTTCGCCGACGGCATCGGCGGCAAGCCGGCCGTCGTGATCATCGAGCCGGACGCGCTGGCCCAGCTCGACTGCCTGCCCGGTGACGCCCGCCAGACGCGCGTCGACCTGCTGAAGTTCGCCGCGACGCAGTTCGCGCAGAAGGCACCGAACACCTGGGCCTACCTGGACGGCGGCAACGCCACCTGGATCCCGGCCGCGACGATGGCCGCGCGCCTGCAGCAGGTGGGCGTGCAGTCCGTCCACGGCTTCGCGCTCAACGTGTCCAACTTCGCCACCACGGCCGAGTCGACGGCCTACGGCAAGGCCGTCGGCTCGGCACTGGGTTACCCGGCCCCCTTCGTGGTCGACACCAGCCGCAACGGCGCCGGCCACGGCACGGACTCCGAGTGGTGCAACCCGCCGAAGCGCAAGCTGGGTGCGACATCCCAGCTCGGCGGCGGCCCGGAGATGCAGCTGTGGATCAAGGTCCCCGGCGACTCCGACGGCAGCTGCGGCTACGGCTCGGGCATCCCGGCGGGGACGTTCAGCCCGGTGCTGGCCGGCCACCTGATCAAGGGCGACTGACCAGGTCGCACGCCTTCGCCAGCTCCGACGGCGTCGCACCGGCGGGGCGGGCGATCGTCGCCGAGGCCGGGGGACGCACCCCGCGCAGCCACCCGCCGAGGGCGTCGAACGCGGTGCGGAAGCACGGGCCCAGCGGGCGCAGCCGGTCCGGGTAGGCGTCCACGAGCCCGTCGACGTGGTTGCCGCCCTCGATCCGGTAGTAGCGGTGCAGCGCGCCGCGGCCCGAATCGCGGATCATCCGGTCGTAGACGTCGGAGTCGCGCGTGATCGGCAGCAGCGTGTCCAGGGTGCCGTGCAGTGTCAGCAGCGGCTTGCCGATCCGCCCGGTCAGCGAAATCCGCTCGACCACCCGCGCCACCGAAGGCGGCCGGGACGCATACGCGTAGTCCGCGTCGCAGGACGGCGTTCCCGAAGCGCAGAACGGCACCCCCGCTTGCCCGGCGCCGTCGAACGACGGGTCGACCTCTTCGCGGTAGATCCGCTGGGTCAGGTCCCAGTAGACGCGGTAGTGGTAGTCCCACAGGAACTCCGAGCCCGGCGCGAACCCGGCGTCCAAAATGGACTGGTGGGCCGCCTCCGAGCCGGCGGCGTACGCCGGGTACGCGCGCAGCGCCGGCGGCAGGAACGTCAGCAGGTTCGGCCCGTCGGCCCGCCACAGCGTCCCTTCCCAGTCGACACCGCCGTCGTAGAGCCACGGCCGGTTCTCCAGCTGCCACCGCACGAGGTACCCGCCGTTGGAGAGCCCGGCGGCGAGGGTCTTCGCGACCGGACGGCCGTAGTGCCGGGCCGCGGCCGAACGCGCGGCGAGCGTCAGCTGCGTGACACGGGAATTCCACTCCGCCAGCGCGTCTCCCGGGCGGACGCCGTCGGTGAAGAACTCCGCGCCGGTGTTGCCCTTGTCGGTGGCGGCGAACGCGTAGCCCTCGGTCAGCGCCTGGTCGCCGATGGCGCGGTCGTTCGCGTACTGGCGCCGGACGCCGGGCGCGCCGGAGACGACCAGGCCGCCGTTCCACCGGTCCGGCAGGCGCAGCACGAACTGCGCGTCGTGGTTCCAGCCGTGGTTGGTGTTCGCCGTCGAGGAGTCCGGGAAGTACCCGTCGACCTGGACGCCGGGCACCGCACCGAAGGTGGGCAGGCCCGCCGACGTCAGCCCGGCCCAGTCCGCTTGGACGGTGTGCCCGGACGCGAGCGTCCCGGTCGTGGTCAGGTCGTCCAGGCAGGCGGCCACGGACAGCTCGGCACCGGGCACCCGGACCGAGCAGTCCTCGCCCGCGGCGGACGCCGACGCCGGCAGCGCTGCCGTGAGCGCTCCCGCCAGAACCCAAGCCAGCCAACCCCGCACGGTTCACCTCCGGTCGTCGATGACCACCCCAGCCAAGCGGGTGCCGTGCCGGGGAGCCATCCCGGCGGTCACCATGAATCGGCGAGCCGATGTGGTGGACGGCCACATGGTCTCCGGCCGAGCGGCCGTCTTAACGTCACTGGGGACCCTCTCAACGACGAGAAGGAACTCACCATGCGCAAGCTCGCTTTCGCCGGCCTCGCCGCGATCACCGCCGCCGTGCTCACCACCGTCGGGGTGGCCGCCGCCGATCCGCCGCCGTCGTCCCTCGTCCAGATCTCCTCCTTCGGCGCCAATCCCGGCAACCTGGCGATGTACACCTACACCCCGGCCGGGCTCGGGACGGGCCGTCCGGTGGTCGTCGCGCTGCACGGCTGCACGCAGAGCGCCGCCGACTACTACGCCCACTCCGGCTGGCCCGAGCTGGCCGACCGCTGGCGGTTCGAGGTCGTGTTCCCGCAGACGTCCACGGCGAACAACTCGCTGAAGTGCTTCACCTGGTTCGATCCCGCCGACGACACGCGCGGCAACGGCGAAGCGGCGTCGATCCGGTCCATGGTGGACAAGGCGGTCGCCGACCACGGCTCGGACACCTCACGCGTGTTCGTCACGGGGTTGTCGGCCGGCGGCGGGATGGCGGCCGACCTGCTCGCCGCGTACCCGGACGTCTTCGCAGGCGGCGGCATCAACGCCGGCCTTCCGGCGCAGTGCGCCACGAGCCTCACGCAGGCGTCGGGCTGCCAGCAGAACGACCAGCGCCTGACCCCGGCGCAGTGGGCGGCGAAGGTCACCGCGCAGAACCCCGGCCACGGCGGTCCGTGGCCCCGCGTGGCGATCTGGCAGGGCACGGGTGATTACACGGTCTACCCGGTCAACGGCACGGAGTTGCGCGACCAGTGGACAGCGGTGCACGGCGTCTCCCAGACGCCGACGAGCACGCAGTCCCTGCCCGGCGGCACGACGTTGACGAACTACGGCGGCAAGGTCCAGCTGTATTCGATCGCGGGCATGGGCCACGGCACGGCGGTCGACCCGGGCACCGGAACGACGCAGTGCGGCAGCACCGGCGCGTACTTCCTGGCCGGCATCTGTTCCAGCTACTACACGGGCGTGTTCTTCGGGCTGGACGGCGGATCAGGCACGCCGACGACCACCCCGACAACCGTGCCGACGACGACCAGCACACCGGCGGGCACCTGCGTGAGCGCCAGCAACTACGCCCACACGCAGGCGGGCCGCGCCCACCAGAGCGGCGGCCAGACGTACGCGAACGGCTCGAACCAGGCGATGGGGCTGTGGAACACGTTCACCGTGCACGCACTGCGGGAGACCTCCCCGGGGTACTGGGTCCTCGCCGACGGGCAGTGTCAGGGCGGAACTCGCTTGTCGTCCGAGATCAGGACAGGCATCCTCGACCGGTGGAGTGGACCGACGACCTGACTGTGCGCGTGGCCCGTGGAACGTCGATGGGAGGCCTTGTCTCGTACCTGCGAGCGGCGCCCGCGCAGGGGGTGCCCCGTCGCGACGTCCTTGCCGTCCTGACCGAACGGTTCGCGCTGCCGTTCGATGATGCACGGCTCGCCATGGACCGCGTCGCGGGCGGAGCTGTTCGTGCTGCGTCCGGCAATCCCGCCAACGAGCCGGATCCCGTCAAGGACCCGCTGGCCTGGCTGTCCTACCGCCTCGAGCTCGGCCTCCCCGTTGACGACGATGCATCCGGGCCGTCTGTGGAAGAGCAGGCGGCCGCGGAGGCGCTCCTGGAGCGAGCGCGCCGTGGCGAGCCCACGCACGGCACGGAGGACGTCGCCGTGGCGCTCGAGGTCGCACGCTCGGCCGTCGCGTCCCAGGAGCCGGATCGCACACGCTTCCACCTCCTCATCGAAGCGGCGACGTCCCTATCGGTCGCGGCCGAAGCGTGCATCGCCCGCTTGGGGCAGCTGCCCTGTGCCCCGGAGGGATCCCAGGAATGGGTCGACGGTGTCGCACTCGCCGCGGCCGCCCGTCAGGTCACCGCGAAGTTCGCTGCCCAGCCCGATCCGCAGCTCGAAGAGCAGGGCCTCGGACTGGTGGGACGCATCGTCACCCGCCTGCTGGGCCAGTGCCACGCCTTCGTCGGCCGAGCGATGATCGAGTCGGCCCGCTGCACCCAGCGCAACGGCGATCCCGACCGGGCCGCCGATCACGCCGAGGCGGTACTCGCCGACTTCCAGGTCCTGCTCGACGAGTTCGAGGTCGACGCTCCGTTCGACGAGCACGTCATCGCCCTCGAGTACCTGTTGGCCGCCGTCGAGCTCATCATCGAGGTGCGAGGCGGTTCCCCCGAACTCGACGCCCTGCGCGACCGGACCCGGCTCGTGCTCGGCCGCTCATCGACGGACTGAGCCAGAAGCGAGGTGAGCTGCGAGTTCCGGCCTGTCCGAGGCGTACGGTCCCGATCCGCCCCGCGCCGGGGGGCTCCGCCACCCGGACCCCGCAAGACAGGCAGTGCTAGAGGAAGATCGGCATCGGGTTGAGGTCTTCGTAGGCGGTCGGCTCGGCCAGGCGGCCGAGCCGCACCGGCACGTCGTAGAGCCGGCCGGGTGCGAACCGCGCCCAGAAGCCACGCAGGCCGGGGACGATCACCTTGACCACGGGCAGGCCGATGTCGGGCCGCGTCTGGTCGAGCACGAACACCTCCAGCCCGGCCGCCTCGAGCCGGGCCTGCACCAGCCGGATGTCCGCCACCAGGTCGGGGGCGGAGAGGTCGTCGCCGGGACCCGCCGCGGGGCGCGCCGGGTCAGGCAACAGGTACGGCTCCGTGGCCACGGTCGCTTCCCGAAGCCAGCGCGCCGCGTCCGGGTCGTCGTCCCCGTCCCAGCCACCGAGGACGGCGGGCATCATCTGGTTCAGCTCGGTCAGCGCGCGCCTCAGCGCGACGGCCGGGTCGAGGTGCGCGCCGAACCCCATCATGATCGCCTCGGTGGGTCCGGTGGTCCGCCGGGACAGCGCGGCGTACACGGGCATCCCGAGGTCGGAGGTGACGTCCAGCACCCAGACCTCCCGGTCGAGACCGGCGTACACCGCGCGCAGCTCGGTGATCCACGGGTCGCCGAAGGCGTCGAGGTCGACCCCGGGTTGCCGGGTGCGGTTGTACCACCACAGCGCGACGGCGTCGCGTTCCACGACCTCCAGCATCCCCTGCAGGGTGGCGTCCTCCAGGGTGCCGCCCGCGGCGTTGCCGTTGGAGTCGGCGAACAGGGACACCGGCCCCGGTTCGGCGGGCACGCCGAAGTACAGCATCGCGGTCGGGAACAGCCGGTGTTCGCCGCGGGTGAGCGACCACACCGGCGTCCAGTCCAGTTCCGCGTCCTCGTCGAAGGGGTCGCAGACGAACTGGAACGGGCCGTGGCGGGCGTTTTCACGCGCCCGGCCGGCGTACTGGCGGGTGTGGAAGAGCTGGCAGCTGTCGGGGTGCACCGCCTTGTCGCCCAGCGAGCGGAAACTGGCCCGGACCCGGTCCTCGTCGCCGTCGTAGTGGCCGCTGTGCCGTTCGAGGGCCTCGCACAGCGCCCCCACCTCGGCCTGGATCGGGGTGACGCCCTTGCCGCCGTTCTCGCTCCGCAGCGCGGTGCGCAGCCGCTCGGCTCCGCGCCGGCCCAGTGCGATGTTCGGCCCGGAGCGGAACGACGTGAACAGGGCCGGTCCGCGCTCGTCGCGCCGCAGTTCCTTGACGACGCCGGTCAGCGGGCTGACCAGGTGCCGGTAGGTATCGAGGACCTGCTCGGGCGGCAGGGCGCGGTGCCCGCCGCCGGATGTGTGGGCCTTGGGGCGCGGCTCGAAGACCACGGGACGACGCGTCCGCTCGCGCACCAGTTCCGGGTTGCCGCAGGACGGGCACTGCGGGCGGGCGCGGACTTCGTGCCGTTCGCCGGCCAGGTCGCGGCTGTCGAACGTCCACAGTGTCCGTTGCCCCGGGTACCGCTGCCCGGCCAGCCACTTGACCGCTTCGAGGGCCACGAGGTTGAGCGCGGCCGTGTGGAGCGGGGCGAGCGTGACCGCCGGACGCGGCAGAGCACCGGACAACCCGAGTGCGTCCCGCACGTACGCCTCGGCGGGCCGGTTGCCCCACAGCCGCGTGGCCAGGCAGTGCCGGCACGGCCCCTCGCCGGGTGTGAAGAAGGGGCCGATCCACGGCCGCGCGCCGAGCGGCTTCGCCGGCAGCCACGGCCGTCCGGTCGCGCGGTGTTCGGCGTCCACTTCGGACAGGTAATCGGTCAGGTAGTCGTGGCACAGCACGACGGAGAGATCCGCCTCGGCGCTGCCGTCGACGACCGTGAGCCCGGCCGCGCGCAGCACATCGGCGGCGGGCGAACCGGGATCAGCGCCCAGGAGCGCAACCCGGCCGGCGGTCACTGCCGCACCGTCGGTCCCCATGGCGTCCCAGTAGGCCAGTTCGGCCGGGTCCGCGCCGGCTTCAGGAGGCGACGCCAGGCCGATCACGTGCGCGTCGGCGAGGCGGGCCAGCACGCCGGCGGCCTGCTCGGGCGGGACACCGTCGGGCAAGTCGCGCCGCACCGCGGCGAAGTCCCTGGTGCCGTCCAGCAACGGGACCAGGGACTCCAGGTGCGGGCCGGTCAGGGCCACGGCGCCGTCTTCGGACAGCACGTACACCGCGTCCCCGGGCACCACCGCGGTGCTCAGGTGCCGTTTGAACCCGACGCGCGGCTGGGCCGGATCGGTCACCCGGCGGCCGGAACCGGCTGCTCCGCCCGGCAAATCGTCGGACGCGCAGGCCGGTCCACCCGGCAGATCGAGCCCATCACCGGCTGCTCGACCCGGCAGACCGAGGCCATCACCGGCTGCTCGACCCGGCAGACCGAGCCCTTCACCGGGTGTTCGCCCCGGCAGTAGCAGGTGCCGGGCGCCGAAGCCGCTCCCACCGACCAGCCGTCGAGCTGGTCGACCTGCAGTCCGGCCGGCTCGACCGCCTCGACGCCGAACGTCGCCTCGAGCACGCTGTTGAACTGATTCACCGGAACCCCCTCGATTCGGTTTCTCGTCAACTTCCACCGTGCCCGATCCTCGAGGGGATCCGATAGGGCCGGACGGGTTCCTTTGCGCCCGCCCGCGGGGCCGCCCGCGGGGGCGCCCCCCGTTTTCCACGCTACCGGAGACCACCGACAAAAACCGGGGTCAGCGCGCTCCGCCGAGCCGGTGCACCCGCAGTGCCAGCTGGATTTCCAGGGCCCGGTCCGGCGCCTGCCAGTCCTCCCCCAGCAGCGACGCCACCCGCTCCAGCCGCTGCACCACCGTGTTCACGTGGACGTGCAACACGTCCTTCGTCCGCGCCAGCTGCGAGCCGTTCGCGAAGTACGCCCGCAGCGTCGCCACCAGTTCCGTGCCGCGGCGCTCGTCGTAGTCCAGTACCGGTCCCAACGTCTGGCGGACGAACGCGTCCAGGTCCGCCCGGTCGCCGAGGAGCTGGCCGAGGAACCCCAGCCCCGCCATCGCCGCGCCTTCGCCCGTGCGGCCCAGTGCGAGCAGGGCCCGGACGCAGCGCGCCGCCTCCGCGTGGGCCTCCGCGATCGCCGACGGGCCGCTCGCCGGGCCCGCCGCGCCCACCGTGACCGGGCGGCCGGTGGCCGAGCCGAGGTCGGCCGCCACCCGGCGGGCCAGCTCGTCCGGATCTCCCTGCGCCAGCAACACGACCTCTTCGGCGTGCACCCCGACCAGCGTCGCGTGCCGGGCGGCCGCGCTCGCCACGCGACGGCGGGAGCCGCCGTCCGCGTGGGCCACCAGGACCGCGTGGGGCGCCGACAGGTCGATGCCCAGGCGGCGGCCGCGGGCCAGCAGGGCCCGCGGGTTGCGGCCGGGTGCGGTGAGCAGGTCGGTCAGCAGCTCGCCGCGGACCTCGTCTTCGGCGCGCACCACCGATCGCCGCAGCATCAGCAGCAGCGCCGTCACGACGCCGGCGCGCTCGAACAGCCGCCGGTCGGGGTTGCCGAGGCCGGGCCGGCCGGCCAGCACCAGGCTGCCGAGCAGTTCCGGGCCCGCCTGCACCGCGCACACCCAGTTGTCCTTTGTGGACACCGCACGCCCGGTGCTGCGGGCCGCGGCGAGCGCGTCCGGGTCGAGCGCCACCGGGGCCGCCGAGCTGGCCAGGAGCGTCCCGTCGGCGTCGTAGACCGTGAGGTTCCCGTGCAGCACGTCGGCGACCGCGGCGGCCACGTCGGGCAGGTCGCCCCCGCGCAGCACGAGGTCGGTCAGCCGGTCGTGCGCGTCCTCGGCGCGTTCCATCGTCGCGTTGGCCTCGTTGAGCTCCGCGACCGCGCGGCGGGTCTGGTCGAGCAGGTTCGCGTTGTCCAGCGCGATCGCCGCGTGGTCGGCGAGCGAAGAGAGCAGCGCGACCTCGTCGGCGGAGAACTCCCGGGTCGACCGGTCGGACGCGAACAGCACGCCGAGCACCTTCGGCCCGATGGCCAGTGGCACGCCGAGGATCGCGGTCAGCCCCTCGTCCGCGACGCCGGAGTCGATGTGCCGCGTGTGCTTGAACCGGTCGTCGTTGAAGTAGTCCGAAGTCGCGTACGGCCGCGCGGTCTGCGCGACCAGCCCGCCGAGCCCCTCGCCCATGCCCAGCACGATCTGCTGGAACTCCGCCGACACCGACCCGTCGCTGACCCGGACGTAGGTCTTGTTCTCGGCTTCGTGGTTGAGGCTCAGGTAGGAGACGTCGACGCCGAGCAGCGCCCGCGCCCGCCGGACGATCGAGCGCAGCACGGTGTCCGGGTCGGACAGCGCGGCGAGCTCGCTCGCGGTCTCGAACAGGGCGGTGAGCTGGGCTTCGCGCCGCCGGTGCTCGGCCAGGGTCTCGCGGATCCGCAGGGCCAGCTCGCCCGCGCTGGCCAATGCGGCCAGGTCGGCGGCGTCGAGGGCGCCCTCGGCCCTGGCGGCCACGACGACGTGCGCCAGCTGCTCGGTGCTCGCCCCGGAGGCGAGCAGGTCGAGCAGCCGGCGCAGCGCGTCCGAGGGTGCGGTCACGGCCGTCATGCTAGGGCGAAACGGCCGCCGGTTCCGCCGGAACGTCGTCGTGCAGCGACTCACCGCGGGTTTCGCGGGCCGCGAGCAGCGCGATCACGGTGATGACGCACATCGCCGCGACGTACAGCGACACCGGAACGGTGCTGTGCCACGCCGAGAACAACGCGACGGCGATCAGCGGCGCGACGGCCCCGGCGGCGATCGACGACAGCTGCCCGCCGACGGACAGGCCGGTGTAGCGCACCCGGGTCGGGAACTGCTCGGCGAAGAACGCGGCCTGCGGGCCGTACATCGCGCCGTGCAGCACCAGCCCGACAGTCGCGGCCAGCACGATCACCGCCGACGATTTCGTGTCCAGCAGCGCGAAGAACGCGAAGCCCCACAGGGCCATCCCGATCGCGCCGAACAGGTAGACCGGCCGCCGTCCGACGCGGTCGGACAGCGCACCCCACAGCGGGATCGTCACGAAGTGCACGGCCGAGCCGATCAGCACCGCGGTCAGGCCGACGCCCTTGGGCAGGTGCAGCCCGGTCGTGACGTACACCAGGATGAACGCGGTGATCACGTAGTACGAGACGTTCTCGGCCATCCGCGCGCCGATCGTGATGAGCACCTGCCGCCAGCTCTTGCGGAAGACGTCGACGACCGGGACGTGCTTTTCGGCCCGCGCCTCGGCCTGGCGCTGCGCGGCGAGGAACACCGGCGACTCGGCGACGGCCAGCCGGATCCACAGCCCGATCAGCAGCAGCACGCCCGAGAGCAGGAACGGAACGCGCCAGCCCCAGGACAGGAAGGTCGCGTCGGACTGCGTGGCCGAGAGGATCGCCAGGACGGCGGTGGCCAGCAGGTTGCCGCCGGGCGCGCCGCACTGCGGCCAGCTCGCCCAGAAGCCGCGGCGCCGGTCGTCACCGTGTTCGGAGACGATCAGGACGGCCCCGCCCCACTCCCCGCCGAGCGCGAACCCCTGGACCAGCCGCAGCAGCGTGAGCAGCAGCGGAGCCGCGACGCCCGCGGTCGCGTACGTCGGCAGGACGCCCATCAGGCAGGTCGAGCCACCCATCAGCACGAGGCTGACGACCAGCAGTTTCTTCCGGCCGAGCCGGTCGCCGAAGTGGCCGAAGACCAGGCCGCCGATCGGGCGGGCGAGGAACCCGACGGCGTAGGTCAGGAACGCCAGCAGCGTGCCGGTGAGCGGGTCCGCCGTCGGGAAGAACAGCTTGTTGAAGACGAGGGCGGCGGCCGAGGTGTAGAGGAAGAAGTCGTACCACTCGATGGTGGTGCCGATCAGGCTCGCGCCGACGATCTTGGCGATCGCCGACCGGTGGGGTTGGCTCACTGCGGGCTCCACTTCCTTGTGGGGTTTGGCGGGTGGTTACGCGGCGGTCCAGCCGCCGTCGAGGGGAACTGAGGCACCGGTGATGTGACCGGCGTGCGGCGAGCACAGCCACACCACCAGGGAAGCGACGTCTTCGGGTTCGATGAGCTTCTTGATCGCGGCCCGCTTGAGGAGCACCTCGGCGACGACGTCCTCACGCGGGATGTCGTGCTCGGCGGCCTGGGCGTCGATCTGCCCGTCGACCAGCGGGGTGCGCACGTACCCGGGGTTCACGCAGTTGCTGGTGACGCCGTGTTCGGCCCCTTCGAGCGCGGCGACCTTCGAGAGGCCTTCGAGCCCGTGCTTGGCGGCGACGTAAGCGGCTTTGAAGGCGGAGGCGCGCAGCCCGTGGACGCTCGACATGTTGACGATCCGCCCCCACCCCCGGGCGTACATGGCGGGGAGGGTGTGCCGGATCAGCAGGAAGGGAGCGGTGACCATCAGGGCCTGGATGCGCGTGAAGACCTCCGGCGGGAAGTCTTCCAGGGGGGCGACGTGCTGGATGCCGGCGTTGTTGACCAGCACGTCGACCTCGGCGGGCAGGGCGCCGATCGACGCGGGGTCGGTGAGGTCGGCGACGTGCGCCCAGCCGCCGACCTCGGCGGCGGCGGCCTCGGTCCGCTCCTCGTCGATGTCGACGACGTGCACCTTGGCCCCGGCCGCGGCGAGGGCGCGGACGCAGGCGAGGCCGATACCGCCCGCCCCGCCGGTCACGAGGGCGGTGCGCCCGTCCAGATCGCTGGTCATGGACGGGAACGGTAAGCGTGACGCCCGTCGCCAGCCATGTGTGCGCGAGCTACACCTCGGGAAGATCCAGTGTGGCCGGGCTACACAGTGCGGAGAGGAGGGCGTCCCACGATCGGGTGGAGATTTCGAGGGTGCCGCCGGAGCGGTCCTTGGTGTCGCGGATTTTTGCCGCAGGTCCGAGCGCCACTTCGACGCAGTTGATCTTTTCCGAATAGCGGGAAGTCCGCCACTCACTCATCCGAGCCTCCGAGTTCGGCGATCACCTCCCTGATCAGCGCGCAGCTGTCCGGCTCGCTCAGCGCAAGTGCCGCCAGGGACTTCGCGACCGACCGGTAGTCGGCCACCTGATCCTCAGCGTAGAGGTAGCCGCCTACCCGATATTGCTCGAGAAAGACGATCGGCGGCAGCTGCGGGAAGTCGAGGATCGTCAGCGGGCCGCAGTACCCCGGGTGGTAACTGTCGGTGCCGCGGAGCACCTGCAAGGTGATGTTCCGCCGCCGGGAAACCTGCAGCATGAGCTGCAGCTGCTCGACCATTACCGAAGGCTCGATGAAGGGCGGCCGCAGCACCGCCTCGCCGATGACCACGTGCAAAGAGGTCGGCCTCGGCCCGGAGAGCAAGTCCCGGCGCACCTGCCGCAGCAAGAGCAGCTTCTCGAGCTCATCGCCCACCACACCGAGGTCGCTCAGCACGGTCCGCGCATAGGCCGGAGTCTGCAGCAACCCGGGAACCAGCACCGGCTCCCACCCGAACACCTCACTCGCCTCGCGCTCGTAGAGGACGTAGATCCCGGTTTTCGAAGCCTCCAGCCAGCTCTCTTCGGTCGCGCCACGAGCCAGCTCCAGCAAGCGTTTCCGCTCCTCGGGCTCCACCACCAGCGCCCCCATGAGCAGCGCCACCTGCTCCACCTTGGGGATCCGCTTCCCGTACTCCCAGTTGGACAGCTCCTGCGCATGCACGCCGATCTTCCTGGCCAGCTGCCGCACGCCGAGGTTCCGCGCCTCCCGGCAGGTGCGCAGCCCGAACCCGAGCGCTCTCGCCCGGGGTGTCGCGAAGGGTGTCGCCATGACCGCATTGTGTCACCGGGGTCCGACATTTCCGCTCGCCCGCCCGTCGGCTGGTGTCGCGGATCCGCGTCGGTTTCGCTGGCCGTCATGGACCCGGACCACGCACTCCTGACCCGCATCCGCGACCTCGCCGAAACCCTCCCCGGCGACCTCGCCTGGCTGACCGGCCCGCCCCTGCGCGCGGACGGCCTGCGCGACCTCGGCGAGCGCCTGACCTGTCTCGGCGCCGACCTGATCAGCCGCGCGGGCGTCCTCGACGAGATCGCCGCCGCCCGCCTGCCGTCCCACGGCTGGATCCCCGAGTGCGGGCCGGACCCGCGCCGCCGGCTCGCGCACTACGTCGGCCGCGGCGAGGTGCGGCTCGGCCTGATCTACTTCGGCAGCTGCGGCGCGGGCTGCTTCCCCTTCTACGGCACCGATCCGGCGGGCAAGACCGAGCGGCACGTGCGGTGCGAGAAGTGCGTCAAGGAGGCGTATCGGCTCATGAGCGTTCCGCCAGTACCGCGAGATAGTGCACGTTCGTCATGATCCCGAGGACGTTGCCGAAGGGGTCGACGACGGAGGCCGTCACGAACCCGGGCCCGCGTTCGATGACCGGCTCGTACTCCTTGGCGCCCAGCTCGAGCAGGCGCGCGAAGGTCGCTTCGAGGTCGTCGACGTGCCAGCGGACGATCTCACCGCCCGGCTCGGTGTGGGTGAAGGGGGCGTACCTGCGGTCGATGATGCCGAGTTCGTGCTGGTAGTCGCCGACCTGGAACTCCGAGTAGCCCGGCACGTTGAAGTACGGCTCGATCCCCAGGAACTCGGTGTACCAGGCCTTCGCGGCCTCGTGGTCCTCGGCGTAGTAGGTGACGGTGGCCATCCCTCGCAGCATGTCCTGCTCCTCTCCAGCGGGTGGAGCCATCATGCCGAGCCAAAGTGCGCACCGAATGACTACTTTTCCCGGCCGGAACTGCTATCGTCTCCGACCATGCCGAGAACCGGCCCGGCACGGGTCTTCGTGTCGTACACCCACGATTCGCCCGCGCACAAAGGCCAGGTGCTCGCGTTCAGCGAGTTCCTCGTGCGCAACGGCGTCGACGTGACACTCGACCAGTGGCATCCGGGCCACCGGCAGGACTGGTACACGTGGGCCATCGGCGGCATCGAAGCCGCCGACCACGTCATCGTGATCGCCTCGGCGCGCTACCGCGAAGTCGCCGACGGCTACGCCCCGGCGGGCACCAACCTCGGCCTCCAGTCGGAAGCCGCGCTGCTGCGCGAAAAACTGCACACCGACCGGCCGGCGTGGACGCGGAAGATCCTCCCGGTCGTGCTGCCGGGCCACACGGCCGACGAGATCCCCCGGTTCCTGCAGCCGCGGACCGCCGACCACTACCCGGTCGCCGATTTCACCGTGGCGGGCTGCGAATCGCTCCTGCGCGTGCTGACCGCCCAACCGGCCCACGTCAAGCCGGCGCTGGGCGAACGCGTCCCGCACCTGCCACCGCGTTCGGCGAACCCGGCCTAGGGGTCCACAGTGGACCCCAGCGGAACGCCGGCCGTGACCGGGATCGGGTAGCCCCATGCGCGCCGACCGCCTGGTGGCCACCCTCCTGCTGATGCAGACGCGCGGCCGCGTCACCGCCGCCGAACTGGCCGCGGAGCTGGAAATCTCCGTCGCCACCGCGCGCCGCGACCTCGAAGCCCTCTCGGCGGCCGGCGTGCCCGTCTACCCCCAGCCCGGCCGCGGCGGTGGCTGGCAACTCGTCGGCGGCGCCCGGACCGACCTCTCCGGACTGAGCGCGCCCGAGGCCCAGGCGCTCTTCCTGCTGGCCGGCCCGGCCGCGGCCGGGGCGCCGGAGGTCAAGTCGGCCCTGCGGAAGCTGATGGGCGCGCTGCCGGGCACGTTCCGGGCGGACGCCGAGGCGGCCGCGGACGCGATCGTCGTCGACCAGGCCGGCTGGGGCGAGCGGCCGAAGGAACGGCCGCCGATGGTGGCACTGCTGCAGGACGCCGTCATCGCCCGGCGCCGGGTCCGCCTCGCCTACGCCGGCCGCGAGCGGTCGGAGCGGCTGGTGGACCCGTGGGGCCTGGTCGACAAGGACGAGGTCTGGTACCTGGTCGCGGGCACGGCGAAGGGCCGCCGCACCTTCCGCGTCGACCGGATCGTCTCGGCCGTCCCGACCGGCGAGCCCGCGGACCGCCCGTCGGACCTCGAGCTGGCGCGGGTGTGGCAGGAGGTCGTGGAAGAGGTGGAGAAGCGCCGCTCGCTGCTCAGCGCGGACGTGGTGCTCGCCCGCCGGCACTTCGAGGTGCTGCGGGACCGGTTCGGACGGCACTGCGAGCTGGTCGCCGAGCTGCCCGGCGACCGCGTCCGCGCGCGGGTCGCCGCCCCGGCGCCGGTGATGATCGCGCAGGAGCTGGCGGGCTGGGGCGCACTGGTGGAAGTGGAAGGCCCGGAGTCGGTGCAGGCCGAGCTCGCGCGGCTCGGCGCGGAACTGGTCGCCCGCTACGGAACGTGACCCTCGATCGGGTCGCCGCCCCTCGGCACCCATGTCGGAAATGCCCGATCTCGGTGCGGCGGGCGCCGCAATGTGCTCGCAGATCCCGCACCCGCCCTGGTCGGGCCCGCCGGAGGGCATGATCGGCACTATGCTCGGTGAACCCCGTTAATCGGTCTACATTGGACGCTCAGGGGTCATACTGGGAGTGTCCGTTACCGGCCGGTATCTGGCCGTTCGGAGTATCCCTGATCACCCGTTTGCTGCTACTGTGACGCCTCCGTGACCTGAACGTGCGTTCGGTGACACTTCGGTGAGGGCAGACAATGCGTGACGATGTGGTCGAGGCGAGTGCGGTCGTGGGGCACTCTCCCGATGTGGTGTGGCAGATCGTCGGATCGCCGGAATGGTATTCGCGGTTCGTGCCGGAGATCAGCTGGTGCGAGATCCAGGAGCCGGCCGGGCGCGGGCGTGGCCCGAAGGGCGCGGTCCGGATCGTCCCCGCGCGCGGACCGATGATCGAAACGCAGATGCAGGCGGTCGTCTACCGGCCGGGCGAGCACGTCGTGTGGTGCGGGATCCCCGACGAAGGCACCTGGGTTTCCCTCGAGCTGAGACCGCTGGCCGGCGGGAAGACCGAGCTGTTCGTGCGGATGATGCTGCCGCCGGCGTACCTGGACCTCGTCTCGTCGATCAAGAAGGACGTCCGCGCCCTCGGCCGTCGCCTCGACCTGCACCTGGCCGGGCAAGCCGACCCGGAAACCGACGGCGAGACCAACAAGGCCACCAAGCTGCGCACCACGAGCATCCTGCTGCGGGCCGGCGTGCTCAGTGCCGGCCGGCCGGACAAGCTGGCGCGCCAGCTGAACTCCCTCGCGCAGTGGGGCGCCACGGTCGCGGGCGGCTACCAGGCCGCGGCGGCCCGCGTCCCGGACGAGCCCGCCCTGCACGACGAGCGCAGCGCCCGCACCTTCCGCCAGGTCCAGGAGCGCAGCGACCGGCTCGCCAACGCGCTGAGCGAACTCGGCGTCGTCGAGCGCGACCGGATCGCGCTGATGTGCCGCAACCACGCCGCGATGATCGAGTCGTTCGTCGCCGCCAGCAAGCTCGGCGCCGACGTCATCCTGCTGAACACCGGCCTGTCCGCGGCCTCGGTCAAGGACGTCCTCGCCGAGCACCGGCCCGCGGCCGTGCTGGCCGACGACGAGTTCGCGCAGACCATCGCGAACGTGCCCGGCGACTTCGCCCGGATCAGCACCTGGCCGGACGCCGACGCCGGCTACCCGACCGTCGACGAGCTGATCCAGGCCGCGCCCGCCGACCGCCCGAAGCCGGTCGAGCGGCCGGGCCGGCTGATCGTGCTCACCTCCGGCACCACCGGGACGCCGAAGGGCGCCCGCCGTCCCACCCCGAAGGGCCTGGGCACCGCCGCGGCGATCCTCGACCGCATCCCGCTGCGCGCCGGCGACCGGCTGCTGGTGGCGGCACCGCTGTTCCACACCTGGGGCCTCGCCGCGATGCAGATCGGGATGGCGCTGCGGGCGTCGCTTTCGCTGACCCGCAAGTTCGACGCCGAAGAGACGTTGCGGACGATCGCCGAGCAGAAGTGCGACGCGCTGTTCGCGGTGCCGATCATGCTGCAGCGGATCCTGGACCTGCCGGAGCGGGTCCGCGCGCGCTACGACCTGTCGTCGCTGCGGATCGTGGCCAGCAGCGGCTCGGCGATGTCCGGGCCGTTCGTCACGCAGTTCATGGACACCTTCGGCGACGTCCTCTACAACTTCTACGGCTCGACCGAGGTGTCGTGGGCGAGCATCGCCGACCCGGCCGACCTGCGCGCCGCACCGACGACGGCAGGCCGCTGCCCGCTCGGCACGCGGCTGGCGATCCTGGACGAGGACCGCAAGCCGGTGCCCCCGGGTGGTGAAGGCCAGATCTTCGTGGGCAACGACATGCTGTTCGAGGGCTACACGAGCGGGACCGACCCGGCCCGCGCGGCGGACATGATGGCCAGCGGTGACGTCGGCTACCTGGACGCGGCGGGCCGCCTGTTCGTCACCGGCCGGGCCGACGAGATGATCGTCTCCGGCGGCGAGAACGTGTTCCCCCGCCCGGTGGAGGAGGCGCTGGTGGCGCTGCCGGGCGTGCACGACGCGGCGGTGGTCGGCGTGGCGGACGCGGAGTGGGGCCAGCGCCTGGCGGCGTACGTCGTCCCGCGGCGGGGCGCGTCGCTGCACGCGGAGGACATCCGCCAGTACATCCACCACCGCCTGGCCCGGTTCGCCGTGCCGCGGGACGTCTACTTCGTGCCGGACCTGCCGCGGAACGCGACGGGCAAGATCCTCAAGCGCCTCCTTCACGACGACACCTGGCCCGCGACCAGCGAATACTGATGCCCGAGCACACCCCGGACGGCCGGTACATCGTCGTGCACGGCCGCCGCTGGCGGGCGACGGACCCGGAGATCCCCGCCGACGTCCGCGACCGCCTGCAGAAGCACCTCATGGCGGCCCGGCGGGTGCAGGACCGCGCGCGCGTCCAGACGGCCAAGGTGGCGCTGGGCGAGCGCGGTGAGCCGTGGTGGGAGCAGACGCCCGAGCAACGCCGGGCACGCTGGGAACGCGGCCTGGCCGAGCTCGATCAGCCGACCGGCTGACGCAGGACCGTTCTCAGCTTCGCGGGTTCGACGCGCCGGGGGTCGCCGAGGTAGACCTCATGGTGCAGCCCGGTGAGCTTCAGCCCTTGCTCCACCACGTATTCGTCGTGCAGGCGGGCCAGGATCGGTCCCTCGTCGTCGTACGAGCCGATGTGGAGCACCTGCGCGCACCGGCCTTCGTGCCGCTTCTCGAATCGGACCGGCGCGTCGATCTTCTTCTTGCCCTGCACGGTTTTGCGCGCTTCCTCGACGGCCTCCTCATCGATCCACGGCGGTTGCGCGATGAGCATCGTCCACTGCCAGGAGTCCTTGGCGCGCACGGTGAAGGCCGCGTAGTCCTCGGCCCACCACAGGCCCTCCAGCGGGCCCACGACGAAGTCCTCACCACGCTGTTTCGCCGCCATCTTGATCGTGTACGCGAAGGCGTAGAGCGCTTCGACGGCCGTCTTGTAGCTCTCGGCCGTGTTCGGGTTGCCGCGGCCGTCGATCGCGAGGAACCGCTGCTCGGGCACGTCCACCAGCGCCCAGTCGGTGTTCTTCGGCGCGTACAGCTGCTTCAGGTCCTTCTTGAGGTCATACGGCATCAGGCCATTCCTCTCAGCCAGGCGGCTTCCGCTTCGAGCTGCTTGATGGAGTAGCCGAAGATCGCGCGGACGAACGGCGGCGCGTCGGCCCAGGCGGCCCGGCGTACTTCGGCGAGGCGTTCTTCGACGGCTTCGGCGCGCTGGGCCAGCGCGGCCGCGAGCCGGTCGGGCGGGATCACCGGGCTGTTGGCCAGGCCGACGAGCACCGGCGGGTGCACCGGCCGCAGCTGGGCGATGGCGGCTTCGGCGGCCGCCGCGCACGCCTCCCGGCCCGCTTCGGTGGCGGCGAACGTCTTCTTGGCCTTGGCGTGCGCGCGTTCACCCGCGACTTCGGCGACCAGGCCCTTGTCGCGGAGTTTGCCCAGGACGTAGTAGATCGAGCTGAAGCCGAGGGCGGTCCACTCGCGCATGCCGCGTTCGGACACGACTTCGTCCAGCTCGTAGCCGTGCCTCGGCCGCTCGACGACGAGGCCGAGCACGGTCAGTTCCGCGTCGGTCAGCACGGCAGTACTCTAGCACTGGAATAGTCGCCTTCGGAAATTGTCGGTGGGTGCTGGCATGCTTCACCACGTACCGGAAAGCGAGGGCGGACTAGTGGGGGGACAGGTGGTGACGGCGGTGCCGTGGACCGCGGAACGCGTGGCCGGGCTGGCGCCGGATCCCGCGTCGGAAAAGGCGGGCCGGGCGCTCGCCACGCCGGCGAGGTGGTCGGGCGCGGGTGCGTCCGAAGACGCCGTGTGGGGTTTCTGCCAGGGCAGTGGCAAGAAGCCGTACCAGACGTGCGTCGAGCTGGCCGAGCCCGCATTCCGGTGTTCGTGTCCCAGCCGGAAGTTCCCGTGCAAGCACGCGCTGGGGCTGTTGCTGCTCTGGGCGGCGGGCTCGCTGGACGTGGGCGAGCCGCCCGAATGGGTGCACACGTGGCTGGCCGAGCGCGCCGACCGTGCCCGGCGCGCGGAGAAACGCGCGGAGGCGGCGGGCCCGAAGGACGAAGAGGCGGCCGCGCGGCGAGCGGCGGACCGCGTGGCGCGCGTCGAAGGCGGCGTGGCGGAGCTGAAGGTCTGGCTCACCGACCGGATCGGTGCCGGTTTCGCGGGCTTCGAGCGCAACGGTGGCGAAGAGCTGCGCACGGTGGCGGCCCGGATGGTCGACGCCCAGGCATCGGGCCTGGCGGGCGGACTGCGCCGGGCAGCGGGGATCGTCGGCCGCCGCGACTGGCCGGAGGCACTGCTGGCCGAGCTGTCCCAGCTGTACTTGCTCGCCGACGCGGCAACGCGGCTGGAATCCCTGCCGCCGGCGTTGGCGGAGACGGTCCGCACCCGCCTCGGGTTTTCGGTGGAAACGGCCCGGGTGCTGGAAAGCGGCGAGCGCGTCGCGGACGACTGGCTGATCACGGGCGCGGCGGACGAGGAGAACGACCGCCTGCTCACCCGCCGCACGTGGTTGCGCGGCCTCGGCTCGGGCCGGGACGCGCTGGTGCTGTCGTTCGCGCCGCCGGGCCGTCCGCTGGACGCGTCGTTGCCCCCCGGCCACCGCTTGACGGCCGAGCTGGCGTACTACCCGGGCGCGGCGCCCATGCGGGCATTGGTAGCCGAGCGCGGAATCCCCCTCCCGGCCCCGGCGGCCGAGGGCGGTTCGATCGCGCAGGCCTTGGCGGCACACGCACAGGCGATGGCGGCGGACCCGTGGCTGGAGCGCTGGCCGGTGCTGCTGTCGGGGGTGACCCCGGCCGAACACGCGGGTGGCTGGTGTCTGTCCGAAAAGGACGGAACGGCGCTGCCGCTGGTGCCGTACGCGTTCCCGTGGTCGTTGCTGGCGTTGTCGGCGGGGAGGCCGTTGACGGTGGCGGGCGAGTGGAGCTCGTCCGGGCTCAGGCCGTTGACGTGCTGGCACGAGAACCGGGCGGTGCGGCTGTGAACCTCCGCGCAGGGATTCCGGTGCCCCGCCGCCCGAAGCCCGGCAGCACCGCCGCGCTCCCCCGCGCCCACCGAACCCGCCTCAGCGACTACGAACCACCGCACAACGATCCCGGCGCGCCGCAGCACACCCCGCCGCCCGAAGCCGGGCAGCACCGACCGCGCCTCAACCACCCCGAACCGAGCGGAGCCACCATGAGTCGCCGGACAGCGAGCCCGGCACTCCTCCGCAGCGACCGGACCGAAGCCGTTCCCCGACCACTCCGAAAGGCGGTGAAGCCGTGAAAGCCTGGGAAGACCTCGTCGGCACCGCCCTCCTGGGCACCCGCCGCCGCACCCTGGACCCCGCCGCGCAACCCCCGGCCGTCCAGGGCCTCATCGCCGGCCGTCAGGATCCCGCCGAACAACTGCTCGCCGCCGCGGCCGTGCTCAGCTCCTACCGGCGGGCCGGGCGCCGGCCGCTGCACGACGTCCGGCCGCTCCCCGTCGCCGCCGATGACGAGCGCCCCTTCGTGCCTCCGCTCGCCCGGGATCGGCTCGGCCGGCTTCTCGCCGCCAGCCATCCCGATCTCCTGCTCGAATGGCTCGGCATCGTCGCCGGCACCGGCTACCGCGTCCCGCCCGAAGCCCTGCCGCTGCTCGCCGAGGCCGCCCGGACGAAGGCCGCCCTGCGGACTCCGCTGGCTGCCGTCGCCGGGCCGACCGGGGCCTGGCTCGGCCAGCGGAACCCCGACTGGTCCTTCCTCGCCGCGCCCGCGGAAGAGCACGCCGACGTCTGGCAGTACGGCAGCCTCGCCCAGCGTCGCCGGTGGCTCGCCGCCAAGCTCGCCCAAGATCCCGACGCCGCCCGCGAAGCCCTCGCCGCCTCCTGGAAGACCGAGCCCGCCGACGTCCGGGCCGACTTCCTCGGCGTGCTCGCCGGGCACGTGCGGCCCCAGGACGAAGCCTTCCTCGAAGCCGCCCTCACCGATCGGGCCGCCGCCGTCCGGGAACAGGCCGCCGAACTGCTCGGCCGGCTGCCCGGCACGCGGTACGGCGAAACCATGGCCGAACGGCTGCGGCCCCTGGTCCACCGCCGGAACCGGGTGCTCACCGTCGCCCTCCCCCACGGCGAACGCGGCGACGGCACCGTCCGGCTGCGCACCCTCGTCGCGGCCGCCCCGCTCTCCTTCTGGGCCGAGTTCGGGCCGCCCGCCGAGGTCGTGCGGATGACCGTCGAGGGCTGTCCGGCCGCCGTGCTGCGGGACTCCTGGGCCACCGCCGCCCTGCGGCAGCGCGACGAAGCCTGGGCGCAGGCGCTGATCGGTGCCGATCCCGGCGGGCGCACCACCCCGCCGCTGCTCGGCGTGCTGAGCCCGGCGAGCCAGGCCGCCACCGTCGGGCACCTGATCGGCAGGCTGCCCGTCGAATCGTTCGCGCGGCTGGTGCACGAGCTGCCCCGGCCGTGGACGAAGGAGCTCGGTACCGCCCTGCTCGACTGGATCGCCCGCCAGGACGACCACCGCCTGGTCTCGCACGCCGCCGTCGTCATCGCCCGGGCCGTCCCGCCCGGGTGCCTGCGCCACCCGCTGGCCACCACCCGCCTGTCCATGGACGCCGGGCCGTGGCGCCGGGCGCTCACCGAAACGCTGAACTTCCGCCGCGAAATGTACGAGGAGCTCGCATGACCGCCCCCACCGTCCTCCGGCCGCACGCCGAACAGGACCACGCCGCCGAGCTGGCCGCGCTGGCCGCCGCCGACGACCGGGCCAAGCCGCCCAACTGGAACCTTTCGCCGTGGGCCGTCGTCGAGTACCTGCTCGGCGGCACCCTGGCCGACGGCACCGTGATCACCCCGAAGTACGTCGGCCCGCGGCGGCTGATCGAGGTCGCCGTCGCCACCCTGGCCACCGATCGCGCGCTGCTGCTGCTCGGCGTGCCCGGCACGGCGAAGACGTGGGTGTCGGAACACCTCTCGGCCGCCATCAGCGGCGATTCGACGCTGCTTGTCCAGGGCACCGCGGGCACGTCCGAGGAGTCGATCCGCTACGGCTGGAACTACGCCCGCCTCATCGCCGAGGGCCCGAGCGCCGCCGCGCTGGTCGAAAGCCCGGTGCTGCGCGCGATGCGCGACGGCAAGCTGGCCCGGCTCGAGGAGCTGACGCGCATCCCGGCCGACGTCCAGGACTCGCTGATCACCATCCTCTCCGAGAAGACCCTGCCGATCCCGGAGCTGGGCACCGAGGTGCAGGCCCGGCCGGGCTTCAACCTGATCGCGACGGCCAACAACCGCGACAAGGGCGTCAACGAGCTGTCGAGCGCGCTGCGGCGGCGGTTCAACACGGTCGT
Organism: Amycolatopsis sp. NPDC004169; assembly: GCF_040610315.1. Lineage (NCBI taxonomy): Bacteria > Bacillati > Actinomycetota > Actinomycetes > Pseudonocardiales > Pseudonocardiaceae > Amycolatopsis > Amycolatopsis sp. NPDC004169. The sequence goes on from NZ_JBEXMD010000071.1 coordinate 24,307, forward strand.
GCTGCCGCTGCCGGACAGCGCCGAAGCCGAGGTCGAGATCGTCAGCAGGCGGGTCGCCGAGCTGGGCGCCTCGCTCGAGCTGCCCGCCGAAGCCGCCGAGCTGGCCGAGATCCGCCGCGTGGTCACCGTGTTCCGCGAGCTGCGCTCGGGCCGCACCGAAGACGGCCGCACGGCGGTGAAGTCGCCGTCCGGCACGCTGTCGACCGCGGAGGCGATCAGCGTGCTCACCGGCGGGCTCGCACTGGCCGCGCACTTCGGCGACGGCGTGCTGCGCCCGCACGACGTCGCGGCGGGCATCCACGGCGCCGTGGTCAAGGACCCGGTGGCCGACCGCGCGATCTGGATCGAGTACCTGGAGACCGTGGTCCGCGAACGCGACGGCTGGGCCGACTTCTACCGGGCCGGTCAGGAGATCTCTTGACCTCGACCCACCTGCTCGGCATCCGCCACCACGGCCCGGGATCCGCCAGGGCCGTGGCGACGCGGCTCGCCGAGCTCGAACCGGACGTCGTGCTCATCGAGGGGCCACCCGAAGCCGACGCACTGGTCGAGCTCACCGAAGACCCGGCCATGCAGCCGCCGGTCGCCCTGCTGGCGTACGCGACCGACGACGTCTCGCGCGCCGCGTTCTGGCCGTTCGCCGTCTTCAGCCCCGAATGGCAGGCGCTCGCCTACGCCCGCGAGGCCGGGATCCCGGTGCGGTTCTGCGACCTGCCGGCCGCGAACACCTTCGCCGCGCCCCCGGACGAGCACACCGGCCCGCCGGTCGACCCACTGGCCCTGCTGGCCTCGGCCGGCGGCTACGACGACCCGGAACGCTGGTGGGACGACGTCGTCGAGTCGCGCCGCGACGACGAGAACCCGTTCGAGGTGATCGCCGACGCGATGGCCGCGGTGCGGGAAGACGAGAAACCCCCGCAGGGCAACGAAGCCCGCCGCGAGGCGTACATGCGCTCGGTGCTGCGCCGCACCCGCAAGGACGGTTTCGAGAACATCGCCGTCGTCTGCGGTGCCTGGCACGTGCCCGCACTGGCGGACCCGCTGCCGCCGGCGTCCCACGACGCGGCCGTCCTCAAAGGACTGCCGAAGCGGAAGGTCGCGTGCACGTGGGTGCCGTGGACGCACGGGCGCCTGGCCACGGCGAGCGGGTACGGCGCGGGCGTCCGGTCGCCGGGCTGGTACCACCACCTGTTCACGACGGCCGACGACGTCACCGCGCGCTGGCTGGCCGGTGTCGCGGCGGTCCTGCGGGAGGAGGACCTGCCGGTCTCGACCGCGCACGTCATCGAGGCGGTCCGGCTCGCGGAAACCCTCGCCACGCTGCGGGGCCGGTCGTCGGCCGGGCTGGCCGAGGTCACCGAAGCCACCCGGTCCGTGCTGTGCGGCGGCGACGAAGTGCAGGTCGAGCTGGTCACCCGGCGGCTGGTGGTCGGCGAACGGCTGGGCGAGGTGCCCGAGCGCGTCCCGCAGCCGCCGCTGGCCGCGGACCTGACCGCGACCGCGAAACGCCTGCGGCTCAAGAAGGACCCGGTCGTCAAGGAACTCGACCTCGACCTGCGGACGCCGGGCGGGCTCGACCGGTCGAAGCTGCTGCACCGGCTGCGGATCCTCGGCATCGAGTGGGGCAGCCGGGAGGCGTCGGCCCGGCGGAACAAGGGCACGTTCCGCGAGACGTGGGCGCTGTGCTGGGAGCCGTCGTTCGAGGTCGACCTGGTCGCGGCCGCGGTGTACGGCACCACCGTGGCGTCGGCGGCCACCGCGGCGGTCCGCGGCACCGTCGAAGGCACGCCGCCGCTGGACGAGGTGACCACGGCCGTCGAGAACTGCCTGCTCGCCGATCTCCCGGAGGCGCTGCCCGAAGCGCTCGCGGCGCTCGACGCCCGGGCGGCGGCGGACGCGGACGTCGCCCGGCTGATGTCGGCGCTGCCCGCGCTGGCCAGGGCCACCCGGTACGGCAACGTCCGCGGCACCGACACCGGCGCGCTGCGGGCGGTGGCCGACCGGATGCTGGACCGGATCTGCGCCGGCCTGCCGCCGGCGGCCCACGGCATCGACGACGACGCCGCGGCCCGGCTGGCCAAGCTGGTCGACGGCGTGCACGACGCGACGTCCCTGCTGGGCGACGAGCCGAAGGAACGCTGGCTGGCGGCGCTGGCCCGGCTGGCGGAGCGGCCGTCGCTGCCCCCGCTGCTGGCCGGACGGCTCACCCGCATCCTGCACGACGCCGGGCTGTTCGACGCGCTCGACATCGAGCTGCGGCTCGGTCGCGCCCTCACGCCGGGCGTGGTGCCGTCGGCGGGCGCGGCGTACGTCGAGGGTTTCTTCGACGGCGGGGCCCTGCTGCTGGTGCACGACGAAGGCCTGCTGCGGGTGATCGACGCGTGGCTGGCGGCGATCCCGCCGGACGTGTTCACCGAGGTGCTTCCGTTGCTGCGGCGCACTTTCGGCGCCTTCAGCGGGCCGGAGAAACGGGCGATCGGGCAGCGCGCGGCCGGGCTCACCGGCACCGCGCGGGTGGTGGCCGTCGCCGACGAACTGGACGAGGACCGGGCCGAGCGGGTGCTGCCGGTCCTGGCGACGTTGCTGGGGGTGGGGGCATGAGCACGGCGGACACCGACCGGCTGCGGCGCTGGCGGCTGGTGCTGGGCGGCGACGGAGCCGGGCCGGGGTCGGGACTGGAGGACGCCCAGCTGTCCGATGAGGACAGTGGGGTGGACGCGGTGCTGGCCGCCCTCTACGACAGGCCCGACGAGGAGGCCACGGGCGGACCGCGCAGCGCGAACCTGGGTGCGTCGGCGCCGCGGGTGGCGCGCTGGCTGGGTGACATCCGGCGCTACTTCCCCAGCACGGTCGTGCAGGTGATGCAGCGGGACGCCGTCGACCGGCTCGGGCTCACCCGGATGCTGCTGGAGAAGGAGCTGCTGTCGGCGGTCGAGCCGGACGTGCACCTGGTGGGCACGCTGCTGTCGCTGAACGGCGTGCTGCCGGAGGAGACCAAGGAGACCGCGCGCGAGGTGGTCCGCAAGGTCGTCACCGAGCTGGAGGAGCGGCTCGCCGAGCGCACGCGGGCGGCGATCCGGGGCGCGCTGGACAAGGCGTCGCGCACGCACCGGCCGCGTCCCGGCGACGTCGACTGGGCGCGCACGATCCACGCGAACCTCAAGCACTACTCCCCCGACCTGCGCACGATCGTCCCGGAGAAGCTGATCGGCTTCGGCAGGCGGCAGCAGGCGGTGCAGCGGGACGTGATCCTGGCCGTCGACCAGTCGGGGTCGATGGCGGAGTCGGTGGTGTACTCGGGGCTGTTCGGGGCGGTGCTGGCGTCGATGCGGGCGTTGAAGACGTCGTTCGTCGCGTTCGACACGGAGGTCGCGGACCTCACCGAGCACCTGGCCGACCCGGTCGACGTCCTGTTCGGCACCCAGCTGGGCGGTGGAACGGACATCAACCGGGCGATCGCGTACTGCCAGGGCCTGGTCGAGCGCCCGGAGCGGACGCTGCTGGTGCTGATCAGCGACCTCTACGAGGGCGGCGACGAGGAGGAGCTGCTGCACCGGATGGCGGAGCTGGCCGGCGCGGGGGTCCAGGTGGTGACGCTGCTGGCGCTGTCGGACTCCGGCGCGCCGTCGTACGACCACGAGAACGCGGCGGCACTGGCCGAGCTGGGCATCCCGGCCTTCGCGTGCACCCCGGACCAGTTCCCGGACCTGATGGCGGCGGCCATCCGCGGCGACGACCTGCAGAGCTGGGTGGCCCGCGAGAGCAGCTGAGTTGCGGAATGAAACCGACGGGCAGGCGGTTGAAGGGGGTGTGGGACGCCAGCTCTCGCTCCCGCAGGAAGGACGGCTCGCCATGAAGGTCCGCAGTTCGATCCGCTCGCTCGCCCGCCAGCCGGGCGCCCAGGTCATCCGCCGCGGCACGAAGATCCTGGTCATCAACAAGGCCAACCCCCGTTCCAAGGCCCGCCAAGGCTGACCCCGCGACATCACCGGGCCCCGGAACCCCACGGTTCCGGGGCCCGCTCGCGTGCGCCAAGAGGCATCGCGCGTGACTGGCCGGGCATCACGGGTGATGCCCTCCTGATCACGGATGATGCCCGTCAAAGCACCCGGCCGACCGGCTGGTCAGGCCGGGCCGACCGGTCAGGCCGGGCCGGCGAGGCCGATGAGGTTGCCTTCCGGGTCGGTGAAGTGGGCGACCACCAGGTCCCGACCCGGAGCGCGGGCCGGGCCCATCCGGCGGGTTCCGCCGAGGCGTTCCGCGTCCGCCAGTGCCGCCGCCACGCCCGGGACGCCCACGTAGAACACCACGTGGCTCTCATACGCCGCGCCGCCTCCCACGCCGCCCGGGATGCCGTCGGTCTCCACGAAGCCGTAGGCGCCCGGCGCCGACACCTCGTCCGACACCGGGGCCGACGTGTCGAACTCCCAGCCGAACAGCTCGGCGTAGTACCCGCGCAGCCGCGCCGGGTCGGTGCCGATGATCTCGAAGTGCACGACCGGTCGGCTCATGACCGTTCCTTTCCGTCGATGTCCGGGTGCGGCTCACCGTACGCCGATGTAGTTGTTAAAAACAACCACGCACTTGTACATTAAGACCATGCCGACCAGCCGCAGCTACGGAGACGCCTGCACGATCGCCCGCGCCCTGGACGTCGTCGGGGAACGGTGGGCCCTGCTCGTGGTGCGGGAACTGCTGCTCGGCCCGCAGCGCTTCACCGACGTCCGCCGCGCGTTGCCGGGGGCCAGCGCGAATCTGGTCACCGACCGGCTGCGCGAACTGGAGGGCCGCGGCGTCGTCGCGCGGCGGAAGCTGCCGCCCCCGGCCGCGGCGACGGTCTACGCACTGACCGCGTGGGGCCGCGAGCTGGAACCGATCGTGCTGGCGCTGGGCGCGTGGGGCACCCGCGTCCCACGCCCCGAGTCCGCCGAGCTCGGTGTCACCTCCGTGCTGCTGTTCCTCCGCGGATCCGCCCGCCCGCGCGACACCGCCTGCTACCGCGTGGAACTGGACAGTCGCGTGTGGACGGTGCGGACCGAGCCGGGCCGCCTGACCGTCGAGCCGGGCGAACCCGGCGCCCCGGACGCCACGATCCGGACCTCCCCCTGGACGCTGAACGCCCTGCTCGAGCACCCCGCCGGGCTCGACGAGGCCGTCGACGACGGCCGGATCACCATCGAGGGCGACCGGAACGCCGTCCGGCGGCTGCTGCGCCAACGCGAGAGCTGAGCGGGCAGACCGAACTCAGCGAGCGGCGCGGCCGAACTGCAGCACGCCGTCGTCGACGCGGGCGAACCGCATGTCCGCCAGGTCGAGCAGGTAGTTCTGCCGCATCATCCACGGCCGTCGGCCGCCCTGCTTCGGCAGGTTCGACGCAGCCCTCTTGATGTACCCCGACTGCAGGTCCACGATCGGCCGCGGCCGGCCCGCGCCCGTCGCCGAGGCCGCGTCCGGCACGCAGAACGCGAACCCGTGCCGGTCCAGGTACGCCAGCAGGCGGCACACGTACTGCGACGCCAGGTCCGCCCGCAGCGTCCACGAGCTGTTCGTGTACCCCACGCACCACGCCAGGTTCGGCACCCCGCCGAACATCGTGCCCTTGTACGTCCGCTGCTCCCCCGGCTCGATCGCCCGCCCGTCGACCGTCAGCGCGATCCCGCCGAAGGCCACCAGCCGCAGGCCGGTCGCCGTCACGATCACGTCCGCCGGCAGTGAACGGCCCGATGCCAGCGCGACGCCGGACGTCGTGAACCGGGCGATCCGGTCGGTCACGATGTCCGCTTTGCCCGACCGCAACGCCCGGAACAGGTCTGCGTCCGGCACCAGGCACAGCCGCTGGTCCCACGGGTCGTACGACGGCACGAAGTGCGGGTCCACCGGGATCGACGCCGGCAACTGCTCGGCCACCCGCTTGCGCAACGCCGAAGCCGCCCGGCCGGGCAGCCGCCGCATCAGCTGGAAGAACAGCGTGCCCATGACCACGTTCTTGCCGCGCACCACCCGGTGCGCGAGCTTCTCCGGCAGCAACGCGCGGATCCGGTCGGCCAGCGCGTCGCGGCCGGGCCGCGCCACGATGTACGACGGCGAGCGCTGCAGCATCGTCACGTGCGAAGCGGCCGAAGCGAGCGCCGGGACCAGCGTCACCGCCGTCGCGCCGCTGCCGACGACCACGACCCGCTTGCCCGCGTAGTCCAGCGCATCCGGCCAGTGCTGCGGGTGCACGATTTCCCCGGCGAACTCCGCGCGGCCCGGGAAGTCGACGACGTGCCCGGACTCGTACGAGTAGTAACCACTGCACAGGTACAGGAACCGGCAGGTGAACGTCGCCCCGTGCGCGGTCGAGACCGTCCACCGGGCCTCCGCGGACGACCACGACGCCGTCGTCACCCGATGCCCGAAGCGGATGTGGCCGGTCACCCCGAAAGCCGAAGCCGTCGACCGGATGTAGCTCAGGATCGACGGCCCGTCCGCGATCGCTTTCGGGTCCTTCCACGGGCGAAACGGATAACCGAGGGTGAACATGTCCGAATCGGACCGGATGCCCGGGTACCGGAACAGGTCCCAGGTACCGCCGATCGTGTCACGCGCTTCCAGCACCGCGTACGTCTTGCCCGGCAGCCGCTCCTGCAGCCGGCAGGCCGCGCCGATGCCGGACAGGCCGGCGCCCACGATCAGGACGTCCACGTGCTCGGCGACAGTCATGTCCGGCAGCGTAACCGAGGTGGGGACCCCGCCGGACCGGGTCGGGGCACCGGCCCGGCGGGGAGGTCCGGTTACACCAGGACGACCTTCGTCGCGCCGAAGGTGCCCTTCAGCGGCACCTCCACGGCCCGGCCGCGCACGGTCACCGTCACGCTGTCCTGCAGCTGCGTCGGATCCGACACCGCGAGCTGCGTCCGCGCGCCGCACCGCCCGAGCGCCACCGACGCCGGGCCCGACACCGCGAGGTCGCCGACCGAGCCGGCCGCGAAGAAGTTCGCCAGCACGGTGCCGCCCGGCACGCGGATCGCCTGCACCACAGGGGTGTTCGCCAGCACGCGCCACGCCCAGGACGCCGTGAGCGTGTCGATCCACGATGCACCCGGCAGCACTGCGTACGCGTACTTCGCGTCCGTCGGCTTGACGCCGTGTTCGAGGACCAGCTTCTGGTACCGGCGGGTGTTCGGTGTCGTGGTGCCCTTCGTGTTGGCGCCGGTGTCGATGTCGCGCCAGGCACCCGTGCGGTCTTCGCGCAGCGCCGTCACCGAAGCGTCGTCGAGCAGCACGTACCCGCCGACGTTCTCCAGGTGCGCCCAGCGCGGCCGCCGCAGTGTGGTGGGTTTCCCGAGGTCGGTGGCCACGCGCCGGCCGTCGGCCAGCAGGGTGCCGCGGCCGCCCTCGCCGAGGTTGCGGTTCTCGATCGTCGTGCGCACCGCGTAGCCCGACGTGCCGGTGATCCCGGCGCCGAGGCAGACGATCCCGTCCGGGGTGAAGAACCACGACTTCTTCGCGACCAGCGAGCCGTCCCAGTTCTTGAAGTCGAACGCGCTCGTGCCGTGCCGTGCGTCCCAGCGGACACCGCCGGTGTGCGCGTTCGGGCCGGTCGGTACCCCGCCGAACTTGGGGTCGACCGGGCCGTCGTGCTCGGTCGTGCCGGGCAGCAGCAGCGGGTCGACCGTCGGCCAGTAGGCGTCGGTGTAGTGGCCCTTGGCGTTCGGCAGGAACGTGTAGAGCACGCCGTCGCCGACGTGGTAGCCCTTGAGGTTCTGGCCGTTGATGGCTTCGTAGCGGGAAATCCGCGTCGAGCTGACGCCCAGCGACGCCGACCACCCTTCGGTGACGTGGACCAGCCGGTCCTGCTGGCCGAAGCCGCGGTGGGTCGCCTCGACCCGCGCCGGGCGCGCTCCCGACGCCAGCATGTCCTGCGCGAACTCGATGCCCGGCGTCGCCACCAGGTCCGGGCCGGGCGCGAACCGCTCGGGGTCCGGGATCTTCAGGAACGGCGCGAACTCGCCTTCCTTGATCCACTTCGCGGCCAGGGCGTTCAGGTCGGTCTTCGTCTTGCCCGACGCCGTCCGGGCCAGCACCAGCGTCGCCACGGTGAGCTGGTGGCCGATGTCGTGCCCGGTCTCCCCCTGCCGCGACAGCATCCGCCCGCGCACCGGCTCCATCAGCGCGCCGGCGTAGACGAAGGGCGCGAAGCTGTCCGCGACGAGCGCGTAGATCTTGTCCTTCAACGCCTGTGGGAGCGCGTACTCGGTGCCCTGCGTGACGTGGATGGCGCCGGCGAGCGCGGTCAGCAGCACGATGCCGTAGTGGCCGGGGTACGGGATGGTGTCGTGCTGGATGAACGAGCCGTCGACGTGGAAGCCGTCGCCGGCCGCGCGGTCCAGCTTCGCGACGACGCTCGCCGCGCCCCCGCCCGCGACGTCGGTGAGCGCGTCGATGCCGGTTTTGATCCACGCCGCGTCGCCGAGCATCGCGCCCGAAACGATCGAGATGAGCGCCTTGTCCGCGCGGTTGGCGCCGGTTTCGACGACCGACGCGTTGTTCGCGCGCAGGTTGGGGTTCCCGACGAACCGCTTGACCGGCTTGAGGTAGCGGGCCAGTTGCTCGGCGGTCAGCTGGTCGGCGACCACCGACAGCGTGTGCAGCAGGTAGTACGGGATGCCGATTTCGTAGGTGTACCAGTTGCCGATCTCGCCGACGTTCTCGTTGTACTGGCTGGCGTAGATGAGCTCCAGCGCCGACTTGATGCGGTCGAGCACCACCGGGTCACCGGAGAGGGAGCCGCCCGGCGTGCCCCAGTCGACGGCGATCGCCCGCAGCCGCGCGTACATCGAGGTCGTGTAGTCGCTGCCGGGACCGAGCGGCAGGTCCGTCCACAGTGGAGCACCACCGCCGGCCACGGACAGGCTGGCGTTGTAGGCCTTGGCAACCCGCCCGAGGTTGGCCAGCGCGGCGGCGCGTTCCGGCGACGGCCGGTTGATCCCGGTCTGCAGCTGCCGGTAGGCGGCAACGATCGACGCGGTCGCGGCGGGCACCGGGCTCGCTTGCACCGCGGGCACGGCGGCGGGGCTCGCCGCGAAGGACGGGCGGGTCAGGAGCACGGTCGAAGCGGCCGCCAGGGCACCGCCGCGCAGCGCGTTTCTCCGGTTCACGGGCATGACAATGCCTCCCAGAAGACATCTTCGGCTAACGGGGATTCGGGTGTGCGGCGGCGGAGGGTCCCGGCCCGGCGTTTGCGCGGAAGCTCAGCGCACGAGGAGGCCGATGGCGGTGGCCAGCCGGCCGAGGTACTCCTCCCGGGTCTCCACCTGGTGCTTCAACCC
>NZ_JBEXMD010000072.1:0-32259 GCF_040610315.1 Amycolatopsis sp. NPDC004169
GTGGGTGTGGCGGGGGGGGGGGGGGGGGGGGGGTCGCCCCCCCCCCCCCCGCGCCGCCGCCCCGGGGGGGCCCCCCCGCGGCGCCCCCCCCCCGCCCAGGTCAGAGCGCGCGCAGGAAGGCCAGTGACGGCATGAAGAAGTACTCCCCGCCGCGCAGGGTGACCGATTGCGGGACCGGGCCGGCCGTCTTCTGCGTCGAGCCGCCCCACTCCACCGTGTACTCCGACGAGCCGCGCTCGCCCTGGCCGATCACCGGGTCCAGGCCCGGGGTGACGCCGTCGACGATCGGGAAGCCCGGGTTGTCCGCCCAGACCGCCTGGGTGAACTCGAACTGGTTGCCCAGCACCGAGTTGAACGCCATGAACAGCAGCCCGACGCCGCCGCTCGGGCGCGCCGACGGCGGGAGGTCGGCGTTCGGGTCGTCCGGGCGCTCGCCGTAGGTGACGCCCCGGCGGGCCATCAGATGCCGCCGCTCGTCCGCCGGGTCTTCGGCGCCGCCCGAGCCGCGCGGGTTCGTTTTGCGGATGTGGGCCTGGAAGGGGCACTTAAGCGCGGCGCGGTCGCTGTCGTAGGTGAAGTTGTTCGACACCGGGCTTTCCGCGCCGTCTTCCCGCTGGGTGGTCAGTGGCGTGCCGTCCTCGAAGCGGCCGATGATCATCCCGCCGGCCCGCTCGCGGTCTTCGCCGCTGAGGCCGAGCGTGTCGGCCAGGTCCGCTTCGGCCTGCTTGAACCGCCGGACGTTCTGCTCCAGTTTGCGGAAAACGAAATAGCTGCCGAAATGCACGCCGGGATCCGGGGCCGCGGTGTCGGGAACCAGCACCTGCGCCAGCGGTGACGCCGGATTCCAGACGTTGATCCCGTCGGTGTTGTTCTTCTCCGCGTCGACGTCTTCGGTGAGGAACAGCGGCTGGCTGCGGCCGTCGACGTACCCGAAGTGCTCGATTCCTTCGCCGCGCGCGTTGACCCGGCCGAGGCCGGTTTCCTCCGCGAGCACGGTGGCCGAATCCGGCAGCAGGCCCAGGATTTCGTTGCGCCGCGCGGCCATCGCCTTGTCGGTGGCGTCCCCCACCAGCACGACGGCGTGGATTTCGCTGCGGTAGCCCGGATCGAACGTCGACCGCGGCGGGTCGTTCAGCCGCCGCCGGGTCTGCGGTGCCGCCATCCCGCGCAGGAACGCCTCGTCCTGCGGCATGTTCTCGTCGACGCCGAGCGCGCGGTAGCCGGCTGCGGTGAGCCCGACGCCGACGTACGGCGTGCCGCCGCCCGAGTCGGCCTTGAACGCGCTCACCTCGTCGAGATGTGCCTTGGCGGACTTCATCTTCCCGGTGACCGAGACGAGGAAGGCGCGCGCCTCCGCCGCGTCGCCGAAGGCGAGGAACAGGGCGGACAGGTGATCGCGGACGTGCGGCTTGAGGATGTTCGGCTGCAGCTCGCCGAGCATCGTCGCGGCGTCGCCGGTCGCCGTGGTCCAGGACAGCGTGGTGGACAGATCGACAGTCATTCGGGTCCCCTCCCGTGAAAAAAGCCCGCCTCTCGGCGGGCACCCGGCCGACCGGAATCCCCCCTCGGCCGACCGGGTCCCCTGAATACAGAGTGCAACAGCGGGGGCGGGTCGTGCCACCCGATTGTTCGTTTCACACGAAAGATTAAGTTGAGCGCGAAATAGTTTCTCGCCGGAAAGAAACGGCGGATCAGCCGAGGGTGGCGGTCGCCGCCATCAGTTCGTCCAGTGCCTCGCGCACCAGTTCGGCGAACGGCCGGTCGGCCTCCGGCGCGACCCAGCGGGCGAAGCCCGCGGAGAAGGCGAGCCCGCCGATCTCGGCGGCCAGCGACGCCGTCGGGGCCGGGACGCCGCGGGCACGCAGCGCGTCCGCCATCGCCGCCCGCAGCGTCGCCAGCTTCAGCAGCTCGCGCTCGCGCAGGTCGGTGTGGCCGGCGACCACCGCGCGGACCTGACGCGCCCGCTCCCGGCGTTGCGGGCCCATGGCGGTCGTCGCGGCCAGGAGGGCGGCCGCGACCGCCTCGATCGGGGTGGCCGACGCGGGGGCGTTCGCGATCCCTTCGGCGAAGAGCCGGCTCAGGATCTCCTGGCCCGCGAAGAGCACTTCGCGCTTGTCGCTGAAGTGCCGGAAGAAGGTGCGCTTCGTCAGCCCGGCCCGCTCCGCGATCTCGGCGACCGTCACGCTGTCGTACCCGCGCTCGCCGAACAGGTCGAGCGCGGCGTCGAGCAGGCGCTCACGCGTGTTCGGCTCCCAGCGGCTCATGCCCCCAGCCTAGGCGATGACACCTGGTGTCATCACGGTGCTATGGTGATGACACCAGGTGTCATCACGAACGGAGAAGCTCATGCGTGTGTTCGTCACCGGCGCGTCCGGCTGGATCGGGCGGGCCCTCGTGCCCGAACTGCTCGAGGCCGGTCACCAGGTCGTCGGGCTGGCGAGGTCGGACGGGTCGGCCGGAACGGTCGCCGCGATGGGCGCCGACGTCCTCCGCGGCGACCTCACCGACCTCGGGATCCTCGAAAAAGGCGCGGAGAGCGCCGACGGTGTCGTCCACCTCGCCTTCGGGCACGACTTCGGCCAGTTCGACGCCGCGATCGAAACCGACGCGGCGGCCGTCGAGGCCATGACCGCCGTCTCGGCAGGCAAGCCGTTCGTCGCCGCCTCGGGGACGCCGATGGTGCCCGGGCGCCCGGCGACCGAACGGGACGACTCCGTCTTCGCGGGCCCGGTCGCCGGCCGGGGTGACAACGCCAGGGCCGTGCTGAAGACCGCCGAGCGGGGCGTGCGCCCGTCGCTCGTCCGGCTGCCGCGCTCGGTCCACGGCGAAGGCGACGTCCACGGGCTCATCGCGAGGCTGGTCGCCCTCGGGCGCGAGAAGGGCATTGCCGCCTACGTCGGCGACGGGACGCAGCGCTGGCCCGCGGTGCACGTCTCCGACGCCGCCCACCTGTTCCGGCTGGCGCTGGAGCAGGCCCCGGCGGGAGCCGTGCTGCACGCGGTCGGCGACGAAGGCGTGCGGATCCGCGACGTCGCCGAGGTGGCCGGCCGCCGCCTCGGCCTGCCGGTCAAGTCCGTGACGGCCGAAGAACTCGGCTTCCTCGGCGGCCTGCTGGCCCTCGACCAGCCGGCCTCCAGCACGCTGACGCAGGAGTCACTCGGCTGGCGGCCCACCGGGCCCGGGCTGCTGGAGGACCTCGAAAAGGGTTACTACGGCTGAGAAGTGGGACAGCGCCGGCGGAGGTGGCGACGTTGGCACCGCCGCCGGCGCCGGGTCTTACGCGATCGGCCGGTCCGTCGGCGCGATCGGGCGGGGCAGCACGTCGCGGCCGGTGAGGTAGGCGTCGACGCCGGCCGCGGCGCTGCGGCCCTCCGCGATCGCCCAGACGATCAGGGACTGGCCGCGGCCCATGTCACCGGCCACGAACACGTTGTCGAGGCTCGTCTTGAACGCCTTGTCGCGGGCGACGTTGCCGCGCGCGTCCAGCTCGACGCCCAGCTCCTCGAGCAGCCCCTGCTTCTGCGGCCCGAGGAAGCCCATGGCCAGCAGGACGAGCTGCGCGGGCAGCTCGCGCTCCGAACCGGGGACGGGGACGAACTTGCCGCCCTCGTTCCGGACCTCGACCAGCTTCAGCGCCCGGACCCGGCCGTCGGCGTCACCCAGGAACTCCTGCGTGTTCACCGCGTAGAGCCGCTCGCCGCCCTCTTCGTGCGCCGAGGACACCCGGTAGATCATCGGGTACGTCGGCCACGGGTGGGCGTCCGAGCGCGCCTCGGGCGGCTTGGGCATGATCTCCAGCTGCGTCACCGACCGCGCGCCCTGGCGGTGCGACGTGCCGACGCAGTCCGCGCCCGTGTCGCCGCCGCCGATGACCACGACGTCGAGGCCCTTGGCGTCGAAGGGGGAGACGTCGAGCTCACCGGAAGCGACCCGGTTGGCCGGTGGCAGGAACTCCATCGCCTGGTGGATGCCGGCCAGGTCCCGGCCGGGGATCGGCAGGTCGCGCCAGTCGGTCGCGCCACCGGCCAGCACCACGGCGTCGTAGGCCGACAGCTCCGAAACGGGCAGGTCGACGCCGACGTTCACCGACGTCCGGAACTCCGTGCCCTCGGCCCGCATCTGGTCGAGCCGCCGGTCGAGGCGGGACTTCTCCATCTTGAACTCGGGGATGCCGTAGCGCAGCAGCCCGCCGATCTTGTCGGCCCGCTCGAGGACCACGACGCTGTGGCCCGCGCGCGTGAGCTGCTGCGCCGCGGCGAGACCCGACGGGCCGGACCCGACGACCGCGACCTTCTTGCCCGTGAGAGCGACCGGCGGCTGCGGCGTCACCCAGCCTTCGTCGAAGGCCCGGTCGATGATCGAGATCTCGACCCGCTTGATCGTCACGGGATCGTCGTTGATCCCGAGCACGCACGCCGTCTCGCAGGGCGCGGGACACAGCGTCCCGGTGAACTCCGGGAAGTTGTTGGTCGCGTGCAGCCGTTCGATCGCCTGCTGCCAGTCCTCGCGCCAGGTCAGCGTGTTCCACTCGGGGATGAGGTTCCCGAGCGGGCAGCCCTGGTGGCAGAACGGGATGCCGCAGTCCATGCACCGGCCGGCCTGCTTCTGCAGCTTCGTGGTGGCGAAGTCTTCGTAGACCTCGCGCCAGTCCATCAGCCGCAGGTCGACCGGACGCCGCTTCGGCTCTTCGCGGGTGGTGGTCAGAAAGCCCTTGGGGTCAGCCATGTGCGGCCTCCATGATCGCCTCGTTCACGTCGCGCCCGTCGCGCTCGGCCTGGACCTGGGCGGCGAGCACGCGCTTGTAGTCCTTCGGCATGACCTTCCCGAAGCGGTCGACGCCCGCGTCCCAGTCGGCCAGCAGTTCCCGCGCGACGGCGGATTCCGTTTCGTCGTAGTGCTTTTCGAGCGTCTCGCGTAGGAAGTCCGCGTCTTCGGAGTCGAGCGGGTCGATGTCGACCATCTCCGGGTTGACGCGGTGCGCGGGCAGGTCCAGCACGTAGGCGATGCCGCCGGACATGCCGGCCGCGAAGTTGCGCCCGATCGGGCCGAGCACGACCATCCGGCCGCCGGTCATGTACTCGCCGCCGTGGTCGCCGACGCCTTCGACGACGGCCAGCGCGCCCGAGTTGCGCACGCAGAACCGCTCGCCGACCTTGCCGCGGATGAAGATCTCACCGCTGGTGGCGCCGTAGGCGATGACGTTGCCGGCGATGATGTGGTCCTCGGCGGGAATCCGTGCCTCCTTCGGCGGGCGCACGATCAGCCGGCCGCCGGAGAGGCCCTTGCCGACGTAGTCGTTGCCGTCGCCGTAGAGCCGCAGCGTGATGCCCTTGGGCACGAACGCGCCGAACGACTGGCCCGCGGTCCCGGTGAAGGTGACGTCGATGGTGTCGTCGGGCAGGCCTTCGCCACCCCACCGCCTGGTCAGCTCGGAGCCGAGCATGGTGCCGACGGTCCGGTTGACGTTGCGGACCGGCAGCTCCAGCCGCACCTTGTCACCGGAGTTCAACGCGCCTTCGGCCAGCTGGATCAGCGTGTTGTCCAGTGCCTTCTCCAGGCCGTGGTCCTGCTGCGTCTGCTGCAGCCGCAGGCCGGCCGGGGCCATGTCCGGCACGTGGAAGATCGGCGACAGGTCGAGCCCGGACGCCTTCCAGTGCTCGATCGCCTTGCGCTTGTCGAGGAACTCGGCGTGCCCGACGGCCTCGGCGATCGACCGGAAGCCCAGCTCCGCCAGGTACTCGCGCACCTCCTGGGCGATGAACTCGAAGAAGTTGACGACGTATTCGGCCTTGCCGCTGAACTTCTCGCGCAGCTTCGGGTTCTGCGTCGCGACGCCCACCGGGCACGTGTCGAGGTGGCAGACGCGCATCATGATGCAGCCCGAGACCACCAGCGGCGCGGTCGCGAAACCGAACTCCTCGGCGCCGAGCAGGGCGGCGACGATGACGTCCCGGCCGGTCTTGAGCTGGCCGTCGGTCTGCACGACGATCCGGTCGCGCAGCCGGTTGGCCAGCAGCGTCTGCTGCGTCTCGGCCAGGCCCAGTTCCCACGGACCACCCGCGTGCTTGATCGACGACAGCGGCGACGCGCCGGTCCCGCCGTCGTGACCCGAGATGAGCACGACATCCGCGTGGGCCTTGGACACGCCCGCGGCGACCGTGCCGACACCGACCTCGGACACGAGCTTCACGTGGATGCGCGCGTTCGGGTTGGCGTTCTTGAGGTCGTGGATCAGCTGGGCCAGGTCCTCGATCGAGTAGATGTCGTGGTGCGGCGGCGGCGAAATGAGGCCGACGCCCGGCGTCGAGAACCGCGTCTTCGCGATCCACGGGTACACCTTCGCGCCGGGCAGCTGCCCGCCCTCGCCGGGCTTCGCGCCCTGCGCCATCTTGATCTGGATGTCGTCGGCGTTGACGAGGTACTCGCTCGTGACGCCGAAGCGCCCCGAAGCGACCTGCTTGACCGCAGAGCGCCGCTCCGGGTCGTAGAGCCGCTCGGGGTCTTCGCCACCCTCACCGGTGTTCGACTTCCCGCCGAGGCGGTTCATCGCGATGGCCAGGGTCTGGTGCATCTCCATGGAGATCGAGCCGTAGGAGATCGCGCCGGTGGCGAACCGCTTGACGATCGACGAGACCGGTTCGACCTCTTCGATCGGCACCGGCGGCCGCTGGCCGTACTTGAAGTCGAACAGCCCGCGCAGCGTCAGCAGCTTCTCGGCCTGGTCGTCGACGGCCTTCGTGTACTCCTTGAAGATCTCGTACTTGCCCGACCGCGTGGAGTGCTGGAGCTTGAACACCGTCTGCGGGTTGAACAGGTGCGGCTCGCCTTCGCGCCGCCACTGGTAGTCCGCGCCGGTCTCCAGCTCGCGGTGGGCGGCCCGGACGCCGTCGGCCGGGAACGCGTACTTGTGCCGCTTCGCGACCTCGTCGGCCAGCGTCTCGAAGCCGACGCCGCCGAGGCGGGACGTCGTGCCGGTGAAGCAGTTCTCGATGACCTCTTCGCCGAGCCCGATCGCTTCGAAGATCTGCGCGCCGGTGTAGGACGCGACGGTCGAAACGCCCATCTTGGACATCGTCTTGCGGACGCCCTTGCCGAGCGCCTTGATCAGGTTCTGCGTCGCCTGCTTCGGCGTCACGCCGGGGATCAGGCCGCGGTGGGCCATCTCCTCGACCGTCGCCATCGCCAGGTACGGGTTCACCGCCGCGACGCCGTAGCCGATCAGCAACGCGATGTGGTGCACCTCGCGCGCGTCGCCCGCCTCGACGATGAGGCCGACCTGCGTGCGCGTCTTCTCGCGGACGAGGTGGTGGTGCACCGCGCCGGTCAGCAGCAGCGAGGGGATCGGCGCGTGGTTTTCGTCGACACCGCGGTCGGACAGCACGATCAGCCGGGCGCCGTCCTCGATCGCCTCCGAAACTTCGGCGCGGATCTCGTCCAGCCGCTTGATCAGCGCGTCGCCGCCGCCGTGCACGTTGTACCGGCCGAGCACGGTGACCGCCTGGAACTCCGGCAGGTCGCCGTCGTCGTTGACGTGCACCAGCTTGGCGAGCTGGTCGTTGTCGAGCACCGGGAACGGCAGCACGATCCGGCGGCAGCTGGCCGCGTTGCCGTCCAGGAGGTTCGGCTCGGCGCCGATCTGGGCGCCGAGCGCGGTGACGAGCTCCTCGCGGATGGCGTCCAGCGGCGGGTTCGTGACCTGGGCGAACAGCTGGATGAAGTAGTCGAACAGCAGCCGCGGCCGGCTCGACAGCGTCGCGATCGGCGAGTCGTTGCCCATCGAGCCGATCGGCTCCGCGCCGGTGCGGGCCATCGGCTCGAGGATGGCCTCGAGCTCCTCCTCGGTGTAGCCGAACGCCTGCTGGCGGCGCACGAGCGCGGCGTGCAGCGGGACCTCGCGGTCACGCTCCGGCAAGTCGTCCAGGTGCACCAGCCCGGCGTCGACCCACTCGTCGTACGGGTGGGCGGTGGCCAGTTCGGTCTTGACCTCTTCGTCCTCGATGATCCGGCCTCGGGCGGTGTCGACGAGGAACATCCGGCCGGGTTCGAGCCGTCCCTTCCGGACGATCGTCGCCGGGTCGATGTCGAGCACGCCGACCTCGGAGGCCAGCACGACGAGGCCGTCGTCGGTCACCCAGTAGCGGCCGGGACGCAGGCCGTTGCGGTCGAGCACCGCGCCGATCTGGCTGCCGTCGGTGAAGGCGACCAGCGCCGGGCCGTCCCACGGCTCCATCAGCGTCGAGTGGAACTCGTAGAACGCGCGCCGCGCGGGGTCCATCTCCTGGTGGTTCTCCCAGGCCTCCGGGATCATCATCAGGACGGCGTGGGGCAGCGAGCGGCCGCCGAGGTGGAGCAGCTCCAGTACCTCGTCGAAGCTCGCCGAGTCGCTGGCGCCGCGGGTGATCACCGGGTAGACGCGCTTGAGGTCGCCCGGGATCAGGTCGGTCTCCAGCAGCGCCTCGCGGGCGTCCATCCAGTTCCGGTTGCCGCGCAGCGTGTTGATCTCGCCGTTGTGCGCCACGTAGCGGTACGGGTGGGCCAGCGGCCACGACGGGAAGGTGTTGGTGGAGAAGCGGGAGTGCACCAGGCCGATGGCACTGGTGACGCGCTCGTCGGTGAGGTCGGCGAAGAAGCGCTCGACCTGCGGCTCGGTGAGCATTCCTTTGTAGACGATCGTGCGCGAGGACAGCGACGGGAAGTAGACGTCGTCCTCGACGAGCTCGTGCTCCGCGCGCTTGCGGACGCAGAAGGCGCTGCGCTCGATGTGCAGCGGGTCCGAATGCTCCGGCTTCGGGCGGCGCGCGGCGAGGAACAGCTGCGTGAAGTGCGGCATGGTCTCGGCCGCGGTCGGCCCGCAGTGTTCGGTGTGCACCGGCAGCTCGCGCCAGCCGAGGACGCGCATGTCCTCCTCGGCGGCGATCCGCTCGATGGTCGTCATGGCCCGGCCGCGGCGCTTTTCGTCCCGCGGCAGGAAAGCCGTGCCGACGGCGTAGGTGCCCGGCTCGGGGAGCTCGAAGTCCACGACCTCGCGGTAGAACTCGTCCGGGACCTGGATCAGCAGGCCCGCGCCGTCGCCGGTGTCCGGTTCGGCGCCACGAGCCCCGCGGTGTTCCAGGTTGCGCAACGCGACCAGGGCCTTGGCGACGATCGCATGATCGCGTCGCCCGGTCAGGTCGGCGACGAAGGCGACACCGCAGGCGTCGTGTTCGTAGTCGCTCCGGTAGAGGCCCGCGGCCTCGGCGTTGCTGAGCTGCTCCCCGGACGGGGGCAGGGAACTGGCACGGTGGGTCACGGCTGGCCGCCTCCCAAGGCGTTGGCGCGACCGGTACTCACTCCATCGAGTGGTTCAGGCTGAACCGGTTAACGAAGTGGTCCGGGACCGCGATGGTCAGTCGAGAACGTTTGTCATCGAGTGCAAGATGGCCGCGTGGGACCGGCCGGGCGGCGGCGCCCGGAAACCGGAAGCGGATCATCTGGGAGGCCGCACGACACTGGGCAGCCGAACATGTCGGGTGCTGCGAGCGCGCGCCGAACGGCCACTGTGGTGGGGGCCCTCCGGAGCGCGCGGTGTTACTCCCGGGTTCGCCGGGTCTTATGACGATAGTGTGAATTCGCTGTTATCGACATACGTCGTTGCGTCCGGGTGGGAAATGCCACGCTTGCGTTGACGGCGCCGGGGGTAGTCCCATATGTCGGGCCAGCTCTCCCGCAGCGCGGGCAGGGGCCGCGCTGACCTGCGGAAATGTCCGTCCGAAGTGGTCTGGGGCGGCTGTCGTGGTGCCCGGCGGGGGTGGCAGGCTGGGTGCATGGCGGACTCCTCCGATGACTGATCGTTATCTCTCCGTGGCTCGCGAAGGGGTCCACAAGCTCGAGATCAAGCGTTCGCGGTTCCTCTGCGCGCTGGCTCCGGTGACCTCGGAAGAGGCCGCACGCGACTTCATCGCCGCCCGCCGTCGTGCGGATCCGGGGGCGCGGCACCACTGCCACGCCTTCGTTCTCGGCCCGGACGGGCGCACGCAGCGGTCCAGTGACGACGGTGAGCCGGCCGGCACCGCGGGCACGCCGATACTGGAAGTGCTGCGCCGCCGGGAACTGACGGACACGGTCGCGGTGGTGACGCGGTACTTCGGCGGAGTCCTGCTGGGGGCGGGCGGTTTGATCCGGGCGTACGGTCAGTCCGTTTCGGACGCTCTGGAAGTTGTTGGTGTACTAGAACACCGGCGTCTCAGCCTGGTCGAGGTGTCGGTGGCCTACGACCGCGCGGGCCGGCTGGAGAACGACTTGCGCGCGTCGCCGTACGTGCTCCACACAACTCGCTTCGACGAGCTGGCCCGCTTCGAGGTCGGCTTGGCGCCGGGCGAGGAAGAGGTGTTCGCCGGCTGGCTCGCCGACCTGACGAACGGCGAAGCGGCGGCGACGACTGCGCTCGGCGACCACTGGGTGGTCCACCGGGCCTGAGTGGTCCGGTCCCGAAACCGCTTGGCGCGCAAGGAACTTTCGGCGCTTCCGGGAGCAGACCCTTCCGTGGCACCATGTCGTGCCACCGAGTTCCGGTACCACTTCGATCCCCTGGACGTTGCCGGTGCGGCGCGAGCCGAGCTGACAACGTTGTCACCACCCGTTCTGCTTGCCCGACAACGTTGTCGCCCGGCGGAAATGCGTGCGACAAGGAGAGGAAGGGTCATGTCCAGACCATTGGCCGGCCGGGTGCGGGCGGCCGTGCTCGCCGCGGCGCTGCTGGGGGCGGGGCTCGCCGTCCCGGCCGCCGGTGCCGCGACGCTCGCCCTCACCCAGTACGTGAATCCCTTCATCGGCACTGACAACAGCAACTCGCCCAACCCGGTGCCCGGCGGCGCCGGCGGCAGCACGTACCCCGGCGCGGTCGTGCCGTTCGGCATGGTGCAGTTCAGCCCGGACACCCCGACCGCGTCGCCGTCCGGGTACCGCTACAGCGACACGAGCATCGAGGAGTTCAGCCTCACCCACTTCAACGGCGCCGGCTGCGCCAACAACGAGGACCTCGGCCTGCTGCCGATCACCGGCGCGATCGGCACCTCGCCGGGCACCGGCTGGACCGGGTACGCGGGCCGCTACACCAAGGCGAACGAGTCGGCCGCGCCCGGCTACTACAAGAACACGCTCGACAACTACAACACCACCGTCGAGCTGTCGGCCACCCAGCGGTCCGGCTTCATGAAGCTGACGTACCCGAACACGACGTCCGCGCGGCTGCTGGTCAACACCGGCCGCAGCGCCACCGGCAGCCGCAACGGAAGCATCAGCATCAGCGGCAGCCAGCTCACCGGTTCGGTGACCGGCGGCGGGTTCTGCGGCTCGTCGAAGACCTACCAGATCTTCTACGTCATCCAGTTCGACCGCGCGCCCAGCGGGTTCGGCACCTGGCTCGGCGGCACGGTCAGCGCCGGAAGCGCGAGCACCAGCGGCACGAACTCCGGCGGGTACGTCACGTTCGACACCTCCGGCAACACCACGGTGCAGGCGAAGGTCGGCATTTCCTTCGTCAGCCTGGCCAACGCGCAGGCGAACCTGGCCGCCGAGAGCCCCGGATTCGACTTCACCGGGATTCGCAGCGCGGCCGACACGAGCTGGAACAACATCCTGAACCGCGTCCAGGTCACCGGCGGGGCCGCCGCCGACCTGCAGAAGTTCTACACGGCGCTGTACCACGTCTTCCAGAACCCGAACATCGCCAGCGACACGAACGGCCAGTACCGCGGGTTCGACCAGGCGGTGCACACCGCGTCCCACACCGTCTACCAGAACTACTCCGGCTGGGACATCTACCGCTCGTGGGCCGCGCTGATCGGGCTCGTCGCGCCCGGCGAAGCCAGCGACATCGCGAAGTCGATGGTGCTCGACGGCCAGCAGGGCGGCCTGTTGCCCAAGTGGTCGCACAACAGCAACGAGCACTTCGTGATGACCGGTGACCCCGGGCCGATCATCGTCGGCAGCATGTACGCCTTCGGGGTCCGCGGCTTCGACACGGCCGCGGCGCTCACGCTGATGGACAAGAGCGCGAGCGGCGGCACCACGCAGGGCCAGGCCATCCGCGGCCGGGAAAGCGGCTACCTCAGCCGGCACTACGTCTACGAGGACCCGTCCGACTCGCTCGAGTACTCGGCGTCCGACTTCGCCGTGGCCCAGTTCGCCAAGGCGCTCGGCGACACGACGAAGTACAGCACGTACATGCAGCGCGCCCAGTGGTGGCAGAACGTGTTCGGCACCGACTCCGGCTACGTCCAGCCGCGGGGGAGCGACGGGACCTGGGCCTGGCCGGTGGTGCCGCCGAGCAACAGCGGCTACACCGAGGGCAACCCGTCGCAGTACACCTGGATGGTGCCCTACAACTACCAGGGCGTGATCAACCTGATGGGGGGCCGCCAGACCGCCGTCCAGCGGCTGGACCACCACTTCACCCAGCTCAACGGCGGCCTCACCCAGCCGTACTTCTACATCGGCAACGAGCCCGAGCACGGCGTGCCGTGGGCGTACAACTACGCGGCGCACCCCGAGGGCACCAGCTCGGCGGTGCGGCGGGTGATGAACGAGTCGTTCACCACCGGCCCCGGCGGCCTGCCCGGCAACGACGACCTCGGCGCCACCTCGGCGTGGTACGTCTTCGCCGCGCTGGGGATGTACCCGGCGACGCCGGGTGCGGACGTCCTCGCCCTGCACGGCCCGCTGTTCCCGGCGGCGTCGATCACCCGGCCGTCCGGGACGATCCGGATCACCGGCAGCGGGGCGGGCCAGGGCGCCCAGTACGTGCAGAGTGTGAGCGTCAACGGCACCTCGACCACCAAGTCGTGGATCCGCTACGGCGACATCGCGGGCGCGTCGACGCTGAGTTACGCGATGGGCTCGTCGCCGAGCGCGTGGGGCACGAACCCCTCCGACGTGCCGCCGTCGTACAACGACGGCTTCACGCCGCCGGCCGCGGCGCCGGAGCTCGGCACGAACCTGGCGCTGGGCAAGACGGCCACCGGCTCGGCCACCTGCAACTCGGCGGAAACTCCCGCCAAGGCCGTCGACGGCAGCCTCGCGAACAACAGCAAGTTCTGCAGCACGGCGGCGACGAAGTTCCTCCAGGTCGACCTCGGGTCGGCGCAGAACGTGTCCTCGTTCGTGGTCAAGCACGCCGGCCTCGGCGGCGAGACGACGGGCTGGAACACCGGCGCCTTCACGATCCAGACGTCGACCGACGGCTCGACCTGGACGACGGTCGCCTCCGTGACCGGTTCGCGGGCGAGCCGCACGTACCACCCGATCACCACCCGATCGGCGCGGTACGTGAAGCTCAACCTGACCACCCCGGCCAACGACGGCAACGGCGCGGCCCGGATCTACGAGTTCGAGGTCTACCGCTGATCCGACGGCTCGCGGGCGCCGGGAGCGGTGCCCGCGAGCCACTCCTCGCGGGTGATGCCGTACTCGACTTCGCCGTGTTCGCTGCCCGGCGCGCGCTCGTGCTCCGGGAACTCCTCGAAGTAGGTCCGGATGAACCGCATCCCCAGTTTCTCCATGACGCGGCGCGACGCCTTGTTCACGGTCATGGTGAAGGCACTCACCCGGCGGACCCCCAGTTCGGTGAAGCCCTTCGCGAGCAGTGCCGCCGAGCCTTCGGTGCCGTAGCCCTTGCCCCACGCCTTCCGGTGCAGCCGGTAGCCGAGCTCGGGCTCGTCCGGCGGGTCGTGCGGGCGCGGGCGGAAATGGAACCACCCCAGGAAGTCGCCGGTGCTCTTTTCGATCGCCGCCCAGAACCCGTAACCGGGGAAACGCTCGTAGTAACCGAGGAACGCGGGGAGGTCGAGGGTGACGATCTCGGTGCGGTCCGCCGGCTGTCCCCCATTGAGGTACTTCATCACGGCCGGGTCGTCGTAGAGCGCGAAGAGCGCGTCGGCGTCGTTCTCGGTGAACCGGCGGAGGATCAGCCGCTCGGTTTCGAGGAATACGTGCATCGGGTGATGCTGGCAGTGACCCCAGTGTGTGGCAACGTCTTTACGCGGCGGTGGCGAAGACCTCGCCCAGCGCCCGCGAACCGGCCTCGGTGAGCAGCGCCGGCACGCGCTCGCCGCACTTGCCGGGGTGCGCGGGTGCGATCAGGCCGAGCCGCGCGAGCCGGTGCACGGTGGACTGGTCGCAGCAGCTCAGGCCGTCGATGAACAGGTCGGGCTCGCAACTGCAGCTGATCTCGGCGTGGCCACCGGCCACTGCTCTCAGTGTGGCCCGCTCACGATGGTTCAATGCGGTGATCATGGCGGCGCCTCCTTCCCGTCGTGCTCATTAGACGCCCCGCCACCGACAGTTTCCGCCTTTCAGCGTGCGAACCCGGGTATTTCAGGGGTTCACGTAGGGGTGGCGTGTCGCACTGCAACCGGGATACCCCTACGGGAGGGGTTCAAGCGTCGTCTTGCGCAGGTGCCGGAAAACGATCGACGTCCGGAACCCGACGATCTCCCGGCGCAACGCCAGCCGGTCGGTCAGGAATGCGTGCAGCGCGTCGATGTCCGACGTGGTCACTTCGATCAGGAAATCGTCGTTTCCGGCCGTGACGTACACCGACAGCACTTCCGGCAGTTCGGCGATCGACCGCTGGAAAGAATCGATCACGGCCCGGCTCAGCGGCCGCACCTGCGCCGTCACGAGCGCCCGGACGCCGCGGTTGAGGCTCGCCAGGTCGACGTCGGCGTGGTAGCCGCGGATGACGCCGCGCTCGCGCAGCAGCCGGATGCGTTCGAGGCACGTCGAGGGCGCGATGCCCACCTTCCGGGCGATGTCGCGGTTGGTCTGCCGGGCGTCTTCCTGCAGAAGCCGCACGATCGCCGAATCAAGTTCGTCCAGCACCGGGCCCTCCTGGGCGTCACCGAATTTCGTTCGGCCACCGGTTCCGACGGCCGACCTTCACTCTAACTTCGGCGCTCATGACCGCACATGAGCAGCTCGTAGCCCGCCGAGGCCGTCGCTCCGGCATCACCACGATGGTCGCGATCCACTCGACCGCGCTCGGCCCCGCCGTCGGCGGCTGCCGCTTCAAGCCCTACGCCACGCTCGAAGACGCCATCGGGGACGTCCTCCGCCTGTCGGCCGCCATGACGGCCAAGTGCGCCGTCGCCGGGCTGGCGTTCGGCGGCGGCAAGAGCGTCATCGCGCCCGAACCGGGCCGCGTCCTCTCGCCCGAAGAGCGCCGGGCCGTCCTGCTCGACCACGCCGACCTGATCGCCGAGTTCGGCGGCCGCTACCAGGCGGGCCCCGACGTGGGCACCGGCCCGGCCGACATGCTGGTGCTCCGCGAAGCCTCGCCGTACGCCTTCTGCACGCCCGAATCCGCCGGCGGAACCGGTTCCTCCAGCGGCCCGACCGCGATCGGGGTGCTCGCCGCCCTCCGCGCCGCGGCCGGCCCCGACCTGGCCGGCCGCCGGGTGGTGATCAGCGGCTACGGCTCGGTCGGCGCCCACCTCGCGGCGAGCCTGCAGGCCGCGGGCGCGGACGTCGTCGTCTCCGACATCGACCCGGCCAAGCGGGTCGGTGCCGAGCAGCAGGGCCTGACCTGGGCCGAGCCGGCGAAGGCGCTCACCCTCACCGCCGACGTCGTCGTCCCGGCGGCGGTCGGCGGGGTGCTCGACCCCGAGACGGTGGCCCGGCTCGACACGCCGCTCGTCGTCGGCCCGGCCAACAACCAGCTCAGCGACGACGCCGTGGCCGACCAGCTCGCCGCACGCGGCATCCGCTGGGTCCCCGACTACGTGGCGAGCGCGGGTGGGATCCTCTACACCCTTTCGAGGGAAGCCGAGGGGCTCGGCCACGAGGCCGCGCTCGCCCGCGTCGAGACGATCGAAGACACCGTGCGCACGATCCTGGCCGCGGCCGAGGCCAACGCGACCACCCCGCTGGCGGAGGCGGCCGCGCTGGCCGGGCGACGGCTCACTTCTGGTGCGGCGCCACGTACTCCTTCGCTTCCGGAGCTTCGAACAACGGCTTGACGTACTTGACGCCGCCCTCGGCCGAGGCGTCCGGGGTGGCCGCGTACACCTGGCGCGTCGCCGGCGTCCCCGGCTTGGAGAAGTCGAGCGCCGCGACCAGGTTGTCCGTGCTCGCCGACGTCGTCTGCTTCAGGGCCGCGGCGATGCCGTCGCGGGTGAGGTCCTTGTTGTCGCACGCCTTCTTCAGTACCGCGCCACACCTCGCCGACCGCGTAGCCGTACGGCACGCCGCCGTTGGGCGTTTCCTTGTACGCGGCCTTGAACTTCGCCGCCACGTCCTTCGCCTTCGGGATGTCGGCGGAGAACGGCACGCTGCTCGCGACGACCGTCAGCTTGTCGAGCGCGCCGGCGGCGGGGCTCTTCAGCAGGGCCGGGTCGAACGTCGGGTTGTTGCCCAGCACCGGCACGTTCAGCCCGAGCGCCTTGTTGGCCCCGACCGTCGAGCCGGTCTGGGTGGGCGTGGTCGTCAGCACGATCGCCTTGACCCCGGCGCCCTTCAAGCCGGTGACCACGTTGGTCAGGTCGCTGTCGGTCGAGGTGATCTTGACTTCCTTGAGCGTCAGGTTGTGCTTCTTGGCGTAGAACTGCGAGCCGCGCAGGCCGTTCTTGCCGTACTCGCCGTCGATGTAGATGTGCCCGATCGGGTCGCCGTCCTTGAGCAGCCCCTGCTCCTGCAGGTACGACAGGCCGTCGATGATCTCCAGGTCGTAGGTCGTCCCGACGATCATCACGTACGGGTTGTCCAGCAGCTCGGACGACCACGACGCCGGCGAGGCGACGGTCTTGTCCGAGGCCAGGTTCTGCTTCAGCGCGGCCACCACCGGCGAGCCGAGCAGCTGCACGAACCCGAGCACCTTCGGCTCGATCTGCGGGTACAGCGTCTTCGCCGTGTCGGCCTTGTAGCCGTGGTCGACCTCCTCGAGCTTCACCTGCCGCCCGCACACGCCGCCGGCGGCGTTGAAGTCCTTGGCCCACAGCTCGTTGCCCTGCGTGACGCCGAGGCCGAGGTTCTTGAAGACACCGGACTTGTCGGTCATCACGCCGAGCGTCACCTCGGTCGCCGTCACCCCCTTGCCGGTCTTGACGCCGGAGCTGTCCGAACCGGACGAGCCCGAGTCGTTCGCCTTCGTGCTGCACGCCGAGAGCGCGAGGACGGCCACCAGCGCCGCCGCCAGGTGTGTGCGTTTCATGGTTCCTCCGGGGGTTGACGGCGAAGACGGGTGAGCCGGCGGCCGAGCGCGGCGAGCCCGCCCGGCTCGAACAGCACGACGAGGATGATCGCGGCGCCGTAGACGAACGAGCTGACCAGGATCGGCGTCAGTGCGCCGTCGCCGGTGCCGGCGAACCAGCCCAGGTCGGCGGAGTACAGGGCGAGCACCTGCGGCAGGCCGTTGACGATTAGCGCGCCGACCAGCGCGCCGGGGACCGAGCCGAGGCCGCCGATGATGACCATCGCCAGGTAGGCGATCGAGACGTTGATGCCGTAGGTGCCGTATTCGCTCTCGTCCGGCTTGAGGATGTCGAACCACAGCACGGTCATCGCGCCGGCGAGGCCGCCGTAGGCCGACGAGACGGCGAACGCGCCCGCCTTGGCGCGCAGCACGCTGACCCCCATCACCGCGGCCGCGGCCTCGTTGTCGCGCACCGCCCGCCACGACCGCCCGACCCGCCCGCGGACCGCGCCGCGGGCGATCACGAACGCGAGCACGGTGAGCAGCAGGAACAGGTACCACATCCGTTCGGCCTGCCGGATCGGCACGCCGAGGAGGCTGATTCCGGGACCCTCGTTGGTGAAGGGGAAGCCGAAGAGGGAGAACGGCGCCGGTGCGCGCCCGGTCGACGTCCCGCCGGTGAGCTCTTCCGCGGACTGTCCGAAGTAGAGCCCCAGGAACACCAGGGCCAGGGACGCGACGCCGAGGTAGATGCCGCGCAACCGGCCGGCCACCGGCGCGAAGGCCAGCCCGAGCAGGGCCGCCACGGCCACCGCGCCCAGCAGCGAAAGGCCGGGGTCGAGGCCGAAGCCGACGACCCGGTCGTCCCCGGTGGGGCCGGACAGGACGGTGTAGGCGGTGCCGCCTGCCAGCAGGAAGAACGCGTGGGCCAGGGAAAGCTGCCCGGCCTGGCCGACCACCAGGGTCAGCCCGATCGCGCCGACCGCGCCGATCATCATGTACTGCCCGGCCTTGAGCCACGCGGCGTCGAGGTACAGCGGCAGGGCGAGCAGGACGACCAGCAGCGCCAGCCAGGCCGCGGTGCGCACCAGCCTGGCCGGGCTGCGCCGCGGGCGCTGGGGCGTCCCGGCTTTCGGTGGGGCGTCCACTTCGGACACGGCTTGGTCAGACACGCGTTCGCTCCCTCGTGCCGAACAGCCCCGAGGGCCGCACCACCAGGACCACCAGCATCACCAGGAACACCGCGCTCTTGGAGAAGTCGAACGAGACGTACTGCGCGGACAGCGCTTCCACGATCCCGACGACCAGGCCGCCGACCACCGCGCCCGCCGTCGAGTCGAGGCCGCCGAGGATCGCCGCGGGGAAGGCGGCCAGCGCGATCGAGTGCGTCCCGCGGGACAGCCCGGCCCCGGAGAAGTCCTGCGTCGCGATGAACAGCACGGCGACCCCGGCCAGCAGCCCGGCGACCAGCCACGCGGTCGCGGTGACGCGGGAGCTGCGGATGCCCATCAGCGCGGCGGCCTCGCGGTTCTCCGCCTGCGCCCGCATGGCCACACCCCAGTTCGAGTACTTGAAGGCCAGCCAGAACGCCGTGATCAGCACCGCGGCCACCACGAGGGCGACCAGGTGCGTGCGGAACAGCGTGATCCCGCCGAGCCGGAACGGCTTCGCGTCCCAAGCGTCGCCGAGGAAGGGCAGCGTGACGCCGAGGCGGCGGACGATCTCTTCGGTGACGATCACGTCGACGCCGATGGTGAGCAGGGCCAGGCTGTTCGCGTCGGCGTGCCGGGAGCGCGACAGCAGCAGCCGCTCCAGCAGCAGGCCGAGCAGCCCGGCCGAGACGATGCCGACCAGCGACGCGCCCGCCCAGCCCAGCGCGTCCCGCGTCACCACGACGAGGTAGCCGCCGAAGAGCACGAGCGAGCCGTGCGCGAAGTTGACCACCTCGGTGGCCTTGAAGATGATGACGAACCCCAGCGCCAGCAACGCGAACACCGCGCCCTTGCCGAGGCCGTTCACCACCAGCTGCAGGAAAGTGTTCACACTGCCTCCGTGCCCAGGTAGGCCTTGACGACGTCCGGGTCGGACTGGACCTGCGCCGGGGTGCCGTCGGCGATCCGCCTGCCGAAGTCGAGCACCGTGACCCGGTCGGCGATGCCCATCACCAGGCCCATGTCGTGTTCGACGAGCAGGATCGAGATGCCGAGCTCGGCCCGGATCCCGCTGATGGTGCCGGCCAGCTCGGCGGTCTCGGCCGCGTTCATCCCGGCCGCGGGCTCGTCGAGCAGGAGCAGCACCGGTTCGACGGCGAGCGCGCGGGCGAGGTCGACGCGCTTGACGACGCCGTAGGGCAGCGCGCCAACGGGTGCGCCGACGACCGCGCCGAGCCCGAGGAACGCGCAGATTTCCCGGGCGCGCTCGGCGTGCCGCCGTTCGGCGCGGACCGTCCACGGCAGCCGCAGCCCGGTTTCCAGGAAGCCGCCGCGGGTCAGCGCGTGCCGGCCGAGCAGCACGTTGTCGAGCACGGTCGAGCCGGGGGAGAGGGCGGCGTTCTGGAAGGACCGCCCGACGCCGAGGCGCGTGAGCCGGTGCGGCGCGAGTCCGGTGAGGTCGGTGTCCCCGAGCCGGACGCGGCCGGTGTTCGCCCGGTAGAGGCCGCTGATCACGTTGAAACAGCTGGACTTCCCGGCACCGTTCGGCCCGATCAGCGCGTGCAGCGAACCCGGGGCGACGGCGAAGGTGACGTCGTCGAGCGCCCGGATCCCGCCGAAGCGCAGGGAGACGTTCTCGACCCGCAGCTCCGGCGGCGTCATCCGGCCCACCTCGACAGCGTCCGGCCCGCCAGGCGGGCGCGTGCGGTCTCGGCTTCGGCGGCGGCGGTTTCCTGCGACTCGGCGTGCCCGCCGAGGTAGAGCCGCTGGACGTCCTGGCTGGCGGCGAGCTCGGCCGCCGTCCCGGCCAGCGCCACCCGGCCCACTTCGAGGACCACGGCGTGGTCGGCGACGTTCAGCGCCATCACGGCGTTCTGCTCGACCAGCACGACGGCGGTGCCCTGGTCGTGGATCTCGCGGACGGTCTTCCCGATCTGCTCGACGACCTTGGGCGCGAGGCCCAGCGATGGCTCGTCGAGGAGCAGCAGCTTCGGGGCGGACATCAGCGCCCGGCCGATGGCCAGCATCTGCTGCTCGCCGCCGGAGAGCAGGCCCGCGCGCTGCTTGGCGCGTTCGGTGAGCACCGGGAACAGCTCCTCGACCCGCTCGCGGGCGGCGGTCCGTTCCGCGGCGGTGCGGGCCCCGATGCCGCCGGCCCGCAGGTTCTCCTCGACGGTCATCCGCGCGAAGATCTGCCGCCCTTCGGGCACGCCGACGACGCCGAGCCGCACGATCCGGGCCGGGTCGAGCCGGCCGAGGGACTGGCCGTCGTAGCGGATCTCACCGGCGTCGATCGCGCCCCGGTGCATCCGCAGGGTGCCGGAAACGGCCCTGAGCAGGGTGGACTTCCCGGCCCCGTTGCTGCCGAGGACGGCGAGCACCCCGTCGGCGGAGACGTCGAGATCGATCCCGTGCAGGGCGGCCGTCGACCGGCCGTACCGCACCCGCAGGCCGCGGACGGTCAGCACGAACTCACTCCGGAACGCACGGGGCCTCCTCCGTTGATGTGACGTGAGTCACGATCGGTGGCGGCCATCCTGCGATCAGCCGCGGCCCTCCGTCACCCCCACCTGGAGACCCCCTGTGCTACGAAACGGACACGGCGGCTTCCCGCAGGGCCGCGAACACGTCGGGTGAAGTGGTGCATTCGCCGAGGCGGACCGGCTTGCGATCGCCGTGGAAGTCGCTCGACCCGGTGGCGAGCAGGCCCAGGTCCGCGGCCGCGTTCCGGAGCCGGTCACGGACCTCGGGCGGCTGCTCCGGGTGGTCCGCTTCGATCCCGGCGAGCCCCGCGGCGGCGAGCGTGCCCAGCTGCTCGTCCGACACCGACGCCCGGCGTTTCACCGAGCGCGGGTGGGCCAGCACGGCCACGCCACCTGCCGCGCGGACCAGCCCGATCGCCGCCACAGTGGACAGGACGTGCTTGGGGACGTCGGCCCGGCCGCCGTCGGCGATCCAGTCGGCGGTGAAGGCGTCGGTGATGCCCGCGGCGGCCAGTGCCGCGGCGATGTGCGGACGGCCCAGCGGCGCGCCCGCGGCGATCGACGCCACCTGCTCGAGCGTGATCGGCGCGCCGAGTTCGCGGCAGCGTTCGACCATCCGCACGCCGCGGCGGACGCGGTCGGTGCGGATCAGCTCCAGCTCGGCCGCCAGGGGTTCGTGCCCCGGATCGACGAACAGGCCGAGCAGGTGCACCTCGGCGTCGTCGAGCCGGCAGGAGATCTCGACGCCGGGCACGAGCTCGACGCCGGCGGCGGCCGCGGAAGCGGCGGCCAGACCGGCGAAGGTGTCGTGGTCGGTGAGGGCGAGGACCGTCAGCCCGGCTTCGGCGGCCAGCCGGGGCAGCTCCGCGGGCGGGGTCGTGCCGTCGGAGGCCGTGCTGTGCGCGTGCAGGTCGATCGTCACCCGGCCGAGGATCTCACAGCAGCCCGGCTTCGCTGGCCTTCCCGATCGCCTCGACGCGGTTGCGCGCGCCCAGCTTGTGCAGGGCCGACTGCAGGTACGTCTTGACCGTGTTGCGGGCCAGCCCGGTCGACTCCGCGATCTCCGGGTTCGTCTGCCCCTGCGCGGCCAGCCGCAGCACCTCGTACTCGCGGCGGGTCAGCCCGCTGCGGGCCAGCGCGTCCGACCGCTGCCCGGCGTCCGGGAGGATCCGCGGGTCGACGACGCGTTCGCCGCGCAGCACCCGCCGCAGCTCGGTGACCAGCTGCGCGCCCGCCGCGTCCTTGAGCAGGCAGCCGTGCGCGCCCGACTCCAGCGCGGCCAGCACGCCCTGGTGGTCACCGTGCGCGGTGAAGACGACGATCTTGCCATCGGGGTGCACCCGGCGCAGCTCGGTGACGACCTCCGGCGCGAGCATGTCCGGCAGCCGCAGGTCGAGCAGGATCAGGTCGGGGGCCAGCGACGCCACCCGTTCGATCGCCAGCCGCCCGGACTCGGCCGAGCCGATCACGGTCAGGCACGGGTCCGAGCGCAGCAGCAGCGTCACGCCGTCGCGGACCACCGGGTGGTCGTCGACGACGAAGACGCTCGCGGGCGTCACGGCCGCACCAGCGGCACCCACGCGCGCAGGGTGCAGCCGTCGTCGTCGTCCCGGACCAGGCTGACGCGCCCGCCGAGCCGCAGCGCCCGCCCGGTGAGCGTGCGCAGGCCCATACCGGTGCCCGGGACGGCTTCGGTGCCCGTGCCGTCGTCGGCGACGACCACCTGGACGCCGTCATCGCTGGGCAGCAGGCTGACGATCACCGAGGACGCCCGCGCGTGCTTCTCGACGTTGAGCAGCCCCTCGCGGACCGCGGCCACCAGCAGCGCGGTGCGTTCGGCGTCCAGCGGCGGCACCGCCGCGAGCTGCACGAACCGCGCCGGGACGCCGCAGCGCGCCTGGAACGAGCGGCAGTGCTCGGCCAGCTCGACCGGCAGCGCCCGCTCCGGGCTGCTTTCCGACAGCGCCAGCAGCGACTCCCGCAGCGCGCCCGCGGCCGCCGAGACGTCCCCCTCCAGCCGTTTCAGCCGTGCCTCCAGGCCCGGGTTCCCGTGGAAGTCCTCGTGCAGGTCCCGCACCTGGACGCCGATGGAGAACAGCAGCGCCCCGACCGAGTCGTGCAGCGCGCTCTGCATCCGGAGGCGCTCGCCCGCCACCGCGGCCGTGCGGTCGGTCTCGGCCACCTTCGCCAGGTGCAGGGCCGCACCGGCCTGGCGGGCGACCTCCTCCATCCGCCGGACGGCGTCGTCACCGAAGTCGGCGGGCTCCCGCATGGCCGCGTAGGCGATGGCGACGGTCTCGCCGTGCGCGACGATCGGGACGGCGAGCAGCGCGGCCAGGCCCTCCCCGCGGACCTGGACGTCGAAGTGGTGGGTGATCGTCGGCGCGCTGACGTAGTCGGTGACCTTCACGGGCCGGCCCAGCGCCAGCACGCGCCCGCCGACGCCTTGACCGGTCGACACCTCGAGGTCCTGCAGCGCGTCGGTCCGGTTGCCGGACATCCAGCGGATCACGGCCAGACCCGGCTCGGTGAGCTCGCCGACGAACCCGGCCTTCGCCCCGACCGTCTCCCGGACCAGCCGGGCGGTGCCGTGCAGCGCGGCGACCCGGTCGAGCGTGCCGAGCAGCTTTTCGCGCTCGCGCAGCAGCTCGCCCAGCACCGCGCTGTACTCCGCAACGTGCTCCTTGGCCGTCACCTGATCACGATGGCACACCGGGTGTGGTTCCGGACATACCCGGCTGGAGAGGTACGGCGGCCTCCGGTCGACTTGAATGGGGGTGTGGAGATCCTCACCGACGCCGCCACGCTCGCGCTGTACACCACCGACGCCTCCAACTACCGCCACGTGCCCCGGGGCGTGGTGCTGCCGCGGACGGTCGACGACGTTGTCGCGGCGGTCGCGGCCGCCCGCGATCGTGACCTGCCGGTGATCGCCCGCGGCGGCGGCACGAGCGTCGCCGGGAACGCGTGCGGGCCGGGACTGGTGATCGACACTTCGCGCCACCTCGGCGGGGTGCTGTCGCTGGACCCGGCCGCCCGGCTCGCCCGCGTGCTGCCGGGCACGGTGCTGGACGACCTGCAGGCGGTCGCGGCCCCGCACGGCCTGCGGTTCGGCCCGGACCCCTCGACGCACAGCCGCTGCACGCTCGGCGGGATGATCGGCAACAACGCCTGCGGCTCGCACTCGGTGGCCTGGGGCCGCACGGTCGACGTCGTCCGCTCGCTCGAAGTCCTGCTCTACGACGGCACGCGGCTGCGGGTGGGCCCGGACGAGCCTGCCGAAGGCCGGATCTTCGACGAGCTGCGCGCGCTGGTCCGCGAAAACCTGGCGTTGCTGCGCAGGGAACTCTCGACGTGGCCGCGTCGCGTGTCGGGCTACGGGCTCGAACACCTGTTGCCGGAGAACGGCTTCGACGTCGCCAAGGCCCTCGTCGGTTCCGAAGGCACCTGCGTGACCATCCTCGAGGCGACCGTTTCGCTCGCCGAGCTGCCCGAGCGCAAGGTGCTCGCCGTGCTGGGCTTCCCCTCCGACATCGCGGCGGCCGACGCGGTGCCGTCGATCCTGCCGTGGTCGCCGCTGACCGTCGAAGGCGTGGACGCCGAGCTCGTCGCGATGCTGCCCGGGCGGGCAGGCGACCTGCCGCCGGGCGGGGCGTGGCTGTTCGTCGAGCTGGCCGGCGACGACCCGGCCGGGCGGGCCCGTTCGCTGGCCGCGTCACTCGATCTCACCGGGTTCGCGATCGTGGACGACCCGGTCGCGCAGCGCGGGCTCTGGCGCATCCGCGAGGAAGGCGCCGGGCTGGCGACGCGGCTCGCGGACGGCTCGGAGGCGTGGCCGGGCTGGGAGGACGCCGCCGTCCCGCCCGAACGGCTCGGCGCGTACCTGCGCGAGTTCAAGGAACTCATGCGCGCGCACGGCCGCCGCAGCGTCGTCTACGGCCACTACGGCGAAGGCTGCCTGCACCTGCGGCTGGACTTCGACCTGCTGTCGTCGTCGGGGGTGGCGGACTTCCGGCGGTTCCTCGAGGAAGCCGCGGACCTCGTCGCCGCGCACGGCGGCTCGCTGTCCGGCGAGCACGGCGACGGCCAGGCGCGTTCGGAGCTGCTGTCCCGGATGTACAGCCCGGAGATGCTCGACGTCTTCGCGCGGTTCAAGGCGATCTTCGACCCGGCCGGCCGGATGAACCCGGGCATCCTGGTGGCGCCGCGGCCGATCGACGCGGACCTGCGCGTGCGACCGACCTCGGAGTCCTTCGAGGACAGTGTGTTCCTCGGCTATCCGGAGGACCGCGGGAGTTTCGGCCAGGCGATGCGGCGGTGCGTCGGCGTCGGCAAGTGCCGCAACACCAGCGGCGGCGGTGTGATGTGCCCGAGCTACCGGGCCACCCGCGAGGAACAGCACTCCACGCGCGGACGGGCCCACCTGCTCGCGGAGATGATCAACGGCGAGGTGGTCACCGACGGCTGGCGCTCCACCGAAGTCCGCGACGCGCTCGACCTGTGCCTGTCCTGCAAGGGGTGCCTGTCGGACTGCCCGGTCGACGTCGACATGGCGACGTACAAAGCCGAGTTCCTGCACCAGCACTACCGGCGGCGGCTGCGTCCGCCGTCGCACTACTCGATGGGCTGGCTGCCGCTGTGGCTGCGGCTCAGCGCTCGTGCTCCGCGGCTGGCCAATCTCGTGGGTCGGTCCCGGTTGGCGGGGCTGGTGAAGCGGCTCGGCGGGATCGCGCCGGAGCGTGCGCTGCCCACGTTTGCCGCGTCTCCGTTCACGTCGTCGCGCGCGGATCTCCGGCGGCGGGCCTCGGGGGAGCGGCGGGTGGTGCTGTGGCCGGACTCGTTCAACAACTACCTGACGCCTTCGGTGCTGGACGCGGCCCACGAAGTCCTCACCGCGGCGGGTTACGACGTCGTGCTGCCGGACCGCGGTGTCTGCTGTGGACTGACGTGGGTGTCGACGGGCCAGCTCGGCGTCGCGCGGCGGGTGCTGGACCGGACGCTGTCGGTGCTGGCGCCGTACCTGGAGGACGGCTACGAGGTCGCGGGCCTGGAACCGAGCTGCACGGCGCTGTTCCGCGGCGACCTGCCCGCCCTGATGCCGGGCGACGAGCGTGCCGCGCTGCTGGCCTCCCGGACGTTCACCTTCGCCGAGCTGCTCGAGCGGGCGCCGATCCCGTTCGCGGCGCTCGATGTCGACGCGATCACCCAGGTGCACTGCCACCAGCACGCGGTGCTGGGCTTCGGCGCGGACGAGTCGGCGTTGGCGGCCGCGGGCGTGCGCAATACGACGTTGGACTCGGGCTGTTGCGGCCTGGCGGGCAACTTCGGGTTCGAGCGCGGCCACTACGCCGTCTCCAAGGCGGTGGCGGAGGACCGGATGCTGCCCGCCATCCGCGCGGCCGCCCCGGACACCGTCGTGGTCTCGGACGGCTTCAGCTGCCGGACGCAGATCGCCCAGGAGTCGGGACGGACACCGGTGCACCTGGCCGAGCTGCTGCGGCGGGCCCTGCCGTGATCACTCGGCGCGCTCCAGCAGTGTCCGGACGGCGGTGAGAACGAGGCGGACGATGTCGTCGGGGTCGGCGCCGACGAGCGGCTGCCTGCCGGTGAGCTCGCGGACCACCCCGATCCCCATCAGCCAGGCCAGCGCGAGGTCGGCGCGCAGTTCGGCGTCCGGGGCGTCGGTCAGCGTGGCCAGGATCCGGGCGTACTCGTCGCCGATCTCCTGGCGCAGCACCGCCCCGACGTCGCCGCTGCCGGACGAGCGCAGGTACGTCTCCAGGGTCCGGTTCCGGTCGCCGCCCGGCTCGAGCATGCTGCGCAGCGACGCGCTGAACAGCCGTTCCGGCGGGTGGGCCTCCAGGTGCTCGCGCCCGCTGCGGGCGATGACCTCCTCGAACAGCGCTTCCTTGCTGCCGAAGTAGCGGAAGAGCAGCGCCTGGTTGACCCCGGCGAGATCGGCGATGTCCCGCACGGTCGTCCGGTCGAACCCCCGCTCGGCGAACAGCTTCGCCCCGGCGTCGAGCAGCGCCTGCCGCGTCGCGGCCGCGTCCCGCCGCCGGCCAGGCTGCTCGCTCATCGAAGCAGGTTAACCGGCAAACCGGACGCGGCGCGACAGACCCTAGGCGCCGGAGAGGCGGATCGCGGCGGCCGGGCACGTCAGTTCCGCCTGCCGCACCGCCTCCTCCTCGCCGGACGGCGGTTCCTCGGCGAGGAGGATGACCGTGCCGTCCTCCTCGTTCTGGTCGAACGTCTCGGGCGCCAGCAGGACGCACTGGCCGGACGAGACGCAGCTGCCCGTGTCGACGGTGATCTTCATCGGCTCACCACTCCACCGGGACGCGCTCGACGCCGCCGGCCACGCGGTTGGTGCGGACCGGGATCTCGTCGATCCCGGCGGCGAGCCGCAGGCCGGGGAAGCGGCGGAACAGCTTGGGGAACACCGTCCGCAGCTCGGTGCGGGCGAGGTTGGCGCCGATGCAGACGTGGGCGCCGGTGCCGAAGGCGAGGTGCACGTTCGGCGTGCGGTCCGGGTCGAACGCGTCCGGGTCGGCGAACACCGACTCGTCGCGGTTGGCCGCGTCGCGCGAGATCAGCACGGCGTCGCCGCGCAGGATCCGCGTTCCGGCGATCTCGACGTCTGCGTGCGCGTACCGCAGCAGGCCGGTGCCGCTGGTGGCGGTCAGCCGCAGGAGCTCCTCGACGGTCTTGTCGACCTGGCCTTCGGGGTCGGCGGCGAAGCGGTCGCGGCGGGCGGTGTCGCTGAGCAGGAACAGCGTGCCCACCGCGATCCGCGTGGACGTCGTCTCGTGGCCGGCGAACAACAGCCCGGCACCCATCCGCGCGAGGTCTTCGTCGGTGAAGGCCGGGTCCTCGGCCTGGTAGGCGACCATGTCGGAGATGACGTCGGGCTGCGGGTCGGCGCGCTTGGCGTCGGCCAGCTTCGCCATGTAGGCCATGAACTCCGCCATGGCGGCCTGGGCGTCCGCACCGCCGTCCATCCGGGCGATCCGCTCGGACAGCTCGCGGAAGTGCTCGCGGTCGGCGTAGGGCACGCCGAGCAGCTCGCAGATCACCAGCACCGGCAGCGGGAACGCGAGCACGGCGGCCAGGTCGACGGGCCCGTGTGCGCGCGCGGCTTCCATGTCGTCGAGGCAGCGGTCGGTCAGTTCGGCGATCCGGTCGCCGAGGGCGCGCATGCGGGGTGCGGAGAACGCGGGCGCCAGCATCCGGCGCATCCGCTTGTGGTCGCGCTCTTCGGTGTCGAAGTCGCCGCTCGGGCCGTCCTGCAGTGCCGCGTGGGAAATCCGTGACGCCTCTTCGGGTTTCGGGTGGGACCGGCCGAAGCGGCGGTCGCGGAAGACCTCCTTGGCTTCCTCGTAGGAGGTGATGAGCCACGCCGGGTCGCCGGCGGGGGTGAGCACCCGGCTCACCGGCGCCTGCCGCCGCAGCAGCGCGAACTCCGGGGCGATCGTGAGCGCGTCCGCCTGGGTGAAGGGGAGGCGAGGCGTTTCTTCGGTGGTGGTCATGCGCCTTCTCTCGGATCGGTGTTCAGGTCGGCGAGCCAGCGGAGTTCGGCGTCGAGCTTCCCGAGGACGTGCTGCAGCGCGGCCCGGCTCCACGGGTCGGCCTGCCGGACGGCGTGCCCGGTGAGGCGGGTGTGCTCGGCGGTGAGCGCCCGCTTCCGGACGTCGAGCACGCGTGCTCGTTCCTCCTCGCGCAACCAGGCGAAGTTGCCGACGCGCGCGAGGAACTCGGGCTCGTTGAGCGCCAGCTCGGGCGGGAAGTCGGCGAGCATGTCGTGCAGCAGCTCCCGCCCGACGTCGGTGATCGTGTAGACGTGCCGCGGCGGCTTGGCCTCCTGCTCCTCCGCGCTGCGGCTCACCGCGCCCGCGTCGACGAAGCGCCGCAGCGTCGGGTAGAGCGAGTTGTTCGACAAGGTGTGGCCGGTCGAGGCCTCCACGGCCTTGCGGAGTTCGTAACCGTGCATCGGTTCGCGGGCGAGCTTCGCCAGCAGCAGGATTTCGATCCACACCTAGGTCACCGTAACCTAGTTTCCGGTGACCGGGCAATGGCGGATCGTGACAGGCGGGAAGAAACTGTGTAGCGTTGTAAGCAGCTGCTTACAACCGGAGCACGGGGGTTCCCGCATGACTGCCACCCACACCGAACCGCTTGCGTACCCGTTCAACGAGGAGGCCGGGCTCGACCTGAACGAGGCCTACGCCGCCGCGCGGGACGCCGACGGCATGGTCCGGGTGAAGATGACCTACGGCGAGCCGGCCTGGCTGGCCACCCGTTACGCCGACGCCCGCCTGGTCCTGGGCGACCGCCGGTTCTCGCGGGCGATGGAGAAGGAAAAGGACGCGCCGCGCCGCTCGCCGGCGGTGCGGGACGGCGGCATCCTGCAGATGGACCCGCCCGACCACACGCGGCTGCGGACGCTGGTCGCGAAGGCGTTCACCATGCGCCGCGTCGAACTGCTGCGGCCGCGCGTCGCTTCGCTTGCCGCCGAGCTGATCGCGGACATGAAGGCGAGCGGTGCGCCCGCCGACCTGGTCGACGCCTACGCGCTGCCGATCCCGGTCGCGGTGATCTGCGAGCTGCTCGGCGTCCCGGTCGCCGACCGGCCGAAGTTCCGCGTCTGGAGCGACGCGGCGCTGTCCACGAGCGGGCTGACGCCGGAGGAGTTCGAGCGCAACCGCGAAGAGCTGCGCGACTACATGCGCGGCCTGATCGCCGAGCACCGCGAGCGGCCCCAGGACGACCTGATGACGGCGCTGATCGAGGCCCGCGACGTGCGTGACCGGCTGACCGAGCTGGAGCTGGTCGACCTGTGCGTCGGCATCCTCGTCGCCGGCCACGAGACGACCGCGAGCCAGATCCCGAACTTCGTCTACGCGCTGCTGGACCAGCACGAGCAGTGGGAGCGCCTGTGCGCCGACCCGGACCTGATCCCGGCGGCGGTCGAGGAGCTGCTGCGGTTCGTGCCGCTGGGTGCCGGCGCGGGGTTCGCGCGTTATGCCACCGAGGACGTTTCGGTTGGTGGCGTGCTGGTGCGGGCGGGTGAACCGGTGCTCGTCGCGATCGGCGCGGCCAACCGCGACGCGCTCCAGTTCGGCGACGCGGACAAGCTGAGCTTCGACCGCGAGGAGAACCACCACCTGGGCTTCGGCCACGGCGTCCACCACTGCCTGGGTGCGCCGCTGGCCCGGCTGGAGCTGCAGGAGGCGCTGCGCGCGTTGGTCACCGAGATGCCGGGGTTGCACCTCGCCGGCGATATCGTGTGGAAGACGCAGATGCTCGTCCGCGGACCGCGGTCGATGCCGATCGGATGGTGATGATGAGCTGGGACGTGAAGGTCGACGAACACACCTGCATCGGGTCGGGGATGTGCGCGGCCCTGATGCCGGAGGTGTTCACCCTCGACGGTGCGGTGGCCCACCCGGTGACACCGTCGGTGGAGGCCGACGAGACGGTCCTGGACGTGGCGGACTCGTGCCCGGCCATGGCGATCACGGTCACCGACGGTGGCCGGGAGATCGGGCCGCGCCCCTGAAGGTGCCGTGCTCGGTGACCACCGCCGTGATCAGGTCGAACGGGGTGACGTCGAAGGCGGGGTTGAAGACCCGAGCGTCCTTCGGAGTGGCTTCGGTGAGCTCGCGGGCGTCGCGTTCCTCGATGACGACGCCCGTGCCGTCCGCGAGCTTGCTGTCCACTGTGGACGAGGGGGCGACCACCACGAACGGGATCCCGTGGTGTTTCGCGGCGATGGCGAGGCCGTAGGTGCCGATCTTGTTGGCGACGTCCCCGTTCGCGGCGATCCGGTCGGCCCCGACGAGCACGCAGTCGACCATCCCGCGAGCCATCGCGGCCGCGGCGGCCGAGTCGGGCTGGACGCGGTAGGGGACGTTCGCCTGGGAGAGTTCCCACGCGGTCAGCCGGGCGCCTTGGAGCAGCGGGCGCGTCTCGTCGACGAGGACTTCTTCGACGAGCCCGCGCGCGTGCAGGTGCCAGACGACGCCGAGGGCGCTGCCCCAGCCGACGGTGGCCAGGTGCCCGGCGTTGCAGTGGGTGAGCAGCCGCAGGGGGCGCCGTGGACACTCCGCGAGCACGATCTCGGCGGCGTGGCGTGAAGCGGTCTCGTTGAGCTGTTCGTCCTCGTCGAGCAGGGCTCGCGCTTCGGCGAGGACGGCTTCCTTGCCCTGGTCGAGTTTTTCGAGCGCGCGCTCCACACCCCAGGCGAGGTTGACGGCGGTGGGGCGGGCGTGCGCGATCCGGTCGGCGTCCCGGTGCACGTCACCGTTCCGGTGGAGGGACAGGGCAACACCGAGCGCCCCGGCGGCCCCGAGGGCGGGCGCACCGCGCACGGCGAGCCGCTGGACGGCGTCGACCAGTTCGGTGACGGTGGTGAGTTCGAGCAGCCGATACTCGCCGGGGAGAGCGGTCTGGTCGATGATGACGACGGCGCCGTCGGCCCAGTCGATGGTCCTGCGCACGAGGCCTCCTTTTTCGCTTGCCCGCCCGGTGAAGATGGGATCGTGACCATTGAACGGCAGAACCCGCCCGGCTTGCACACACCACCCGGCTACCACCACGTGACGGTGACGTCGGCATCCCGGACGGTGTACCTGGCGGGCCAGTGTCCGGTGACGCCGGACGGCACGGTGGTCCCCGGAGACGTCCTGGCCCAGACGGACCAGGTGGCCACCAACACGGCGGCGGCGCTGGAGTTCGCGGGAGCCACGCCGTCCGATGTGGTGCGAACGGTGATCTACGTGGTGACGGAGGACCGTTCGGTACTGTCCGCGGTGTGGACGCGGCTGACGTCCTCGCCGATAGCTTCGGCCTTCGCCTCGGCGAGCACGTTGCTGGGCGTGGCCCAGCTCGGCTTCCCAGGCCAGCTCGTGGAACTCGACGTAACCGCCGCCCTAGCCTGACCCGAGATGCCCCGCCAACCACACGAGATGCCTCTCCAATCACGCGAGATCGCTCTCTGATCACGCGAGTTCCGCGTTCAATCACGCGAGTCACGGTCCTGATCACGCGGGTCCGGCGTACCGGAACGGACGACTCGCGTACCTGGATGGGCGACTCGCGTACCTGGCGGGTCGGTTGGCGTGATCAGGGCCGGAACTCGCGTGACCAGGGCCGGGAATCGCGTGATCAGGCGGCGATCTCGCGTGATTGGGGAGCAATCACGCGTGATTGGAGGGGCATCACCCGTGATTGGAGGGGCGACACGGGCTAGCACACTTGCCCCGGCCTAACCTCTCCCGGCTCCCGGCTCCCGGCCGAGCTAGCCTCATCCCGGCCCCGGCCCCGGCCCCGGCCCCGGCCCCGGCCCCGGCCCCGGCCCCGGCCCCGGCCCCGGCCGCTGCTGACCTAACCTCTCCCCGGCCCCCCGGCCCCCCGGCCCCCCGGCCCCCCGGCCCCCCGGCCCCCCGGCCCCCCGGCC
>NZ_JBEXMD010000073.1:0-31412 GCF_040610315.1 Amycolatopsis sp. NPDC004169
CAAGGCATCTTTCCCGCCTTGACCCGGTGCCGCCGGCCGTAGTCACAATCGGGCATCGGGATGAAGGGAAACCGAGAAGCCGCAGGTTCACCGAAGCAGCGCACAAGGGCAAGATCGAGGGAAAGACCAGGCATACCTCCGGCAGAAACCAGATGAATGTCCGGTATACGCTAACCTGGCCGATCATGAACCCCGGCCGCCGCGCCGGCGCTTCGGGAGGTCGATCAAGTGCAACCGAACCTGAGCCCAGGCGAAGACTTCCAGCTCCTCCTGGAGCGGCAGGTCCGGGAGATGCAGTCCAAGGCGGCGGCTCTCAACGAAGCCCTGTCGACGGCCGGAGCGACCGTCCGGACCCGCGACGGCTCGGTCACGGTGACCCTCGCCCCGAACGGCGCCCTCACCAACCTGGAACTGGGCCACCGGGCCTGCGAGCTGGGCCCGGCGAGGCTGACCAAGGCCATCATGGAAGCCGTCCGCGACGCCCAGCGCCAGACGGCCCGCGCGGTCGCGGACTCCTTCGCCACGATCAACGGCGACACCGAGTCGACGGCGATGGTCCGCTCGTTCCTCCCCCCGGACCCGCCACCGGACGACGACTTCGCGGCCCCGGAAAGCCCGGAGCCCACTCCGCCACCGCCCCCGCCGCCGTCGGCGCCCCGGCGGCGGCCCGTGGCCGATGACCGCACCGACGACGAATCGAACCCCTGGTGACCGGCGGCGGTTTCCGGGTCTCCGCCGAGCCGCTGACCACGTTCGGCAAGCACCTGGACGAGCTCCAGAAGAACCTCCAGAGCACCGCGGACCTGGTCGGCGGCATGGTGTGCGACCCCGGGATGTTCGGCATCAACCCGGCGTGCCAGCTGATGGCGGCCGGCGCGAGCACCTGGACCGACAAGGCGCACCACCAGTTCGGGGAGTACGCCAAGACCGTCGGCGAGCTGGCCGACAAGGTCACCGAGGCGGCGAAGCGCTACCAGTCGGGTGAAGAAGACGCCAAGAACTCGATCGTGAGGTTCGGATAGTGGCCGACGACTACCGCAGCAAGGACGTCAGCCTCCACGGTTCGGAACTGTTCAACAGCGACAACGCTTCGGCGGGCGCGGGCTTCTTCGAGGCGGCGATCGGCCTGGACAAGGCCGTCAAGGAGAACGACAAGGTCGCCATCGGCATCGGCTCGGCGGGCATGGCGCTGGAGACCATCGGTCTCGTGCTCGACCCGATCGGCAGCCTGCTGACCGCCGGGATCGGCTGGCTCATCGAGCACATCACGATCCTGCGGTGGCCGCTGGACATCCTGATGGGTGACCCGATCGGCATCGCGGCGGCCAGCGAGGCGCTCACGGCGGAGAAGAAGAAGCTGGAGCAGTGGTCGGCCGACCACCAGCGGGCGCTCGACAAGCTGCTGGAGGAGTGGAGCGGGCAGGCCGCGGACCAGTTCAAGAAGGACATGGACGCGGTCACCGAGCAGCTGGGCTCCCTCGGCAGCTACCTCGACCAGGCCGGCAAGAACATGAAGATCGCCGGCGGCATCGTCGGCGCGTTCCGCGGCATCCTCCGCGACCTGATCGCGATGCTCCTGGCGACGATCATCAAGGGCGCCCTGATCGCGGCGGCGCTCGCCCCGGTGACGTTCGGCGCCTCGATCGCGATCTTCATCGGCACGACGATCGGCACGGTGGCGACGGCACTGGGCAAGATCGGCGCCAAGCTGGCCCAGCTGGCCAAGAAGCTGGGCGACCTGCTGCAGGCGCTGACGAAGATGGGCAAGGCGGGCGACGACCTGGTGGCGGCCAAGCCCCCGGCGAGCAGCCTGACCCCGACGCCCACCCCGAAGCCCACCCCGAAGCCGGACCCCACCCCGGCTCCCAAGCCCGACCCGACGCCGGAACCCAAGCCTTCCTCGGCCGCCCCGGAGCCGAAGCCCGAGCCCAAGCCGGACACGACGCCGGAACCCAAGCCTTCCTCGGCCACTCCGGAGCCGAAGCCCGAGCCCAAGCCGGACACCACCCCCGAGCCCAAGCCCGAACCGAAACCGGAGCCCGCACCCTCGTCCTCCTCGGCCGCTCCGGAACCCAAGCCGGAGCCCAAGCCCGACACCACCCCGGAACCCAAGCCCGAGCCGAAGCCGGACCCCAAGCCCGACACCACACCCTCCTCGGCGGTCCCGGAGCCGAAGCCCGAGCCCAAACCGGACACCACCCCCGAGCCCAAGCCCGAACCGAAACCGGAGCCCAAGCCAGAGCCCGCACCCTCGTCCTCCTCGGCCGCCCCGGAACCCAAGCCGGACCCCAAACCGGACACCACCCCCGAGCCCAAGCCCGAACCGAAACCGGAGCCCAAGCCGGAGCCCGCGCCGTCGTCGGCCGCCCCGGAACCGAAACCCGAGCCGAAGCCCGACACCACCCCCGAGCCCAAGCCGGACACCACCCCGGAGCCGAAGCCGGACACCACTCAGTCCACTCCGGACCCCAAGCCGCACAAGCCGTTCACCGACCAGATGACCGACGTCATCAAGACCAAACTGTCCCAAATGGACGGTGTGACGCCCGAGATCATGCAGAAGTTCGACAAGATCAGCAACTTCTCCGTGCACGAGCTCGGCAAGCTCTTCGGCAAGGAAGGCGCGGAGAAGTTCGAGGCGGCGATCAAGGTCATGACCGACCCGTGGTTCGGCAAGTCGGGCCTGGCCGGCAAGACCGTCGTCGACATGATCAAGGGTGTGCCCGCCAGCATCGGCAACGTCACCGGCGGGGACGACGACTCCTAGCCGAGCGGGTCCAGCCCGGTCAGCGCCACGCTTTCCGTCCACAGCCGGGCCGCGGCCGCGTCGTCGGTCAGGTTCGCCCACCGGCGTTCGAGCCGCGGCCGGCCGCGCAGGCCGAACACGCGCGGGCCCCACAGCTGCCCGCCCTCGACGTCCGGTCCGAGCACCGCGCGCACCGCGGGCCGCGCTCCGGCGTCCTTGCCGTGCAGCACGAACCGGGCCGGCAGCCCGCGCAGCCACGCTCCGGTCGTGCGGGTGTGCACCGGCGGCCGTGACGGCGTCAGCGAGTCGAGCGCGCCGCCGGGGTGGGCGAGCACGCTGAGCATTCCCGAGCCCGCCGCCCGCAGGCGCCGGTCGAGTTCGAGCGCGAACAGCATCTGGGCCAGCTTGGACCGTTCGTAGGCCCGTTTCGGCTGGTAGTCACGCGCACTCTGGAGGTCGGCGAAGTCGAGGTGAGCCGACTTCGCCGCGAAGCTGCCGGTGGTGACGATCCGCGCTTCCGGCGTCAGCACCGGCAGCAGCCGGGCGATCAGCGCGAAGTGGCCGAGGTGGTTG
Organism: Amycolatopsis sp. NPDC004169; assembly: GCF_040610315.1. Taxonomy (NCBI): domain Bacteria; kingdom Bacillati; phylum Actinomycetota; class Actinomycetes; order Pseudonocardiales; family Pseudonocardiaceae; genus Amycolatopsis; species Amycolatopsis sp. NPDC004169. The sequence continues at coordinate 3,320 of NZ_JBEXMD010000073.1, forward strand.
GTCCCGAACATCAGCTCGTGCCCGTCCGGCGTTTCCCGCCGCGGCGGCGCGTCGAGCGCGACACCGGCGTTGCACAGGACCGCGTCCAGCGCGCCCACGTCCGGCTCCGGCGAACCGAGGTCGGCCAGGTCCAGCCGGACGTGCGCCACGTTCGCCCCGGAAACCCGCGAGCGGATCGACGCGGTCGCGGCCTCCGCCTTGGCCGGGTCGCGGCTGCCGATCACCACCTCCGCGCCCGCCGAAGCCAGCTGTTCGGCGGCGAAGTACCCGATCCCCGCGTTGCCCCCGGTCACCAGTACCCGCATCGCCGTCCCCCACCGTGCCAAGCTGTCCGTCGTGGACAACGCTACCGACGAACCGGCGCGACCCGGCTACCGGCGGTCGGCCGGGTCGCCCCGCGGCGAGGCCCGGCGCCGGGAGCTGCTCGCGAAGATCACCGACGACGTCGCCGAGAACGGGCTCGTCGACTTCTCCCTGCGGCGCGCCGCACGGGCGGCCGGGACCACCCACAAGGTGCTGCTCTACCACTTCGAAGGCGCCGAAGACCTGCTGCGCCAGGTGGTTTTCGCGCTGCGCGAGCGCCGGATCGGCAACGCGCTGACGGCGGTGGCCGCGGAGGCGCCGACGCTCACCGGCCGCGTCCGGGCCGCCTGGGTGAGCCTCCGCGACGAGGAGACGCAGCTGCGGCGCGTCCTCGACCAGGCGATGGGCCTGGCGATGTACGACCCGGGCCGGTACGCCGCGCTCGGCCGGGGCGCGTCCCAGCAGTACCTGCCGACACTGGTGTCGTTCTGCCCGCCGCACTGGCCGGAGCGGCGCAAGCTCGAGGTCGCCGAGATGATCCTCGCGACGCTGCGCGGCTTCCTCGTGGACCTGCTCACCAGCCCGGACGGCGGCGGCGCGGAGGCCGGGGTCGCGGCCCTGCTGCGGGCGGTCGAACGGGAGGAAGCCGCCCCCTGATCCTCGACAGTTTGCGAACCACGTGGTTCACTTCTGCTCGAGGGAACTTCTCCGGGGAGGCCGGAATGCAGGTCGAGCTGTCCGCGGGCACCGTCGAGTACACCGATTCGGGCGGGGCGGGGCCCGTCGTCGTCTTCGTCCACGGCTTGCTGATGGACGGCTCGCTGTGGGACGGCCCGGTCGCCGATCTCGGCGGCCTGCGCTGCGTCGTCCCGACGTTGCCGCTCGGCGCGCACCGGCAGCCGGTGCGGGCCGACGCCGACCTGTCACTGCCGGGCGTCGCGCGCCTGCTCACGGAGTTCCTGGAGCGGCTCGACCTGCGGGAAGTCACCCTGGTCGGCGTCGACACCGGCGGCGCGCTGGTGCAGCTGCTCATGGCGGAGGACGCCCCGCGGGTCGCCCGGGTCGTGCTCGCGTCGTGCGACGCGTTCGACAACTTCCCGCCCGGCCTCACCGGCAAGACGCTGTTCCTGACCGGCAAGCTCTCGCCCCGCCTGTTCGGGGTGTTCATGCAGCAGATGCGGCTGCGTGCGGTGCGCCGGCTCCCGATCGCGTTCGGGTGGCTGACCAAGCGCGGCGACGCGGCCACCGCCCGCTGGATCCGGCCGCTGCTGAGCCTGGCCGGCGTCCGCCGTGACACGGTCCGCGTCCTGCGGGCGGCCGCCGCCACACCGGGCGTTCTCCAGGAGGCGGCCGAGCGGCTGCCGGGCTTCGACCGGCCGGCCCTGGTCGTCTGGGCCACCGAGGACCGCGTGATGCCGCTCGAGCACGGCCGGCGGCTGGCCGCCCTGCTGCCCGAGGGAAGTCTCGTCGAGGTGGCCGACAGCTACACGCTGCTGCCGCTCGACCAGCCGGCGGAGTTCGCCCGGCTGGTCCGGGGGTTCACAGCCGGCTGAGGCCGTGCAGGATGCGCTTCATCAGGTCCATGCTCGGCCGGTTGCCGTTGCTGCGCTCCGCGGTGTGCACGGCGACGAGGCCGCGGTCGGCGAGGTCGGAGAGCAGCACGCGCGCCACCCCCAGCGGCAGCCGCCGCCGCGCGGCCACCTCGGCGACCGACTGCGAAGTGCGGCACAGCACGCAGATCTCCGTCTCTTCCGCCGTGCTGTTGCGCGTGATGGCCCGCCCGCGCGCGGTGGTCGAGACCAGTGTCTCGACCGGCAGGTCACGCGTGGGCCGGGTCCGGCCGTGGGTCCGGAAGTACGGACGGACGAGGCCCGCCGCCCCTCCGTCGTCGAGCGCGGTCCCCCAGTGCACAGCCAGCTCCTCACGGCGATTAATCCTTGTCGGCGATTATTCGACACCGTGATCGACTTCCTGGCAATCGACCGAACAGGCTAACGGACGGTAAAGTCCAGGTTAGAGCCGCGCCGTTGGGCGACACCACCCCGGGGGAGGAAGGTCATCCGGCCGGATTATCAGTGATCTGACAACTCGGCCGCGTTTCGCAGGCCCGGGCCACCAGGCGAATCAACCGGCGCAGTCACCCCCTCACGGCGGCGAGCGGGATACTGTCTGCGCCAGGTGACCGGTGATCGACACCCGCGCGGCGGTACCCAATCCCGCTTGATCGACTATCGTTCCCCCATGACGCTGGAACTCACCGGCGGACCCGATTTCGCCGCACAGGCCCCGAAAATTTCGCGCTGGACCCGGCAGTACACCGCGGTCGCGGTCACCTTCGGCTGTCCCGGGCGCACGTTCGAACGAGCGCCGCGGGTGTGGAGCGGACGCGGCCTCGGCCTCCCCGAGGCCGAGTTGGCGGGGTTCGCCGCGCAGCTGCGCCGCGTCATGAAGCACGAGGCCTACTGGATCGCCCGCGATCGCCACACCGGCGAAGCGGCCGTCTGGTCGCCGGGCCGTTACGACGACGAAGACGGTTTCGTGTACTTCACCGGCCCGTGCAGCCACAGCGACCCGTGGCCCGGCTATCGGCCGGCACGCGCGTTCACCATCGCGCTCCCCCGCATCCGCGGCCTGCGCATCCGCGTGGCGGCGTACCTGGCCGCGTGCTGAAAGCAGCAGCCGCCGGCGCCGTCGCCGCCGTGGTGAGCGGGGTCCCGTCGACCGTGCACGCCCTCCTCACCGGCCGTGACGTCCTCGCCGCCACCCGGGCCGCCGGCACCCTGCTGCCCGGCCGACAGCGCCGGCCCGGCGTCGCCGCGGGGCTGCTCGCGCACGTCCTGGTCTCCGCCGCGTGGACCGGCGTTCTCGCCGCGGCGGCCCGCCGCCACCGGCTCGGCCTCCGCGGCGGTGCCGCCGCCGGGCTCGTCATCGCCGTGCTCGACCTCGGGATCGCGGCCCGCGCGTACCCCGCTGTGCGGGACTTGCCGCGCGGGCCGCAGATCCTGGACCACCTGGTGTTCGGCGCCGTCACCGGCGCTCTGCTCGACCGTCCACAGCGGACGGATCAGGGGACGACCTCGACGACGTCACCCGGGTTCAGCGAGGTGTAGAACTTCACCGCGGCCGCGCGCGAAAGGTGCACGCACCCGTGGGACTTCACCTTCAGGCTGCCCTGGTGGAACGCGACTCCGGTGGTGGTGAAGAACACCGAGTACGGCATCGGCCCGTTGTACTGCTTGCTGTAGTGGTCGATGTCCTTGTACTGCACGTGGAACTTCCCCACCGGCGTCGGGTACTTCGGCAGCCCCACGGTGATCGGGACGCCGCCGTAGGTGACGTTCCCGGCGCCGTCGGTCAGCCACGCCGTATTCGAACTGCGCTGGACGCAGGCCTTCGCTTCGGCACTGCACGGCGTCGACGCCGCTTCGGCCGTTCCCGCGAACGCCACGGTCCCCGCCATTGCGGCGACCCCGCCCAGAAGTGCGATCATCCTCCGGTTCATCGTGCGCCTCCCGTTGTCGTTCGGCTACCCGGGGAGAGTGCCCATCCGGGCGATCTTCGAACCGGAGAACCCGGAAAACCCCGCGAGGCGCGGAAATCAGTTCTGCGGCTGCGAAAGCCCCAGGAACTCGGCCTGCTCCCGGTCGTACCGGCGGGTCAGGCCGGTGCCGTACCGGTCCCACCAGTTGTAGGTGTGACCACCCTGCCGGGTGGTCGTGTCGCCGTAGATCTGGCGGTCGTACTCGACGCGGGCGTCGCGGAACTCCTGCTGGAACTGCTCCGGCGTCAGCCCCTGGACGTGCTGGACGGCCGCGTCGCTCAGCGTGCGCGAGCTGCGCACGATGTCCTCGCCCGCCATGTGGTTGAGGATGGCGCGGACACCGCCGGCGCCGCGCATGTGCGCGCCGGACATGATCGCGGCCTGGGTGCCGGGGTCGGTGAAGTTGAGCGCGCCCGCCGTGCGCGCGTTCGCGGTCATCAGGTCGGCGACGACCGCGCGCTCTTCGGCGCTGCCGATGCCGTACTGCTCCCGCGCGGCGATGATCCGGTCGTAGCCGTTGTGCATGTTCTGCCGGAAGCCGTACGCCTCGGGCACGCCGCCCTGCTCGCCCGTCGCGCCTTCGGACCGCATGATCGAGTCCACGACCCGGGGGTCCAGCTGCGGCGGCGCCGCGGCCGCGGCCGCGCCACCACCCTGCCCACCACCGCCGCCGTAGGCCTGGGCGACGTCGGAGTCGGCCGCGCGGTAGCCGTCCGCGGCCTTCTGGACGTTCTGGTTGACGTTGACCAGCAGGCTCAGCAGCTTCTGCAGCGCGCTGCCCAGCGTGGAGTGCAGCGCCGTGTTGGCCGCCGCGACGCCGCTGCCGATGCCGGCGAACGACAACGCGTCCAGCACCAGGCCTTCCAGGTCGCGGGTGGCCGACAGGAAGGACGACCCGACGTCCTCGACCGCCCTGACGACCGCCCCCATCTCCGCCGTTTCGGCGCGGTAGGCCCCGGCACTCATGGTCTGCTCCCTCCGGACACCGGCTGTGCGAGCCCGAGAATTCCCCACCGGGACGGCCCGGCCCACGGCCGAATTACCCACTGGCTGCGGCAGGACTGCCCACACCGGCGCTAAAGTCGGGAGATGAGCACACCGGACGGCGACCAGAACGTGGTCGAGGGCGAGATCGTCGACGAGACCCCCACCGAGGCGCTGGCGATCCCGGCACCGCCGCTGCCGGAGGCGGACTACAGCGAGGGCGGGGTGCCCAGCTTCGACTTCGTCCGCGACAAGATCGAGAACCGGTACACCACGTCCCTCGGCTCGGTCGACGTCGCCGGCCTCGGCACCGAAAACACCGCCGAGGCCCTCGACAAGAAGATCGCCGACCGCGACCAGGCGGCGAAGGACAGGCTGGCCGAGATCCGCCGCTCGATGCGCGGCGAGTGACCCGTCAGGTCCGGCGCGCGGGGTCCGTCCCGCACTCCGGCGCCCCGTTGCCCCGCAGGAAGTGCGCCGCCGCGTAGCCGGTCCGCCCCGCCGTGGTGCCGCGCAGCCACCGGTCGTCCCCGGATGCCGGTGTTCCGTGCGTCCAGCACTCCGCCTCGAACGTGCCGCCCTCCGCGACCCAGCCGACCCGGCGGCACGTCGCGGCCGCGCAGGAGCGGACGTTGAGGCCGTTCTTGCCCGTCCCGGCCACGACGTACGGCGTCGGCGCGGTGCGCGCGAGCAGGTCGCCGCCCCCGCCCGCCGGATTCGCGGGCGAGGTGCCGGAGGAGCCGGACGGTCCCGACGCGAGACCGCCGAGCAGCAGGAAGAGCAGGACGGCCGCAACGGCGGTGGCGGCCAGCACCCGGACGAGCACACCCGGTCTCAGCACGACGAACATGGCGGTTCCTTCCCCTCGGTGCCGTCCGCCGGAGCGGTCCGGTCCCCTCTCGTTCGGTCCTGGTGCTTCCTCACAGTTCTCGGGTCCCGGCCGGGCTCCGGCCTTCTCCTGCAAGTGTCACTCCGGGATGGCTTGCTTTGCAATTCCCACGGAGGAATCCCAGTATGGAACACCCGTTCGGCGCAGCACGCGCTCGACCAGCGAAAATCCGCCGTTCGGCGCGTCCAGGGGGTGGCTTACCCCCTTCAACCGCCGGATGGAGTATGGTCGCGGCGCAATGGGAAACCCACCGACGGAGTCCCATCACAGACGGCCCACGGCGAGAACGAAGGCTCCATGTCCCCCACGCAAGGCCCGATCGTCCCGCGTCGCCGGATCGCGGACACGCTCCGGAGCCTGCGTGACGAGTCCGGCCGCACCCTCGAAGAGGTCGCCGAGGCGCTGCTGATCTCGACGTCGAAGCTGTCCCGGCTCGAGAACGCGCAGGGCAGCCCGCAGGCCAGGGACGTCCGCGACCTGATCCGCTTCTACGGCATCGAGAACACGCAGCTGGCCGAGCGGCTGATGCGCTGGGTGAAGGCGTCCGGGCGGCAGGGCTGGTGGACCGACTACTCCCAGACCACCGCGACCCCCGGCCTCGACGCCCACCTCGCGTACGAGTCCGAAGCGACGGTGGCCCGGATCTACACGATCCCGCTGCTGCCGGTGCTTCTGCAGACCCCCGACTACGCCAGGGCCCAGTATTCGACGCACGAGCCGTGGTGGTCGGCCGAGGAGGTCGACCAGCTCGTCGAGCTGCGCGAGCACCGCAAGCACGTCCTCGCCGAGCGCGAGGACATGGAGCCGCTGCGGCTGGTCGCGGTGACGCACGAATCGGCGCTGCGGCAGTTCGTCGGTTCCCGCGAGATCATGCACGCCCAGCTGGACCACCTGGTCGAGCGGTCGACCGCGCCGAACATCGAACTGCGCGTCTTCCCCTTCGCCCATCCCCCGCTGTTCTCGATGAGCTGCATGTACGCCTACTTCGAGTTCGAGGACGAGCTCGACCGCGACATCGTGCACATCGAAACCCACGCCGGGTTCCGGCACATCGAGACCGCCAAGACGGTCGAGTACTACCGCGGCTACCACGACGCGCTGGTGGCCGCCTCGCTCGAGCCAGACGAAAGCCGCGCCCTCATCCGCGAAATCCAGACCGCGCAGTTCGGCTGATCCCCGCCCTTTTCACGTTGGGACCCCACGCATGGCTTTCGATCTTCCCGTTCCCGAAAACCTCCGGCTGCACCGGAAGCGGCTCGACACCGACGGCTACCTCGTCGTCTCCGACGACGAGCTGGGGCTGCCCGGCGCTCGGCTGCGCGAGCACCTCCTGCGCACGTACTTCACCCCGGACGTCCTCCGCTGCTACCCCGGTGACATCCCCGCCGACCGGGAACGCGCCAGGGACGTCGTGGAGTACGCGTGGCAGGGCGAGACGCCGGTGCTGGCCGAGCACCCCGAGATCGCCATCGAGGACCGCGGCGGCCGCCCGGAGCGGCGCGAGTACGCCCGCACGCCGGTGGCGCACGACCCGCTGTTCGCCGGCTGGATCCGCGCCGCGCTCGGCCTGATCCCGGAGGGCCGCCGCCGGTCGCGGGGGACGTTCGGGGTCAACATCTTCCGGACGTTCACCAACGTCGTGACCCGCCCGCACGCCGACGGCGAGGAGTTCGTCTTCGTCTACGTCGTGGACCGCGAGGGCACCGGCGCCGAGACGACGCTGTTCAACCCCGACGCGCCGGACACCGTGGTCCACACCCAGCGGCTGGAGCCGGGGCAGCTCATCGTGTTCGAGGACGCCCGCTTCCTGCACACGGCCAGCCCGCTGATCGCCCCGGCCGGCGGCCGCGCCCGCCGGGACGCCCTCGTCTGCACCGTGGACTACCCGCAGACCTACGGGCTCGGCTGAGGGCTCGCCGCGTCGCGGCCACGGTCCTCGGGGACGACGGCATCTTGCACCTGGTCCCACCGCCGCAGGAGCCGCGGCCGACGCAACAGACCGCATCCGGGGCAATCTGGTGGCCGTCGGGGGGTGGACAGGCGTACGCGTGCACGAGCGAGGTCATCGCGCTCGCCCTCGCCGAGCCTGCGGCGAACAGCCGCGGGCCGCACTCCCCGGCCAGGCGCACGAGACCCCCACGCGCGAACGCTCTCAGCAGAGCAGCCAGCGCATCTCGGCCGGCTGGTACCGGGCGATCGCGAGCACGCGGTGCGGGAACACCGGGACCCGGCCGGCCAGCCCGGTGAGCCGGACCACCCGTTCGACGTCGCTGCCGGGCGAGACGATCAGGCAGCCCGCGATGCCGCGCGCCCGGCACACCTCGAACACGTTCAGCAGGCCGCGGACCGCGCGGGCCGACAGGAACCCCAGCAGACCGAGGTCGACGACCAGGAACCGGGGAGACGGCAGCTCGCACAGCGCGGTCTCGAGGACCGTCGCCCAGCGCACCACCGTCGTGATCCCCGGCTCACCGCGCATCTCGACGACCAGCACGCCGCCGGAACGTTCCAAGGCGATGTCGTCGTCGCGCATCGCGCCTCCCGGGAGCCGACCCCGTCCCTCACCCATGGTCGCACGCTCGTCAGGCTTCCGTAATACCCGCGTGGAATCATCGGAGGCGCCCGGCAGTTGTAACAGCCGGTAGCACCGCACGAGAAGAAGGAGTGACGCCGTGACCACGTCAACCGAAAGGGCCGTCCTGGCCGGCGGCTGCTTCTGGGGCATGCAGGAGCTGTTCCGCCGTCAGCCCGGGGTGATCTCGACCCGGGTCGGTTACAGCGGCGGCGACGTCCCGAACGCGACCTACCGCAACCACGGCACGCACGCCGAGGCCATCGAGGTGATCTACGACCCCGCGCAGACCACGTTCCGTGACATGCTCGAGTTCTTCTTCCAGGTGCACGACCCGACGACGAAGAACCGCCAGGGCAACGACATCGGCCTGAGCTACCGCTCGGCGATCTTCTTCGAGAACGACGAGCAGAAGCGGGTCGCCGAGGACACGATCGCCGACGTGGACGCGTCCGGGCTGTGGCCGGGCAAGGTCGTCACCGAGGTCAGCCCGGTGGGTGACTTCTGGGAGGCCGAGCCGGAGCACCAGGACTACCTGCAGCGCATCCCGAACGGGTACACGTGCCACTTCGTGCGCCCGGGCTGGAAGCTCCCGAAGCGTGAGAAGACCGCCTGACACCAGCATCCCCGAAGGGCCCCTTCGCCGACCACCGGCGAAGGGGCCCTTCGTCGTCCCGGACGCAGTCAAGATGCGCCGAACGGCGGTGATCCCCTCCAAGTCCTCAATGGACAGACCGCGGACCGGATCCCAATGGTGTCGAATGTCCTTTTTGGGATGTATTGCTACTTTCCGATAAGACCGTACGTTCGTCGCTTGTTCACAGCTCTTTTACCCCGGATGCTGATTTCCGCTAAGCCGCACCATTTTTCCCCGTCGTCCCCGTTCTCGGCCCGGCTCGACCCCGGGCCGGTTCGCCCTGCCCGGAGGAGATCCTTCGATGCACCTGAGACGTCCATTCGTCTTGGCCGCGAGCGGCGCCCTCATCGCCGCGATGTGCACGACCACCACCGCCTCGGCCCAGCCCGTCACCCCGAACGCCCTCCCGGACGCCCAGACACTGGCCGTCTCGGCGGCCGCCGGTCTCGTCGCGAGCCGGCCCGCCGCCCTGCACGCCAGCGCGGACGATGTTTTCCAGGCCCAGCAGGCGATTTCCTCGACCAACGGGCTGAAGTACATCCCCTACGAGCGCAGCTACAAGGGCCTGCCCGTGGTGGGCGGCGACTTCGTGGTGGCGACCGACTCGACGGGCCAGGTGCTCGGCACCTCCGTCGCGCAGGACCAGACGATCAACCTCGCCTCCACCACGGCGAAGGTCTCGAAGGCGGCGGCGGAGACGACCGCGCGGCAGCAGCTCACCACGGTGGACAGCGTCAGCCCCGCGCAGCAGGTCGTCTATGCGCTCGGCACGCCGACGCTGGCCTGGAAGAGCACCGTCGTCGGCCGGGACGCCGAGGGCCCGAGCCGGCTCGACGTCATCGTCGACGCCGCCACCGGCAAGGTGCTCAAGACCCAGGAGCACGTCCTCAACGGTGACGGCACCAGCGCGTGGAACGGCCCGAACCCGGTGCACCTCGACACCACGCACTCGGGCAGCACGTACTCGCTGAAGGACCCGACGATCACCAACACGTCCTGCCAGGACGCGGCGAACAACACCACGTTCTCCGGCCCGGACGACCTCTGGGGCAACGGCACCGCCAGCAACCGCGAAACCGGTTGCGTCGACGCGCTGTTCGCCGCCCAGACCGAGAACAAGATGCTCTCGCAGTGGCTGGGCCGCAACAGCTTCGACGGCAACGGCGGCGGCTGGCCGATCCGCGTCGGCCTGAACGACCAGAACGCCTACTACGACGGCACCCAGGTCCAGATCGGCAAGAACACCGCCGGCGGCTGGATCGGCTCGATCGACGTCGTCGCGCACGAGCACGGCCACGGCATCGACGACCACACCCCGGGCGGCATCTCGGGTGCGGGCACCCAGGAGTTTGTCGCGGACGTCTTCGGCGCCTCCACCGAGTGGTTCGCGAACGAGCCGTCGCCCTACGACGTGCCGGACTTCCTCGTCGGCGAGCAGGTCAACCTGGTCGGCTCCGGCCCGATCCGCAACATGTACAACCCCTCGGCGCTCGGCGACAAGAACTGCTACGACAGCAGCGTTCCCAACGGTGAGGTGCACGCGGCCGCCGGTCCCGGCAACCACTGGTTCTACCTGCTGGCCGAAGGCACCAACCCGACCAACGGGCAGCCGACCAGCACCACGTGCAACAGCTCCACGGTCACCGGGCTCGGCGTGCAGACCGCGCTGAAGATCTTCTACAACGCGATGCTGCTCAAGACCTCCAGCAGCTCGTACCTGAAGTACCGCACCTGGACGCTGACCGCGGCGAAGAACCTGTTCCCGGGCAGCTGCACCGAGTTCAACACCGTCAAGGCGGCGTGGGACGCGATCAGCGTGCCGGCGCAGTCGGCCGACCCGACCTGCTCGGCGACCGGCACCGTCACCGTGTCCAACCCGGGCAACCAGTCGACCACGACCGGCGCTTCGGTGAACCTGCCGCTGTCGGCCTCCGGTGGCACCGCGCCATACACCTGGTCGGCCACCGGCCTCCCGGCCGGCCTGTCCATCAACGCCTCCACCGGCACGATCTCGGGCACCGCGAGCACCGCGGGCACCTCGAACGTCACGGTGACGGCGAAGGACGCGGCCAACAAGACCGGCACGGCGTCGTTCACGTGGACCGTCGGCACCACCGGCGGCTGCTCCGGCCAGAAGATCGTCAACGGCGGCTTCGAGTCGGGCAGCGGCAGCTGGACCGGCACCACCGGCGCCATCGGCCAGTGGGGCTCGTCGGGTGAAGCCGCGCACGGCGGCACCTACTCGGCCTGGCTCGACGGCTACGGCTCGACGCACACCGAGTCGGTCGCCCAGTCGGTGAGCATCCCGGCCGGCTGCCACGCCAGCCTGACGTTCTACCTGCACATCGACACCGCGGAAACGACCACCACCACCGCCTACGACAAGCTGACCGTCACCAACGGCAGCGCGACGCTGGGCAGCTACTCCAACCTGAACAAGGCCTCCGGGTACACCCTCCGGACGATCGACGTCTCGTCGGCCGCCGGCAGCACCCTGGCGCTGAAGTTCACCGGCACCGAAGACAGCTCGCTGCAGACCTCGTTCGTCATCGACGACGTGGCCGTGACCCTGAGCTGAAGCTGACGCAGTAAAGCGGGGAGGCCGGGAAACCGGTCTCCCCGCTTCTGCGTTTTCCGGAGCAGAATCGGCGCATGGACACCGAAGAGCTGCGCGCGACCCAGGCACCGCTGAAGGACAAGTACCGCGAGGACCCGCAGAGCGCGCTCGTCACCCTGCACGCCGGCGCCGAGCTGGACGGCCTCGGCATCTCCTGCAAGGTCGAGACCGGCCGCGCGGTCGTCGAAGCCGGCCTGCACCCGGCGACCGGCGGCGACGGCACCCTCGCCTGTTCGGGCGACATGCTGCTCGAAGCGCTCGTCGCCTGCGCGGGCGTGACGCTGCGGGCCGTGGCGACGTCGCTGGGCCTCGAGGTCCGCGGCGGGCGCGTGCGGGCCGAAGGCGACCTCGACTTCCGCGGCACGCTCGCCGTCGCGAAGGACGCACCGGTGGGCTTCCGCGCCATCCGGCTGTCGTTCGACCTCGACACCGACGCCTCGGAAGAGCAGCTGGCCACGCTGAAGAAGCTGACCGAGCGCTACTGCGTCGTGTTCCAGTCGCTGCGGACGCCGCCGGAGTTCGCCGTCACGCTGTCGGCGAACCAGGGATAAACCCGGAGGACAACCCGGACGGAGTGGCCTAGCTTGTCGGGGTCACCTGAAGGGGGAGCCGCCATGCCACCACCTGAACCGGAGCCGGCCGTCCGGGTCCGCGGGCTCGTGAAGACCTACGGTTCGACGCGCGCGCTCGACGGCGTCGACCTCGACATCCCGGCCGGGCAGGTGCTCGGCCTGCTCGGCCCGAACGGCGCCGGGAAGACCACCACCGTGCGCATCCTGACCACGCTGCTGCGCCCGGACTCCGGTGAGGCTTCGGTGGCGGGCCACGACGTGCTGGCGGAGCCGGACGAGGTCCGGCAGCGGATCGGGCTGTCCGGCCAGTACGCCGCCGTCGACGAGAACCTGACCGGGTTCGAGAACCTGTACATGGTCGGGCGGCTCTACGGCCGGAAGAAGGCCGCGGCCCGCTCGCGCGCCCGGGAGCTGCTGACGCGCTTCCGGCTCGAAGAGGCCGCCGACCGGCCGGCGAAGGGCTACTCCGGTGGCATGCGCCGCCGGCTCGACCTGGCCGGCGCGCTGGTCGCCGAGCCGGCCGTGGTCGTGCTGGACGAGCCGACCACCGGCCTCGACCCGGGTGGGCGCCTCGACACGTGGGCGGTCATCAAGGAGCTCGTGGCCGACGGCACCACCGTGCTGCTGACCACCCAGTACCTCGAAGAAGCCGACCAGCTCGCCGATTCGATCGTGGTGATCGACCACGGCCGGGTGATCGCCCGCGGCACGTCGGACGAGCTGAAGGGCCAGATCGGCGGCGAGCGCCTGGAGCTGGTCGTCGCGTCGGCCGCGGACCTGCCGGTCACCCTCGAAGTGCTGCGCGAGGTGGGCACCGGCGAGCCGTCGGGCGACGAGCACACGCGGCGCGCCGAGATCCTGGTCGACACCGGGCCGAAGGCGCTGATCGAGGCCCTGCGGCGGCTCGATTCCCACGGCGTCACGGTCCAGGACGTCGGCCTGCACCGGCCGACCCTCGACGACGTCTTCCTGTCCCTCACCGGCCACGGCGCCTCGGCGGTCCAGGAGGCTGCGAAGTGAACACGCTCGCAAAGAGCATCTCCGACGGCGGCATCGTCACCTGGCGCAACCTGATGAACGTCCGCCGCAACCCGGACTGGCTGATGGCGGCAACCCTGCAGCCGATCATGTTCGTCCTGCTGTTCGCGTACGTGTTCGGCAACGCGATCGGCGGCGAAGCGGGCGGCGCGGCGTACCGCGAGTTCCTGATCGCCGGCATCTTCGCCCAGACGGTGGCGTTCAACTCGGCGTTCACGGTGATCGGCTTCGCCAACGACCTGCAGAAGGGCATCATCGACCGGTTCCGTTCGCTGCCGATGTCCCGCGTCGCGGTGGTCTTCGGCCGCACGACGTCGGACCTGGTGGTCAGCGTGGTGGCGCTGGTCGTGATGTCGCTGTGCGGCCTGCTGGTGGGCTGGCGCATCCGCGGCAGCTTCTGGGACGCGCTGCTGGGTTACCTGGTGATGCTGCTGTTCGCGTGGGCCCTGTCCTGGGTGGGCGCGCTGATCGGCCTGGCGGCGCGCAGCGTGGAGGTGGCGCAGAGCGCGGGGCTGATCTGGATGTTCCCGCTGAGCTTCATCTCGTCGGCATTCGTCCCGACGGGAACGTTGCCCCCGTTCCTCAAGGCAATAGCGGACTGGAACCCGTTCACGGCGGTGATCAACGCAACCCGCGACTTGTTCGGCAACCGCTTCGGTCCGGCCCAGACGGGCTGGCCGGCAGAACACGCGGCGCTGTACGCAATCTTGAGCTGCGTGGCGATCATCGCGATCTTCGCCCCACTGGCCACGGCCCGGTACCGCCGGGTGGCGAGCAAGTAGGACAGTCCGAAGAGGACTTTCTCAGTCCTCTTCGGACAGCTCCACGATCGGAATGACCCGCTTCGCCTGCCGCGCCTTCGCCTGGTGGTCGGCCAGGAACGGATACTCCTCCTCCAGCTCCGTCCACGTCCGTACGTAGTCGGCGCCGAGCAGCGGCAGCGCCTCGGCGTCGAACTCCCGCCCGTCCGCCTCGACGTGCACCCGCGGGTCCGCCGTCAGGTTCAGGTACCAGTCCGGGTGCTGCGGCGCGCCGATGTTGGACGCCACCACCAGCCACCGGGAGCCGTCGCGGTGGACCATCATCGGGACCGTTCGGGGCTCTCCCGAAGTCCGGCCCGTCGTCGTGAGCAGGACGAGCCGGTCCCGGTGCATGCCGTCCACCTCGCCGCCCGCCCGGAACTGCTCGATCACCCTGCGGTTCGTCTCCTGGACGTCCATGGTCACCGGTCGTAGTAGCGGGTCGGCGGGTCCTGCTGGGTCCACTGCTGCCGGGTCGGCGGCGGCGGGGTCGCGCTCTGCTGGCTGCGCCTGCGGTGCAGGGTCCGGGCGCTGGCCGCCATGCTGTTCACCACCGCGGCGATCACCAGGCCGATCACCAGGTTGATCACCGCCGTGGCGATCTTCGCGCTCGGCGCCACCGTGAGGGTCAGCGGCAGCACCACGGCGATCAGCGTCACCAGCACCATGATCCAGCCGAAGAACTGCGACGGCGCCGGCGTCGCCACGCTCAGCAGGTGCATCAGCCCGGTGGCGAGCAGGGCCACCGCGGCGGCGACCAGTGCGTACGTCGTGGTGCTCGCGTTGCCCCAGACGCCCTCCCCTTTTGGGGCGAGGACTTCGACCTCGAAGATCCCCCGCGCGATCAGCAACCCGACGACCGCGAGCAGGGCCGCGACGACCGCCGTCGCCACGCCGCCCGCCCACAGGCGGCGCGCGTCGATCCCCGGGCGCACGTCCTGGGGCTGGTTCCCGTAGTACTCGGACATCACGGCCTTCCCTCGCCTCGGCAGTGCCTCCGCTCCCGATTGTCCCCCGATTCGGCCCGGACCGCGATTTGCGCTGGAGTGCGCTCCAGCTCTTAACGTCGGTGCCATGACCACCGCACAGCACAAGATCGGTTCGGGCTTCGGCGCCACCACCACGGCCGCCGAAGCCGTCGCAGGCGTCGACCTCACCGGGAAGCTCGCCGTCGTGACCGGCGGGTACTCCGGGATCGGCCTCGAAACCACCCGCGCGCTGGCCGGCGCCGGCGCCCACGTCGTCGTCCCGGCCCGCCGTCGCGAGACCGCCGAGGAAGCGCTCGCCGGGTTGGCGGACGTCGAGGTCGACGAGCTCGACCTGGGTGACCTCGAGAGCGTCCGCGCGTTCGCCGGGCGCTTCCTGGCGTCCGGACGGCGGATCGACCTGCTCATCGCCAACGCCGGCATCATGGCCTGCCCCGAGACCCGCGTCGGGCCGGGCTGGGAGGCCCAGTTCGCCACCAACCACCTCGGCCACTTCGCGCTGGTCAACCGGCTGTGGCCGGCGGTCGCCGAGGGTGCGCGGGTGGTTTCGCTGTCCTCGCGCGGCCACCACTACTCGCCGATCCGCTGGGACGACGTCCAGTTCGAGACCGGCTACGAGAAGTGGCAGGCGTACGGGCAGGCCAAGACGGCGAACGTGCTCTTCGCCGTGCAGCTCGACCGGCTGGGCGCGGAGAAGGGCGTCCACGCGTTCGCGCTGCACCCGGGCGGCATCATGACGCCGCTGCAGCGGCACCTGCCGCGCGAGGAGATGATCGAACGCGGCTGGATCGACGAGGAAGGCAACTTCCTGATGCAGTTCAAGACGCCGGAGCAGGGCGCCGCGACGACGGTCTGGGCCGCGACCTCGCCGCAGCTGGCCGGCCTCGGCGGGCTGTACCTGGAGGACTGCGATGTCGCCGAGCTCGCGCCGGAGGGCGCCGAGGGTCTCGCCGCGTCCGGGGTCCGGCGGTACGCCGTCGACCGGGCGGAGGCCGAGCGCCTGTGGACGCTGTCGGCGCAGCTCACCGGCGTGGACGCGTTCGCAGGGGCCTGAGCGTCACGTCGGCGGGCCCTCGGACGATACCTTTTCCGTGATCTTCCGACGTTTGCCGACCGCGGGCCCGGGGTACCTGGCGCCCGTGGCCGACGAAGCCGGGAGAACGGGGCGCTCGCCGACTGAGGACGAGGCAGAGGTCACCCATGGCCGCTACGCGCTGGGGGAGTTCGCCATCACCCCGCGCGGCGCCCTCGACGACGAGCGGCCGCCGGACCTGCTGGGCGGCCGCTACGAGGTCGGCAGGCTGATCGGCAGCGGCGGGACCGCCCGCGTGTACCGCGCCTACGACGTCCGGCTGGGCCGCGAGGTCGCCGTCAAGATCTACGACCGCGATGCGGTGGCGCTCGACCAGCGGCGCCGGCTGCGCGAGATGACGATTCAGGGCAGCATCAGCCACCCGGGCGTGGTGGCGCTGCTGGACAGCGGCACCGAGCACGGCCGGACGTACCTGGTGATGCAGCTGGTCGAGGGCGAGAACCTCGCCGAGCGCCTGCTGGGCGGCCCGATGCCCGCGGCGGAGGTGACGGCGCTGGCCGACGGGCTGGCCGAGGCGCTGGCGCACGTCCACGCGCGGCGCATCGTGCACCGTGACCTGAAGCCGGCCAACGTGTTCCTGTCCACCGACGGCCCGTTGATCGGCGACTTCGGCATCGCCCACGCGCTGGACGCCACGCACATCACCGGCACCGGCCTGATCCCGGGCACGGCGGCGTACCTGGCGCCGGAGCAGGTGTCGGGCGAGCCGGCGGGCCCGCCGGCGGACGTGTACGCGCTGGGGTTGATCCTGCTGGAGTGCTTGACGGGCCGGCGGGAGTACCCGGGCACCATGGTCGAGGCGGCCATGGCCCGGCTGACGAGACCACCCCGGATCCCGGAGGACGCACCGGCGGCGCTGGCCTACACGTTGCGGCGGATGACGGCCCGCGAGCCGGCCGACCGCCCGACGGCGGCGAAGGTGCTGGACATGCTGCACGCGCCCCCGCCGACGCTGCCGTGGAGCCGCACGCACCGCAGCCCGCGCCGGCGCCGCCGCCCGGCAGCGGCGGCCGGGCTGCCGGGCGCTGCGGGGGCTGCTTCGGCGGCGGACTCGGTGCACGACGACGCGACGGCGGTCTTCAGCCCGGCTCGCGGCGAGCTGGGCGTGGCCGGAGCACTCGCTGCCGGCGGCGAGACAGCCGGCGACCCCGGCCCGGCGCGAAGCGAGTGGAGCGCTGCCGGAGCACTCGCCGCGGATGGTGAGAGTGCCGGCTACCCCGGCCCGGCGCGAGGCGAGTGGGCCGCCGCCGGAGCGGGGAGCCCGCGCACGACCCGACGCGAGCCGGGCGCTGCAGGAGCCGGCCGTGAGGTGAACTCCGCCGCTCCCCCGGCGCACCCTCCCGCTTATCCCCAGGACGAGCGGCCCAGGCGCCGTCGGCTGGCGGTGGTGGCCGGGCTGGCCGCGGCCGCCGTTGCCGTCGTGGCGGCCGTCATGCTGGCCGACCAGGGCACCGGGACCGTCTCCCCCGCCCAGCCGCCGGCCGGGCACTCGCCGGCCGCGACCTCCCCGTCCACCCCGCCGGCCGAGTCCGGGACCTCCGCCCCGCGCCCCGAGGCGAGCAGCCCCAGCGGCCCCGGCGGTTCCGCCGCGCAGCCGGGCACCAGCGAAGCGGCCCCGGTCGAGCCCGCCGCCGACACCCGCGAGACCCCGTCCGCGACCGGTCAGCCGTCGAACAAGGGCACGCCCCCGAAGACCGATCCGCCCGGCAAGACCCGCGGCAAGGGTCCCGGTCACGACTCCTGAGCGGGACCTCCGGCGCCCGGATCCGGGTCCAACGGCCCTAGTGTGAAAACGGCGCGGAATCGCCGTCAATTCGTTTTGGCGAATTGGGACTCGAACCAATAACGACAGGTAACCGGAGCCGCGTCCCCGCCGACTCTTTCCACGGTGCCACCGCCGGGAATCCCCTCCCGGCCGGTTCGACGAACATTCCCCGGAGGTCTGGATGAGTGTCCACGCTGCCCTCGCGCGGCCGGTTTTCCGCACACCGAGCGGTCGGCACGCCAAGCCACGTCCCGCGTGGCCGCGGGTCGCCGGCCGGGCAGTCTTCCTGGTCACCGCAATGATCTTCGCGGCCGCCGTCCTCGGCTTCGGGTGGCCGTGGACGCTGCTGGTGGTGCCCGTCGCGGTATTCGGGACCTTCGCCGCGAGCGTGGTGAAACTGCGGGCCGCGAGCCGGAAGATCGATTCCATCTTCGCCGAAGAACTGTCGGAAAGCGCTGCGGCCGATCAAGAGGGAGAGGAAACGCCGGAGCGCGGAGACGCGGCCGCCTGACGGCTCACCGCAGGTCGAGCCACATGATCCGCAATCCCACCGCCCCGGCGTCCGGATGCCGGAACGCGCCGGGCGCCGTCCCGAGCGTCACGAACCCCAAGCTCTCGTAGAGCCGGACCGCGGCCGTGTTCACGTCGACGACCGCGTTGAACTGGATCGCCGCGAAGCCGCTGCGCCGGGCCCACTCGATCAGGTCGATCGTCAGGGCCCGCCCCACCCCCGCGCCGCGCGCCTCCCTCGCCACCATCAAGCTGCCGGAAGCGACGTGGCTGCCGGGCCCCGGCCGGTTGGCGTACATGTTCGCCGTGCCCGTCACGCGGTCGCCGTCGAGTGCGACGACCACCCGGGCGGGTGGCGCGAGCAGCCACATCCGGCGCGCGTCCTGCTCGCTCATCGCCGGGTCGTAGGGGAACGTCCGCTGCTCGGTGACGACGTCGTGGATGATCGGCCAGATCGACGCCCAGTCGCCGCCACGGGCTTCGCGGATCACCGGCTCACCGCGGCGCAGAGTTCCGGCACGACGGCCTCGATGTCGTCCCGCAGCACGAAGTCGGCGTCGTCGTCGTACGGCGTCGGATCGCGGTTGACGACGACCAGCGTCGCTCCGGCCCGCACGGCCACCGTGCACAGCGACGCCGCCGGTTCCACCTGCAGCGAACTGCCGATGGCCAGGAAGACCCCGCTCGCCGCGGCGATGTTCCTCGCCTTGCTGATGACTTCGGCGTCGAGCAACTGTCCGAAGAGGACGACGTCGAGCTTGAGGATCCCGCCGCAGCGCGGGCACGCCGGATCGGCCTGGCCGGCCGCGAGGATCTCCGTGGTCGGGAACCCGGCCGCGCACCCGGTGCACCGCGTGGTGTGCATGCTGCCGTGCAGTTCGAGGACCTTGCGCGCGGCGAGCCCGGCCCGCTGGTGCAGGCCGTCGACGTTCTGGGTGAGCACCCGCACGGCGACACCGGCGCCGTCGAGCTCCGCCAGTGCGCGGTGGGCCGTGTTCGGTTCGGCGCGCCAAGCGGCGTGTCCCTCGTAGGCGCGCCAGAACTGCCGACGCACCTCGGCGTCGGCCATGAAGTTTTCGAGCGTGAAGGCGTTCACGGCACTCGGCGTGCGCGTCCAGACGCCGTCAGGCCCGCGGTAGTCGGGGATGCCGGACGCGGTGGAGATGCCCGCGCCGGTCAGCGCGGCGATCCGCCGGGCGCCGCGGATCCGGTCGATGAGCTTGCCGTCCATGGTGGCGAAGGCTAACGGCTCTTCCCCGCCCCGCACGACCGGTTTACCGCCGCTCGTCCTTCCGCAGCTTCAGCGCCAGCGCCGGGCACGCCGCGGCTGCCCGGCGGGCCTCCGCCACCAGTTCCGCCGGCACCGGGCCCGGCGCCACCACCGGATAGCCCCACTCGTCGAGGCGCACCAGCTCCGGCAGCAGGTCCGCGCACAGCCCGTGCGCGCGACACCCGATCGGGTCCACTGTCACCTTCATGCGACACCGGCCGGAATCCGGCACCGGCCGCCGGCCTGGTGGGCGCGGACGTCGGCGTCGAACACCTGCAACGCGCTCGCCGCCAGGCGGGCGGCGCCGTCCGGGTGGGTGCACGCGCCGCGGCCGGTGAGCAGCGGGAGGCGGCGGGCCAGCCGGGCCGTCGCGGGACCGCCGTGGACCAGCTCCGCGAAGTCCGCCGCGATCGACGGCAGGCCGAACGTGCACGGCCCGCACTGCCGGGCCGACTCGGCCGCCAGGAACGCCAGTGCCTTCGCCGTGTATTCCAAGCCGCACGCACGCGCCGGGAGTGCATACACCGTCGCGATGCCGGACCAGCCACCGGTGAGATCCGCGGTCCAGGCGCCGCCGGCGAGCACCGCCTGCACCGGTTCCGCCTCGCCGCCCGCCGCGGCCAGCACACCGGCCGGCGACGTTCCCGCCGCCACTTCGACGACGCCGGGCCGGCGCACCGCGCCGGTCACCGTGACCAGTTCGGTCCGCGAGGCGCGATAGTGGTTCGGCCCCAGGAGGACCACGGACGCCAGCTGCGCCAGAGTCTCCACATTGGACACCAGGGTCGGCCGCCCGCGCACGCCGCGCTCGGCGGGCCGGGGGTGCTTGCCGAGCGGCCGGGCGTCGCCCGACGTCAGGTAGCGGACGAGCGCCGTCTCCTCGCTGGCGACGTAACGCCGGGGCACTTCCACGACCCGGACCGGCACCCGGTCTTCGCGTTCGGCGAGGGCGGCGGCGACACTCGGCAGCGCCGAGCTGCCCGTGTGGACACAAAGGACGGTCTCGGTGGCGCCGACGGCGTGGGCGGCGAGCTGCAGGCCGTCGAGCACGAGGTGCGGCGAAAGCGCGAGCAAGGCAACGTCTTTGTGGCTCAGCGGGTCGCCTTCGCACCCGTTCGCGACGACGATCGAGCGTTTCGACCTGGCCGCGCGCAGCTTCACCGCCGTCGGGAAGCCCGCGCCGCCGCGGCCGCGCAGGTCCGCCGCCTCGACCGCGGCGATCAGCCGGTCGCGGCCGTCCTCGTCCTGGTAGACGACCCACGGCACGACGCCGTTGCGGCGCCGGTGACCGGCCAGGTCGAGCCGGTGCGGGGGCAGGATGCTCATCGCGGGCCTCCCAGGGCAGCGAACTCGCGGACGTGGGCCGCGCGGTAGCCGACGGCGCCGAGCACGGCCAGCAGGCACAGCACGTCGAGCGCGGCGATCCAGCCGTACGCGGAGTCGTTTTCGGCCATGCCGAAGCCGTGGACCAGTGCGACCGGCCAGCACAGGTAAGCCAGCCAGTGCACGGCGCGCCAGGCCCGCGCCGGCAGCCGGGTGCGCACCAGGCTGGTGACGACGATCGCGAGCAGCAGGTCGACCGCGACGGCGCCGAGCCCGACCCACAGCGGCCGGTAGTCCGAGCCGAACGGGACGACGACGTCGAGCCAGCCGAGCGGCACGTACCCGTCGAGGACGGCCGACGCGATGTGCGCGGCGAGGAAGGCCAGGCTGGTCAGCGCGAGGTTCCGGTGCACGGCGGCGACGGCGAACCGCGGCCACTCGCGGGTGGCGAACCGCCCGGCGCCGAGCGCGCCGAGGACGACGACGCCGGTGAACAGCACCAGCGAGACGAGCCCGGTGGCGCGGCTGAAGTACCAGATCATGCTGCTTGCCTTTCGCCGGGCCAGCCGGGCGTTGTGACGACGTCGCCGTCGACGCCGACCAGCCGCGCGGGCAGGTGCCTCTGTTCGAGCCAGCCGGGCGCGTCGGCGCCGAGGACGATCGCGGCGGTGCTCGCCGTGTTGGCGTCCACAGTGGACTTGGCGGCGACGGTGACGGTGCGCCAGCGCGGGCCGGGAACGTCGCCGGTGCGCGGGTCGACGATGTGGTGCACGGTCCGGCCGCCGTGGTGCCACCGCCGCCGCGTGGTGCCGGAGGTGGCGAGCGCACCATCCCGGTGCAGGGCGACGGTGGTGTCCGGCCGCGCGACGGCCGCAGCGTGGTCATCGCCGAGCGCGATCTGCCAGCCACCGCGCGGCGGGGATCCGGCGGCGCGCAGATCACCGCCGAGGTTCACGAGAACCCCGCAGCCGACGGCGCCGTGGATCCGCCGCGCGGCCCGATCGGCGGCAAGGGCCTTGGCGGTCGCGCCGAGGTCGAGGTGCACGCCTCGCGGGAGGACGACGAGCCGCCGGCCGGGATCGAAGAGGACGCGGTGCCAGCCCGGAGCGGGAACGGCGGCGGTGTCCCGATCACCGGCATTGCTTCGCTCGCTCCCGCAAGCAACCATCCCCGAACCGACCGAACCATCCACCGCGAAAGCGGCGGCGGTGTCCCGACCACCGGCACCGGCCCACCCACCACCGCGATCGGCCGACGACCCACCGGCGTCCCGATCACCGGCACCCCCCGTGTCCCGATCACCGGCCAGGCAGGCGAAATCACGGTCGTACCCCAGCGCGCGCACCGCCGCCCCCACCGTCGGGTCGACCAATCCCTCCGTCAGCCGGGCCGCGCGCAGGGCCACCCCCAGCGCCTCCGCCAGCAGCGGCCCCACCCGCACCTGCCGTCCCGCCGCCGAGTGCAGCCGCGAAATCTCCGAATCCGCCCGGAACCGGCTGCACGCCGCGTCGATCGCGGCCAGCTCCGAACGCAGCAGCGCGGCCGCCTCCCCCAGCCGGGTGGAATCCGTCACCACCAGCTCCGCCGTCGTGCCCAGCGCCGGGAACGCCGCGGTCACGACGCACCCGATCCGGTGTGCGCCTGGCCGGAACCGCTGCCCAGCCCGCTGTCCGGCGCCTGCAACCGATCCGGTGACCCGGTCGAATCAGTGCCGGTCGAATCGGACGAGGTCGAATCGGAGGAGGTCGAAGCCGCCGACAGGCCGAAGCCGATCGCGCCGACCGCGGCCGCGCCGAGCACCGCGGCGGCCGCCGTGGCCAGTGCGGCCTTGCGGCGGCCCTGCTCGCGGCGGGCCGGTCCGGGCGGGGTGGTGGGTTCCATGGCACCGAGTCTCGGCGCCGTTCCTTTGAACGAGCTGGGAACGACCTGTCAAACGCCTGGCGCCCCAACCAAAGGAGGTTGACACCGGAAAGCCATTCACCCACTCTTTCCGTTGTCCGCCGGAGGTTTCCTGGTGTTCACGTCCCGGACCACAGCACCTCACGATCCGGTCCCCTGCCGTGGGCACCATGAGGCGCCCGCCCACTCAGTGCTGGAGGACCCATGATCCGCAAGCGGATCTTCGCCGCGTTCGCCGCGGCCGCCCTGGTCACCGCCGGAGCCGTCACCGCGGCGACCGCCGGCGCCGAGCCCGCCGCCGTCCGGCCGACCGCCGCGGCCGTGCCGGCGTTCGACCACATCGTCCTCGTCATGTTCGAGAACAAGAAGTACTCCTCGATCAACGGCAGTTCCAGTGCGCCCTACTTCAACACCCTCGCCTCGCAGAGCGCGAAGTTCACCAGCTCCTTCGCGATCACGCACCCGAGCCAGCCCAACTACGTCGCCCTCTTCTCCGGGGCCACGCAGGGCGTCACCGACGACACCTGCCCCGCCAACCTCGGCGCGAAGGCCAACCTCGGCCGCCAGCTGATCGACGCGGGCAAGACCTTCAAGGGCTACTCCGAAGCGATGCCCTCGGACGGCTACACCGGCTGCTCCAGCGGCACCTACCGCCGCAAGCACAACAGCTGGGTCGACTTCTCGAACGTCCCCGCCGCGAGCAACGTCCGGTTCTCGAGCTTCCCGTCCGACTTCACCCAGCTCCCGACCGTCGCCTTCGTGACGCCGGACATGTGCAACGACATGCACGACTGCAGCATCGGCACCGGCGACACCTGGCTGAAGAAGAACCTCGACGCCTACGCCCAGTGGGCCAAGACGCACAACAGCCTGCTGATCACCACCTTCGACGAGGACAGCAACACCTCGGTCAACCAGATCTTCACCACCTTCACCGGCGCGAACGTCAAGGTCGGCAGCTACAGCGAAACGATCAACCACTACACCGTGCTGCGCACCATCGAGGCGGCCTACGGCCTGCCCGGCATCGGCAACGCCGCGAGCAAGTCGCCGATCCTCGACGTCTGGCAGTAATCGCGTGTACCTGTCCACCATCGGCCGCCGAGAGCATGCTGGGACGGTGTCCCGGCGCAAGCTCTCGGCGGTCGGCGCGAACGTCTTCGCGCTGGGTGCGGTCAGCCTGGTCACCGACGTGTCCTCGGAGATGGTCACCGCGGTCCTGCCGGTGTACCTGGTCCTCGGCCTGCACCTGAGCCCGGCCGCGTACGGCCTGGTCGACGGCCTCTACACCGGTGCGACGGCGGTGCTGCGGATCGCCGGCGGGTACGTCGCCGACCGGATCCGGCGGCGCAAGGTCGTGGCCGGCGCCGGCTACGCGCTGTCCGCGGTGATGAAGCTCGGACTGCTCGTGGCCGGGTCATCGGCGGCCGCGATCGGCGCGGTGATCACCCTCGACCGCGCCGGCAAGGGCCTGCGCACGGCGCCGCGGGACGCGCTGATCACGTTGTCGGCCCCCGAACCGCTGCTCGGCCGCGCCTTCGGCGTGCACCGCGCGATGGACAGCGTGGGCGCGTTCGCCGGGCCGCTGGTCGCGCTCGCCGTGCTGGCCGCGGTCGGCGCGGCGAACCCCGAGGCCTTCGACGCGGTGTTCGTCGTCAGCTTCTGCATCGCCGCGATCGGCGTGCTGCTCCTGGTGCTGTTCGTCCGCGACCGCCGGACGCCGAAGGCCGCCGGGACACCGGTTTCGCCGCGCGCGGCGGCGGCGTTGCTGCGCGGGCACGGGGTGCGGCGGCTGCTGGTGGCCGCCTGCGTGCTCGGGCTGGCCACGGTCGGCGACGGGTTCGTCTACCTGCTGCTGCAGCACAAGGAGGACATCGCCACCGGCTGGTTCCCGCTGCTCGCGGTGGGCACGAACCTGAGCTACCTGCTGCTCGCCGCGCCGCTGGGCGCGCTCGCCGACCGGGTCGGGCGGCTGCCGGTGGTGCTCGGCGGCTACGGCGCGCTCGCGCTGGTCTACCTGCTGCTGGCCGGCCCGGTGTCCGGCTGGCCGCTGTTCGTCCTCGCGCTCGCGCTGTACGGCGCGTTCTACGCGGCGACCGACGGTGTCCTGATGGCTCTCGCCGGCCCCCTGCTGCCGGAGTCGTTGCGCACCACGGGGATTTCCCTCGTCCAGACCGCGCAGGCGCTGGCCTACTTCGCCTCGTCCGTCCTGTTCGGACTCGCCTGGCAGTTCTGGGGCGCGGACCTCGCCATCGCCGTCGCCGCGGGCGGGGCGGTGGTCGCGATCGCCACGACGTTCGCGGTGCTGCGGAAGGCGACGGCGTGAAAATCCGCATCCTGATCGCGGTCGCCGGGGTGCTCGTGCTCGCCGGGGCCGCGGTCGCGTACGTCGGGTTCGCGAGCGCGCGCAGCCACGACGTCACCGCGACCGGCGCGGTCCGCCTGGACCCCGGGCCGCGGCTGCTGTTCCGCAGCACCGCCGACGCCGACCGCGGGCACGTCGCCACGGTGTCCGCCACCGATCCCGCCGGCCCGCGGACGGTGTCGCCGCTGTCGTGCGCGCGCGTGTACGCCGCCGGTGGCACCGGGCTCTGCCTGCGCCAGGACGGCGACCTGACCACCTACCAGCTGGCGGTGCTCGACGCCGGCCTGGCGGTGCAGCGGGAGCTCCCGCTGGTCGGGCTGCCCAACCGGGCGCGGGTTTCGGCGAGCGGCCGGATGCTCGCGTGGACGGTCTTCGTCACCGGCGACTCCTACAACGGCGGCATGTTCTCCACCCGCGCCGGCATCCTCGACACGGCGACGGGCGACCTCGCGGGCACGCTGGAGGATTACGCGGTGACCCGCGACGGCAAGCCGTACCAGGCGGCCGACCTCAACTTCTGGGGCGTGACGTTCACCGCCGACGACCGCCACTTCTACGCGACGATGTCGACGGCGGGCCACCGCTACCTGGTCGCGGGCGACTTCGCCGCGCACACGGTCCGCACGCTGCGCGAGAACGTCGAGTGCCCGTCGCTGTCCCCGGACGGGACGCGGGTGGCCTTCAAGTCCGCTGTGGACGGTGACCCGGCGCGAGGGTGGCGGTTGTCGGTGCTCGACCTGGCGACGGCGAAGGTGACGCCGCTGGCCGAGACCCGCAGCGTCGACGACCAGCCGGCCTGGCTCGACGGCCGCACGATCGGCTACGGCCTGCCCCGCGGCCCGGGCCACGCGGACGTCTGGTCGGTCCCGGCCGACGGCTCGGGCCCGCCCCGGCTGCTGATCCCGGACGCGGAGTCCCCGGCCG
The DNA here is from genome assembly GCF_040610315.1 of Amycolatopsis sp. NPDC004169. NCBI lineage: Bacteria > Bacillati > Actinomycetota > Actinomycetes > Pseudonocardiales > Pseudonocardiaceae > Amycolatopsis > Amycolatopsis sp. NPDC004169. The sequence continues at coordinate 29,408 of NZ_JBEXMD010000073.1, forward strand.
CCCTGTGATCACTACGGTGCCGGTATGTCCTTCTTCGCGGTACACCACAACGGGCGGCCGGCCACGGCCGAGGAGCTGGCCCCGCTCGCGTTCGCGGGCTACGCGCACTTCACCGCCATGCAGGTGCGCGATGGCCGGGTCCGCGGCCTCGACCTGCACCTGGACCGGCTGCGGACGGCGTCGGCCGAGTTGTTCGGCCGGGCAGTGCCCGACGACCGGGTGCGGTCGTACCTGCGGTCGGCGCTGGCCGCCGGGCCCGCCGACGTCTCGCTGACCGCGACGGTGTTCTCACCGGCCGGGGAGGAACCGGAGGTGCTGGTCCGCACCGGTCCCCCGGCCACCGCGCCGTCCGGGCCGCTCACGCTGGCGATCACGGAGTACGAACGGTTCCTCCCGGAGGTGAAGCACGTCGGCGAGGTGGCCAAGACCTACCTGCACCGGCAGGCGCTCGCCCAGGACGTCGACGACGCGGCGTTCGTCGACCGCCGGGGCCGGTTCACCGAGGCCACCATCTGGAACCTGGCCTTCTGGGACGGCACCGCGGTGGTGTGGCCCGACGCCCCGATGCTGCGCGGGACGACGATGGGCATCGTGGCCCGCCAGCTCGACCGCCTCGGCGTGCCCCAGCGCGCCGAGGAGCTGACCGAGGCCGACCTGCCGGGCCTGGCCGGGGCCGTGGTGATGAACTCGTGGACACCGGGCGTGGCCGTGCGGCGGCTCGGGACCGTGGCGTGGCCGGAGGCACCGTCCTTCGTGGACCTGCTGCACCGGGCATACGAGGCGGAGCTGCCGACCGCGCCTTAGAACCTGTCCTCAGTGCCATCGGCGGTACGCCTCATCGCGCTGGGCCGTTCAGTGCCCGGTGGAGTAGATGTTGATGAGGTTGCCGTCGGGGTCGCGCAGGAGCATCGACCGGTTACCCCATGGCTGGTCGGTGGGTTCCTGAACCCACGCGGTGACCTGGTCGCCCAGGCGGGCGCGTTCGGCGTCGACGTCGTCGACCTCGAACTCGATGATGGCGGACCGGTTGGCGGCCGCCACGGCGGCGTTGTTGTTGAAACGCTTGACCGCCGCGCTGTCGGCCAGCGCGACGATGCCGCCTTCGGTGTGCAGTTCGGCGTAGCCGCCGGACCCGTAGGGGGTCACCGGCTCGGTGTCCGTGAGCGTGGAGTAGAAAGCGGTCAGGGTGGGCAGGTCATCGGTGACGAGGCGTACTGAGGCGAACTTCACGGCGTTCTCCCGGCTGCTCCCGGCGAGCCGGACCGTCCGGCTCCACGAAACAGTACGGTACAGTACCGTACTGTTTCGTGGCGGAACAGGAACGGAGATCACAACGTGGCCCGATCCGGGGACTTCGTCGACGTTCGAGTCCAGCGGTCCAAGACGGCGGTGCTCGCCCAGACCTACGAGTTGCTCTCGGCGGGCGGTATCGGCGGCGTCAGCATCGACGAGGTGTCGCGACGCTCGGGCGTCTCCAAGACCACGATCTACCGCCACTGGCCGTCACGGGCCGCACTGCTGATCGAGGCGTGCTCGACGATCGGGTCGGCGCCTCCGGTCCCCGACACGGGCAGCTTCGGCGGGGATCTCCTCGCCTTGACCGAGGCGTTGGCCGAGCAGCTGCGCAGCGCCCGCTGGGCCGCGGTCCTGCCCTCCATCGTGGACGCCGCCGAGCGCGAGCCCGAACTGGCCGGGCTCCACGCGGATCTCCACGCCCGGTTGATGGCTCCCTTCGGTGTGGTGACCGAACGCGCGCGAGCTCGCGGTGAGCTGGCCGCAGACCGTGGGCCGGCCGACGTCACCGCCGCCGTCGCCGGCCCGCTGTTCTACCGCCGCTGGTTCTCCCGCGAACCGCTCGACGCCGCGTTCGTCACGCGCGTCGCCGAGGACGCCCTCGGCCATCTCGGCGTCTAGACGAGTAATGCGTAACTCGGTCAGTGGTCGTAGGCGGTCAGTGATCGGGTGATGGGTTGGCCGGTGGCGCGGTTGTGCCAGATGGCGGCGG
>NZ_JBEXMD010000074.1:0-30021 GCF_040610315.1 Amycolatopsis sp. NPDC004169
GTCTACTCCTGTATGTCGCGCCGGTTCTCGCCCGGACGAGCGAGCCTTGCGGAACTACCCGGCCGTGCCACCACGGCCGGGCGCACCACCGGCATCAGCCGCGCTGGTACTCCTCCCAGGTGACCTTCGTGACCTGGGGGCCGTCGTCGGCGCCGCGGCCGGCCAGGCCGTTCATGCCCAGGTAGTAGTCGCCGGTCTGGTGCTGGGCACCCGACGACAGGTCCGGGTCGGAGATGGCCATCGCGTGGATGTGGTAGTCGAAGCCCTGCGCCGGCGTGCGGTACCAGGCCGCGAAGCCGACGTTGCGCAGCGCCTTGAGCAGGGTGGTGCGGTTGGCCGACGACATCCCGGACACCGAGATGTCCATCGCGCCGCCGCCGTCGTGCGTCCCGGCCGAGGCGTCGACCCCGCCGGGGTTGTAGGAGCCCTGCGTCAAGGCGACCTGGAAGCCGGCCTTTCCTTCCGCCGCAACGAGCATCGCCTTGGTGCGGGTGTTGAGGGTCTTGCCGTGGTAGGTCACCTGGCTGCCGGCGGAGACCGGGTTGGTGACCGTGTACCGGCCCTCGCCCAGCTTCTCCAGCGACGTCTTGCCCGGCAGGCCGGACGCGTCGATCCCGGTGTAGCCCAGCGACTTCTGGTACTGCGAGTAGGCCGTGATCGTCGTCGTGCCGAAGTAGCCGTCGACGTACTGGCTGTCGAGCAGCCCCTTGGCCTGCAGCGCCTGCTCGACGAGCAGGACGCTGTCGTGCGCGCCCGGGGTCTGGGTGTCGTCGGCGCGGCGCGGGTCGATCTGGGCCGCCTTCAGCACGGCCTCCATGTTCGCCGTGGGCAGCGCCGTCGTGGCCGCGGTTTCCGCCTGAGCCGGTGCGGCCACGGCGAAAGTCGCGGCGGTGAGCGCCGTGAGCACGGCGGCCTTCGTGAACATCCTGGTCCTCCATGAGTCGGAATCGCTTGTGGCCCGAAGGATCACCGAACCGGGTACAAGGGACGTACAAAGCGGATGCACCCCGCCCGTGCTGTGGTGACAGCTTGTAATCCCCACCACAGTCGGACCCTGCTCCCCCTGGTCCAGCCGTGTTAACGAGCGTCACGCACAGTTTCGAGCGCCCCGCCCTGGACGTGGCCGTGCTCGTTTCGTAACCTGTTCGAGATCTCGCGGCCCCCGGTCGTCCCCAAGACGGCGACGCGAGATCGCCGCCGATACCCCCTCCCGGGTACCGGACCACCCCGCGCGCTCTTCCTGTTGCGGCCGAGCGCGCCCCGGCGAGGCCCCCGGCTCGCCTTCCCGGTACCCGCCGGCGGCCGATCAGCAAAGGAGACCCGCGCGAGAATGCGTTCGCATCCCGTCAAGCGCGTGGTGTCAGGTGCCCTCGCCGCGGCCTCGGTGATCACCGTCGTCACCATGGCCCAGCCGGCCACCGCCGCCCCCGTCCCCGTCCTCCAGGCGCCGCCCGCCGGCTCCGACGCCCTCGCCAAGTACCGCGAACTCGCGGCGCAGGCGGAAAAGCTCAACGAGGACCTGTTGCGCGCCCAGGACGACCTGACCGCGAAGCAGGGCCAGCTCGACGAGGCCAATGCCGACGTCACGGCGGCCAAGAACGCCGGCGCGCAGGCGATCCGGGCGAAGCAGCAGTACCAGTCCGAAGTGGACAAGTTCGCCGGCGCGTCGTTCACCAGCGGCGTCCAGATGAACAAGCTGTCGGCGCTGCTGGCCGGAACGTCCACTCAGGACTTCCTGGACCGCTCGGCCGCGCTCGAGGTCATCGCGACCGACAAGAACGCCGCACTGGACAACCTCAACGGCGCGGCGGCCAAGGCCACGGCGGCGGAGAAGGCGGCCGCCGACGCGGCGAAGCGGGCCCAGGACGCCCGGGACGCGGCGGCGAAGCTGGCTTCGGACATCGAGGCGAAGAAGAAGGACCTGCAGGGCCAGATCGACCAGATCGAGGCGCAGAGCCGCAACCTCAGCAGCGCCGACCGCGCCGCGCAGAAGGACACCGGCGGGGCGGCCCCGAACGTCAAGGCGCCCACCGCGGCCGCGCAGACCGCGGTCAACGCGGCGCTGAGCAAGCTCGGCAGCGCCTACGTCTGGGGCGCCACCGGGCCGAGCACGTTCGACTGCTCCGGCCTGATGCAGTGGGCGTACAAGCAGGCCGGCATCAACCTGCCCCGGACGTCGTCGGCGCAGGCCGGGTTCGGCACGCCGGTGTCGCGCGACCAGCTGCAGCCCGGCGACCTGGTGGCCTACTACTCGCCGGTGTCCCACATCGGCATGTACATCGGCGACGGCAAGATGGTGCACGCGCCGACGAGCGGCGACGTCGTCAAGATCTCGCCGCTGATGAGCCAGTACGCGGGGGCCACGCGCCCCACGGCCTGATCCCGCCGGCCCCGGTGCCCCGTTCCGCGACGTGTAGAAATCGCGGAACGGGGCACTTTGCGCGCATGGACGACAACCCTGACGCCGCCACCGTCGCCGCCGTCGGCAAGGTGACCGAGGCACTCGAAACGATCGAGCGCGCCCGCGGGCACCTCTACTCCTTCCACCAGCTGACCGGCAGTGCCGACCTGGCCCTCGGCGAGGCCGTCGAGCAGCTCGAGAAGGCAGGCCACGGCGACTGGGCGCGGCGGATCTCCGAAGAGCTCATCGGGCTCAACGTGTTACCCGATCGGTGGACTTTCCAGATCGTCGAGGAGTACGACGACGGTTACTACAAGGCGGGCCGCGACCTCGAGCGCGAGCTGCTCACCTCCCTCACGGGAGGGCGCCGTCACCTGCACGAACAGCAGATGAAGGACGACCGCCGGACGCACGGGCAGCCGGGCCACGAGGCGGGCGCGCCGAGCACACCGCCGGCCGGGTCGTGACCGGCGGTTGTCGGAGGCCTGCGCTACAGTCGACCGCAGGCGAACAAACGTTCGATTGGAGCTGAGATGACCGACCAGGTGGAGCCGAACCCGGAGAAGGACCCGAGCGACTGGACCACCGGCGACGAGCCGATGACCGGGCCGCAGAAGTCGTACCTGCAGACGCTGGCGCAGGAAGCCGGGGAAGAGGTGCCGGAGAACCTGACGAAGGCGGAGGCGTCGGAGCGGATCGACGCCCTGCAGAAGGCGACCGGCCGCGGCACGTGAGGGCTCACCGCGGCCGTCCGGCGGGGATCCGCCACAGCACGCCGGCCTGCCGTTCGCCGCGCCGTGCCCGGGCGCGCACGGCGAGCAGCCAGCCGATGCCGATCACCGAGATCAGGGCGAGGCCACCCCAGGAGAGCACGGTGAAGACGTCGGCTTGGAGTCCGGTGGGCTGGTAACCCTGTTCGAGCTGCGCGTAGTCCCACGGCGTGCCGGTGAGCAGCAGGGTCAGCACGAGGGCGATGCCGTGCATGGCGTCCCAGAGGCCGTGGAGCAGGGCGACACCGAGGTAGCTGAGGAGCAGGCGGAGCGTCAGGGCGAAGTGGCGGTGGTCGCTGGCGGAGAAGAGCACGCCGCCGAGGATCGCGGTCCAGAGCCCGTGGCCGACGGGGGCGAGCACGCCGCGGAGCAGTTCGGTCTGGACGAGGTCCATGAGCGAGAGCCCGCGTTCGGTGAACAGAGCGGTGAAGGCGTACCCGGCGGATTCGAAGGCGGCGAACCCGAACCCGACGGTCGCGCCCAGCACGATCCCGTCGGCGGCGAACTTGACCCGCAGGTGCCGGGTGAGCACGGCCAGCACGGCGAGCTTGACGGCTTCTTCGATGAGGCCGACCCCGGCGAACAGGAAAGCGGAGGGATGGAGCAGGTAGGACTCGAGCAGTGAGGCGGCGAGCACGCCGAGCACCCCACCGGCGACGAAGGTGCTGAAGAGCAGTTCGGAGGTGACCTCACCACTCCGCCGCCGCCCGAAGGCCCAGGCGACGAAGGTGACGGGAACGAGGAAGCTCCCGAGCAGCACGACGGTGGGAACGAGGTTCGGGTTGCCGGTGACGAAGGTGACGACAACGGCAAGCACCCAGAGAAGGGCACCGGTGAGGAACATCCGCAGCCAGACCCGGCGTGACCGGGCCCCGGCCGCAGGGCGGGCGGACGGATGGGCCATGGAGGTACTGTGCCCTGCTTCCGGGCGCCCCGCAGCCCGCAGCGACGGCTCGATGAGGCAGTTCGAGGGCAGGAGGGGGCGGCGAGCACGCGGGTAGCCCGGCGCGGGTGAAGGTGGGCGACCGGTCGGACTCGGTCACGTGGCCTGACCGGCGCAGCGGCTGCTGGGCGACTTGATCTCACCGGCCGAGCGAGTGCCGGGCGGCTTGACCTCACCGACACAGCCGGCGCCGGGCCGCTTGACCTCACCGGCACAGCCGGCGCCGGGCGGCATGACCTCACCGGCACAGCCAGTGCCGGGCGTCGGTCGGCCGGACACGCGCGTCGCCGCGTCGGGCGCGGGAGTGCCTGCTGAGGCCGGCGCGCGAGCCAGCCGACCCCGCCGACCGCGGCCCTGGGCGCGCACTCCCGCCGGGCCCAGCCCGCGAGCCCCTCGCAATCTTGCGCGCGGGTTTACTTCGGCGACCCGCTCCGGAGCCGTGCTGGTCGTTGCCGTCGGGAGGCTGCCTTCGGCGGGCGTGGGCTGTGCGCGAGGCCACGGCTTGTCGAGCACCCGGCCGGGTAACCACACAGTCCCCGCCGAAGGAGGACTTTCGTGTACCTGACCGTGCTGCTCGTCATCCTCGCCGGGCTGCTCGTGCTCGGCGGTGCGGCCGTCCGGGAGCTGCCGAAGCCGTATCCCCTCACCGCGAAGCGGACCTTCGTCGCCGCCTGGCTCGTTGCCGCCGGGGGGGGTTTGCGTGGTGGGCCTTCTCGCCCGGGGCCGCCGCGCTCGTCGTCACCGTCGTCGGGTTCGGGTTTCTCGTGGCCGCGCTCAACCGCGGACCCAAACGGCCCTCCTACCCGCGCTCCACCCCCTACCAGCCGCCTCGATGAGTGATCGCTCGCGAACCGGGTACCTGACGGGCATGTCCCAGCCGAACGAACAGCAGCCCGAAATCGCCCGGCCCGGCACCCCGGATCCCGGCCGTCCAGAGGATCGGCTCTACCGTCCCGGCGAGGGCGAGCCGCCGGAAACCGCCGAGGAAGCCGACAGTGTCGGGGCGGAAGTGATCGGTGAGCTGCGGGAGCGTCGCGAAAGCTGAACGCTCAGGCCGCCGCCGACAGGGCCGCGCCGGTCACGCGGAGGAGGAACTCGGCGTTGGACCCGGTCTTGCGCAGCTGTTCCAGCAGCTGCTCGATCGCGTGCGGCCCCGGCAGCGCCCGCCGGACCTCGCGCATGGCCGCCAGTTCACCCGGGGTGACCAGCAGTTCTTCGCGCCGGGTACCGGAAGCCGCCACGTCGACCGCCGGGAAGACGCGCCGCTCGGCCGTCTTGCGGTCGAGTTTGAGTTCGGCGTTGCCGGTGCTCTTCAGCTCCTCGAAGAACACCGTGTCGGCCAGGGAACCGGTCTCCACCAGCGCCGACGCGATGATGGTGAGCGAACCGCCGCCCTCGATGTTCCGTGCCGCGCCGAGGATCTGCTTCATCGGCTGCAACGCGGCCGCGTCGACGCCGCCGGACAGGGTGCGGCCGGACGGGCGGGCCGAAAGGTTGTACGCGCGGCCGAGCCGGGTGAGCGAATCGAGCAGCAGCACGACGTCCTCGCCGTGCTCCACCAGACGTTTCGCGCGCTCGACCGCGAGTTCCGCCACCGCAACGTGTTCGGCGGGCGGCCGGTCGAAAGTGGACGCGATCACCTCGCCGCGCACGGTCCGGCTCAGCTCGGTGACCTCCTCCGGACGCTCGTCGGCGAGCAGGACCAGCAGCCGGCAGTCGGGGTGGTTGACCGACAGCCCGTGGCCGATTTCCTGCAGCACCGTGGTCTTCCCGGCTTTCGGCGGCGAAACGACCAGCGCGCGCTGCCCCCGGCCGAGCGGGGTGACGAGGTCGATGACGCGCGGCAGCAGCCGCGTCGGCGTGGTTTCGAGCAGCAGCCGCCGGTCCGGGTGCACCGGCACGAGGTCGGCGAACCGGGGGCGCGGCTCGTCCGGGTTGTGGCCGTTGACGCTGACGAGCTTTTCGCCTTCGCCGCTGATTTCGTCACCGGGCCGCAGATTGTGCTTGCGCACCAGGGAAAGCGGGACGGCGACGTCGTCCGGCGCGGGCCGGTAGCCGGGCCGGGCGAACGGGGTCTTGCCGGACAGGTCGAGGATTCCGTGAAAGGACATGGGTGTCTCCTGAGGTGGTGATGGGCCTGCGCACGGACGGCGAGGCCGGAAAGAAGGAAGGAGGCCGACTGGCCTGAATCCGAGGGAGCTGCCTCCGGGCGGCCGAGGGGCCGGCATCCGCGAGGAGCGTCTCCACTGTAGCGACAGATCTCACGAAGCACAACGGGTAAGAACCCGTGGCCGTGGGTAGTCCATCGGAGAAGCCCGCTGACACGGGGGAACCGCGGCTGACGATGGGAGCGGATCGTGTATCGACATACCCCGGACTCTGGCGTCGATACGGGCGAAAGCACTGACGCCGACCAAGCCGGGACCACGGCCCCGGAGCGTTTCGGCGCCGGAGCCGTGGTCGCCTCGACGTTCGAAGAGCTGGCGCCGGCACTGCCGAACGAGATGGCCGGCCTGCGCCGCAAGCTGCTCCAGTGGCTGAGCGGGTTCCCGCTCGACCCGGAGAGCAAGCACGACATGACGTTGGCAACGTACGAAGCCCTGGCCAACGTGGCGGCCCACGCCTACCCGGACGGCCACGGCTGGGCCCGTTTGCAGGCCCGCCGAGAGGGCGACACGATCACGATAACGGTAACGGACACCGGCTGCGGCATCCCGGCAACCCGCCCGAAGAAAGCAGGCTTGCGCACCTCGGGCGGCCGCGGCCTGCTGCTGATCGACCAGGTGACGGACCAGTCCGACATAGCCTCGGGCGAAAAGGGAACAACGGTCCGCATGACCTGGCGCCCGCCTTCCCTCCGCGACGCAAGCTGAGGGACGAGCCCGAGCACGCCGGAAGAAAAAGGCGACGGGCCGACACAGCTGGCAGAGACGCCAACGAACCACCACCCGCCGGCTCGCTTACGAGCGCGCCGGCGGGTTCGCGCTTGCCGGGGCGCCGCGCAGCTCCGCCCGCAGCGACGGTTCACGCGCGCAGGGCAGGTTCGCTGGCAGCGCGGATTCCCCCAAAGTTCACCTGAGATCAGCCAGTGACCGCGCTCTGCTCAAGGCAAGCGACCCGCACCAACCTGTGGCTCCCAGGCGAACGGTCGCTCCCCGGCATAAGCCTGTGACTCAACGCAATCGATCGCCGCGCACGCCCCCGCGGCCCATCGCGACCGATCGCCGCCCCAACTCCGGCCGGTCAAGGCCGAACAACCGCCTCAGCAGCACCGGAGTCGGACCCGCTCCCCCACCCAACCCCCTCCCGGCCCCGAACCAACCCCTCAAGCCACCTCAGCCAACCGAACCAACCGGTTCCGCGGATAAGAAACCAGCTCCCGCTCCCCATCAGTAGTGAAGATCTCGACGGAATCCTCCACCAGCTCCGCCGAATTCACCTGCAGCTGCCACGCAGGCAGCCCCGGCGCCGGCTCGTGCCAGAACCACTGGCCCTTGGTGAGCTGGTGCGCCGGGACTGTTGCGTCGTCCGTGTTCATGCGCTGAGGCTAGCCCTCACCACCGACAGTTTTCGCACGACCTCGATCCTGTGATCACGACCACTATGGACTCGTGCAGGTCACCGTCGGGTCGGTCAGGTTGCCGCCGTGCTGGACGGTGAAGCCGATCACGTTGCCGCTCCCGTTGGGGCGGGCCGTCAGGACGTAGCCCGTGCTGTCCCACGTTCCCGTGTAGTTCCAGCTGCCGATCACCTTCTGGGGTGCGTGGAACGTGATCGTCAGCGTCCAGTTGTTCGTGCCCGACACCGTCACCTGGCCGTTGAACCCGACGTTCCACTCCGCCGTCTTCGCGTACACCGCCGAGCAGCCGCTCGGAACCGGCGTGGTGGTGGTCGTCGTGCCGCCGTCCGGTGGGGTGTCGCCGTTCAACGTGTCCAGGACCGCCGTGTAGGCCGCCTTCTTCTGGCCGTTGCCGTCGAAGAGCAATGGCGTTCCCGACGACCGCCACGAGTCCGTGTCGCGGATGCCCCACACCGTGATCCCGGTGCAGCGCGCGACCGCCAGGCATGCCGCGGTCACCGTGCGGAAGGCGGCCGCCTGCGTGCTGCCCGAGCCCTCGATGTCCAGCTCGGTCAGCTGGATGTCGACGCCGAGGTCGGCGAAGTTCTGCAGCGTCGTCCGGTAGTCGGCGGGCACCGGGCTGTTGGCGTTGAAGTGCGCCTGGAACCCGACGCAGTCGATCGGCACGCCGCGGGACCTGAAGTCCTGCACCATCCGGTACACCGCCTGGGTCTTCGCCTGGCTCCAGTCGTCGGTGTTGTAGTCGTTGTAACAGAGCTTCGCGTCCGGGTCGGCCGCCCGGGCCGCGCGGAACGCCGCCTCGATCCAGTCGTTGCCCGTGCGCTGCAGGTTCGAATCGCGGCGGGCGCCGGAACCGCCGTCGGCGAACGCCTCGTTCACCACGTCCCACGCGTAGATCTTGCCGCGGTAGTGGGCCGCGACCTGGGTGATGTGGTTCAGCATCGCCTGCCGCAGCGCCGAGCCCTCCATGCTCTGCATCCAGCCCGGCTGCTGCCCGTGCCAGGCCAGCGTGTGCCCGCGCAGCCGGGCGCCCTGGCTGCTCGCCTGGCTCACGATCCGGTCCGCGCCGGCGTAGGAGAACTGGTTCTGCGACGGCTCGGTCGCGTCGATCTTCATCTCGTTCTCCGGTGTGATCATGGAGAACTCGCGGCTCAAGATGCCGGTGTACACGCTGTCCGACAGCTTGCTCGCCGAGACCGCCGTGCCGAAGTACCGCCCGGTCCGGGCCGCCGCGTTGCCCAGCGTCGCCCCGGCGGGCGGCGTCGAAGACGTCGTGGTGGTCGGAGTGGTGGTCGGCGTGGTGGGCGTCGTGGTCGAGCCGCTGCTGTTCAGGCCCAGGAACGCGATCGCGTACTGGATCATCCCGTTCTGCGGCAGCGAGTGCCCCGCACCCTGGACGCTGATGCCCTCGACCGGCGCCTGCGTGCCGGTGGCGCCGTAGCGGGTCCGCGTCCAGCCCCCCTGCGGGGAATCACTCGACGACGGCGTCTGGCCGACCCCCTGCAGGTTCGTCCACTGCTTGATCTCCTCCCCGAAGTTCGGGTAGCGCAGCGTGTCGTCGGCCGTGCCGTGCCACAGCTGCATCCGCGGGTACGGGCCGCTGCGGCCGCCGCTCATCTGCCGGGCCTGGTCGCCCCACTGCTGCGCCGTCTTGATCAGCTGGCCGTTCGAGCACTGGCTGTTCCAGCTCGACCCGTCCGTGGTCGCGAAGCAGCCGGCCGGTACGCCCATGAACGCCGACCCGGCGGCGAACACGTCCGGGTACTCCGCCGCGAGCACGTTCGTCATCATCGCGCCCGAGGAGAACCCGGTGACGTACACGCGGGAGGCGTCGACGTTGTAGCGCTGCTTGGCCCAGTTGACCATCGACAGGATGCCGACGGGGTCGCTGCCGCCGCCGCGGGAGAGCGCCTGCGGCGAGGAAACGTCGAAGCACTGCCCGCTGCGGGTGGCTTCCGGGAACACGATGACGTACCCGTACTGGTCCGCCGCGGTGACGTAGTCGCGGGCGTAGCCGTTGAAGATCGCCGACGCCGAACCGGTGCAGTAGTGGACGGCCACCAGCAGCGCCGGGCGGGCGGCGACGTGGTCGGGGACGTAGGTGTACATGCTGAGGTTGCTGGGATTGCTGCCGAAGTCGGTGACCCGGGTCAGCGTGGCCGCGGAGGCCGGCTGCGCCGCCACGACCAGCACGATCGACGCGGCGATCGCCAGCACGGCGGCGGAAAGGGCGGTGAGGAGTCTTCGCACTCGAGCAGATCCTTTCCGGGGGCGGGAGCGCAGCTGCGACGATCGTTCGTCGCCGTCCCCGGGCGGTCAACGATTATCGAAACGTTTCGGGAAGTTTCGAGCGGTTCACCGATCGGCCGCCCCGGCGGGGTTCTGGCAGGATTCCGGGATGACCGAGCTGCTGCTGGGCCCGCTGCTGCGGCACGTCGACGCCACTTCGGCGACGATCTGGGTCGAGGCGGACGGGCCGTGCGAAGTGCGCGTCGGCGACGCGGACGCCCGGACGTTCGAAGTCGCCGGCCACCACTACGCGCTGGTCGTGCTCACCGGGCTGGAACCCGCGAAGAGCACGCCGTACGAGGTGCGGCTCGACGGCCACGTCGTCTGGCCGGAACCGGGCAGCGACCTGCCGCCGAGCCGGATCCGGACGCTGGCGCCGGGCGACCCGCGGTTCCGGCTCGTGTTCGGCTCCTGCCGCAAGCCGCGGGAGCAGGACGCGCTGGGCCCGGACGCGCTCGCCGCCTACGCCCACCGGATCGCCGCCCTCGACGAGGCCGAGTGGCCCGAATCGCTGCTGTTGCTGGGCGATCAGGTCTACGCCGACGAAACCACCGACGCGACGCAGGAGTGGCTCGCCAGCCGGCGTGACACCGGGCAGCCGCCCGGCAACGAGGTCGCCGACTTCGAGGAGTACTGCCACCTGTACTTCGAGGCCTGGTGCGACCCGGCGGTCCGCTGGCTGCTCTCCACCGTGCCGACGTCGATGATCTTCGACGACCACGACGTCCGCGACGACTGGAACACCTCGCAGGCCTGGCGCGAGAAGATGGCCCGCACGTCCTGGTGGCCGGAGCGGATCCGCGGCGCGCTGGTCTCGTACTGGGTCTACCAGCACCTCGGCAACCTCGGGCCCCGCGAGCTGGCCGAGGACGACCTCTACCAGCGGGTGCGCAAGTCCGGTGTGGACAACGCCGCGCTGCTGCGCGAGTTCGCCGACCGGGCCGACCGCGAAGCCGACGGCGCCAAGGGCACCCGGTGGTCCTACCGGCGCGACTTCGGCCCGGTCCGGCTGCTGGTGATCGACTCGCGGGCCGGCCGGATCCTCGCCGGCGGGCAGCGCTCGATGATCGGCGACGAGGAGTTCCGCTGGATCGAAGAGCAGGCGGCCGGCGGCTTCGACCACCTGCTGATCGGCACGTCGCTGCCGTGGCTGCTGCCCACCGCGCTGTCGGCCGCGCAGTCGGTCAACGAGCGGCTCTGCGCCCGGCCCGGGCTCGTCGGGCGGGCCAACGAGTGGTTCCGGCAGCTCGTGGACCTGGAGCACTGGCCGGCGTTCCGCACGTCGTTCGAACGGCTGGCGAAGCTCATCGCCCGCGTCGCCGACGACGGACCGGCGTCGGTCAACGTGCTGTCCGGCGACGTGCACCACGCCTACGTGGCCAAGGCGCAGTTCGACGGCGGCACCGCGGCGCCGGTCCACCAGCTGACCTGCTCGCCGGTGCACAACACCGTGCCGTGGTACATGAACCGGCTGTTCCGGGCCGGCTGGTCGCGGCCGCTCACCCGGGTGAGCGAATGGCTGGGCCGCCGCACCGGCATCCCGCCCGCGCCGCTGTCGTGGCACTGCGTGTCCGGCCCGCACTTCGGCAACGCGGTCATGGAGCTCGACGTCGACGGCCGGACGGCCACGGCGACCCTGCTGCGGGCCGACCCGGGCGACGACGGGGAGCCGATCCGGCTGGTCTGAGGGTGGGTGCGGCGCGGCCACCCTCCCCCGCCGGATCCGGGTTAGCCTCGAAGACGTGGCCAAGGACAACACCCTCGGGGAGTTCCTCCGGGCCCGCCGCGCGCAGGTGGGACCCGGGGAGCTCGGCCTGCCCGCCGGCGGGTCGCGGCGGGTGGCGGGCCTGCGCCGCGAAGAGGTGGCGCTGCTGGCCGGCGTCAGCACCGACTATTACATCCGGCTCGAGCAGGGCCGGGAGCGGAACCCGTCGGCGCAGGTCGTCGACGCGCTGGCCCGCGGGCTGGCGCTGGACGACGACGCCGCCGCGCACCTCCACCGGCTGGCCCGGCCGGCACCGGTCCGCCGCCGGCGCGCCCGGCGGCGCGAACAGGTCAGCCCGAACCTGCTGCGCCTGATGGACGGCTGGCCGGACACGCCCGCGCTCGTGCTCGGCCGCTGTCTCGACGTGCTGGCGCACAACGCGCTGGGCGAGGCGCTGTTCGCCGGGCACACCCACAGCGGTGACCTGGTCCGCCTGGTGTTCCTCGACCCGGACGCCCGCGAGTTCTACCCGGACTGGGAGCGCGTGGCCGTGAACACGGTCGGCGGCCTGCGGGCGGCAGCCGGGCTCGACCCGGACGACCCGCAGCTCATCGACACCGTCGGCGAGCTGTCGGTCAAGAGCGCGGACTTCCGCCGGCTGTGGGCGCGCCACGACATCCGGCAGAAGACCCACGAGACCAAGCGGTTCCGCCACCGGCTGGTCGGCGAGCTGGAACTGAGCTACGAGGCGCTGACCGTGAACAGCGCCCCTGGCCAGCAGCTGATCGTCTACCAAGCCGAGCCGGGCAGCCCCTCGGAAGCGGCACTGGCCCTGCTGGGCAGTCTCGCCGCTTCCTGAACCACCTTTTCCCCCTTCCACATTGGACGGAGTAGTTCGTCGTGCCCGAAAACCCTGTCTGGTTCATCACCGGCTGTTCCGGCGGCCTCGGCCGCGCGCTGGCCGAAGCCGTGCTCGGCCACGGGATGCGCGCGGTCGTCACCGCCCGCGACCCGGCGCGCGTGGCCGGTCTCGCCGAGGCGCACGGCGACCGCGCGCTGGCCCTGCCGCTCGACGTCACCGACCACGACCAGGTCGTCGACGCCGTGCAGCGTGCCGAAGCGGTGTTCGGCCGGATCGACGTCCTGGTGAACAACGCCGGCTACGGCTACCTCGCCGCGATCGAGGAAGGCGAGGACGAGGAGATCCGGAAGCTGTTCGACACCAACGTCTTCGGCCTCGCCGACGTCACCCGCGCGGTCCTGCCGGGCATGCGGGCGCGCCGCAGCGGCCACGTCGTCACCGTGTCCTCGCTCGGCGGCCTGGCCGCCTTCGGCGCCACCGGCTACTACCACGCGACGAAGTTCGCCGTGGAAGGGCTTTCGGAGTCCTTGGCCGCGGAGGTGGCGCCACTGGGCATCAAGGTGACCATCGTGGAGCCCGCCGCGTTCCGCACCGGCTGGTCCGGCCCGTCGATGCGGCAGTCGGCGATCCGCATCGACGACTACGCCGAGACCGCGGGCGCCCGCCGGGAGGCGACGCTCGCGACATACGGGCGGCAGCCGGGTGACCCGGCCCGCGCGGCCGAAGCGATCCTCGCCGCCGTCGCCGCCGGCGAACCGCCCCTGCGCCTGCTCCTCGGCCGGGCCGCCTACGACATCGCCACCGCGCGGCTCGGCACCCTCCGCACCACCTTCGACACCTGGCGCGAGACCACCCTCGCCGCCGACTTCCCCCAGGAGGAAACCCCGTGAAGACCGTTCTCATCACCGGAGCCAGCAGCGGCATCGGCCGCGCCACCGCGCTGCGCCTGGCCGGCGAGGGCCACCACGTCGTGCTCGGTGCCCGGCGCGAAGACCGGCTGACCGCGCTGGCGAAGGAGATCCACGACGCCGGCGGCACCGCGGACGTGCACCGCCTCGACGTCACCGACCGCGCGGACGTCGCCGCGTTCGCCGACGCCGCCGTCGAGGCGCACGGGCGGATCGACGCCTTCGTCGCCAACGCGGGTGTGATGCCGCTGTCCCGGTTGGACTCCCTGCACGTCGAGGAGTGGGACCGGATGATCGACGTCAACGTCCGCGGCCTGCTGCACGGGATCGCCGCCGTCCTGCCGCACTTCGGCCGCGCCGGCGGCGGCCACTTCGTGACGATCGCCTCCACCGGCGCGCACGAGGTCGTGCCGACGGCCGCGGTCTACTGCGGCACCAAGTACGCGGCCCGGGCGATCACCGAGGGCCTGCGCCTGGAGGCGGGCCCCGGCATCCGCGTGACGACGATCTCCCCCGGCGTCACCGAGTCCGAGCTGGCCGACAGCATCACCGAGCCCGGCGCCCGGGAGGCGATGCGTAGCTACCGCGCGGTGACCCTCCCGGCGGACGCGATCGCCGGCGCGGTCGCCTACGCGATCGGGCAGCCGGAGGGCGTGGACGTCAACGAGGTCATCGTGCGGCCCACCGCGCAGCGGTGACGCTCAGCGCTCCAGCTCGGCGATGACCCGCGGGATCTCGGCGACGAGCTCCCGCGCCAGCAGGCCGGTGGCGCCGGTGTCCGGGATCAGCCGCTGGCCGGCCACCGCGTGGACGTGCGTCGCCCAGCAGGCGGCCTGCTCGACGGCC
Source organism: Amycolatopsis sp. NPDC004169 (assembly GCF_040610315.1). Taxonomy (NCBI): domain Bacteria; kingdom Bacillati; phylum Actinomycetota; class Actinomycetes; order Pseudonocardiales; family Pseudonocardiaceae; genus Amycolatopsis; species Amycolatopsis sp. NPDC004169. The sequence goes on from NZ_JBEXMD010000074.1 coordinate 14,305, forward strand.
GCGCCGCGGGCGAGGAAGCCGCCGGTCAGGCCGGCCAGGACGTCGCCGCTGCCGGAGGTCGCCAGGCCGACGTGGCCGCTGCCGTCGCGCCAGACCCGGCCGTCCGGTGCGGCGACCACACCCATCAGCAGCACCACGCCGCCGTAGTCGCGGGCGATCCGCACCGCCGTCTCCAGGTCGTCGACGTCCTTTTCCTCGCAGCCGTCGAGGTAGGCCGCTTCGACCCGATTCGGGGTGAGCAGGAGCCGGCCGGACAGCGGTTCCGCGAGCGCGCGGTCCCGGCTCAGCGCGCCGAGCGCGAACGCGTCGAGCACCACCCGCGCGTCCGGGGCGATCGCCGGTACCAGGCGCCGCAGCAGGTCCTCGGTCTCCTCGGCGCCGGTCAGGCCGGGGCCGACCACGACCGTGCCGGCGCCGGGCAGCACGTCGGCCAGCCGGTCGACGGCGTCCGCGGCGATTGCGCCGGACGCCGTTTCCGGCAGCCCGAGCACCGACGACTCCGGCACCGAGACGCCGATCGCCGTCGCGTGCCGTTCGGCGACCGCCAGCTGCAGCGTGCCGGCGCCGGCGCGCAGGGCGGCGGTCCCGGACAGCGCCGGCGCTCCCGGCACGGTCCGGGCGCCGCCGACGACGAGCACGGTGCCGCGGTCGTCCGCGCCGATCCGCCAGTCCCGCAGCAGGGCCGGGCTGACCGGCGCCGGGTCAGCTGAGCTGTTCTGCGGCATCGTCGTCCGCCGTCGGTGGCGTGTCGGTGGCGTGCAGGTGGCCGACCTCCTGGGCCAGCACCATGGTGAACCCGCCGTCGGGGTCGCGTTCCCAGGCCGTCACCGAGCCGTTCGGGACTTCGGTGGCGTCGGCGGCGCGCAGCAGGTCGGGCTCGGGCAGTCCTTCGAGGAGGTAGCGCAGGGCGAACACGGTCATTTCGTGCGCGGCCAGCAGAACACGCTTTCCGGCGTGCTCGACGCCGAGCTCGGTGAGCAGGGAACGCAGCCGCAGCACGACGTCCGCCCAGGACTCGCCGCCCGGCGGCCGGTAGTAGAACTTGCCCAGCCGCCGCTTGCGCCGCAGCTCGTCGGGCCACCGCTCGCGGACGCCGTGGGAGGTCAGCAGGTCCAGCACGCCGAGCTCGCGGTCGCGCAGCCGTTCGTCGGGGACGATCGCCACCCCTTCGGGGACGGCGAGCCGTGCGGTGTCCCAGGCGCGGCGGTAGGTGGAGGTGACGACGAGGTCCGGCGGGTGCTCGCCGAGGAACTTCCGCGCGGCCGCGGCCTGTTCCCGGCCCAGGTCCGTCAGCGGCACGTCGGCGTCGCGCTCGGCGATGTCGATCACATCCGCGCCTGCCGACTCCGCCTCTTCCCTGGCCACGTTCCCGGTGCTCTGGCCGTGCCGCAGCACACCCACCCAGTCCAAGTCGACGTTCACGACCGCGTGATTACCCCGGGGAACCCGCCGTCGAAACCCGGGATGGTTAGGCGTGCAAAGGAGTGGCGGCTAGGGTTCTTCCATGTCGCGAAGTCTCGACGCCCAGCACCGGCTGCAGCAGCTGGAATCGATCATCGGCGCACCCGCTTCCCACCTCGGGCTGGCCGAGACGCTCGCCGAGACCCTGCAGCGCCTGTGCGAGGTCATGGAGGTCGACACCGCGACCGTGCTGCGGTACCAGCCCAGTGGCCGCCAGCTCGTGGCCTTCGCCGCCGCGGGCATCGAAGAGGAGGTCCACCAAGGCGTGCGGGTGCCGGTGGGCAGCGGGTTCGCCGGCCGGGTCGCGCTCGAGCGGGCCCCCGTCATCCTCGACCACGTCGACGAGACGACGGTGGTGAACTCCCTGCTGTGGGAACGCGGGCTGCGTTCCATGCTCGGGGTGCCCATGCTCGCCGGCAGCGAGCTCGTCGGCGTGCTGCACGTCGGTTCCGTGACGCCCAGGCCGTTCGGCGAGCCCGACGTGGCCACCATGCAGCTGCTGGCCGATCGCCTGGCGGTGGCGATCCAGGTGGAGTCGCAGGAGGAGAACCGCACCGCCACCATGGCGCTGCAGCGGAGCCTGCTGCCCAGCAGCCTGCCCGACGTGCCCGGCCTGGCCTTCGGCGCGCGGTACGTGCCCGGCGCGGAGACCGGGATCGGCGGCGACTGGTACGACCTGTTCACGCTGCCGGGCGACCGGCTCGGCGTGGTGATGGGCGACGTCTCGGGCCACGGCCTCGACGCGGCCGTGATCATGGGGCGGCTGCGCAGTGCCCTGCGCGCCTACGCCCTCGACTCCGAAAGCCCCGCCGAGGTGCTCGCCAAGCTCGACCGCAAGGCCAACCACTTCGAACACGGGGCGATGGCCACGGTGGCCTACGGGATCATCGGGCCGGACCGCGAAACGCTGACGCTGTCACTGGCCGGCCACCTGCCCCCGGTACTGGCCCTCCCCGGCGAACCGGCCCGGCTGGCCGACGCGCCGCCGGATCCCCCGATCGGGCTGACCATCGGGGTGCCGGACCGCCGGACGACCGTGGTGGGCATCCCGCAGGGGGCCGTGCTGGTGCTCTACACCGATGGCCTGGTGGAGCGGCGGGACCGGCCCGTGGACGTCGGGATGGCGCAGCTGGCGGCGACCGTGCGGGCGGGTGACCCGGACCGGGTCTGCGCGCAGGTGATGGCCGCGATGATCGGCAACCGGGCGGCCCAGGACGACGTCGCCCTGCTGGCCATCCGGCGCCTCGCCGTCCCGGCCGCCGGCTGACGCGGCCGGGACGTTCCGGGTCAGGACCCGGCGAGCGCCGCTTCGCGGGTCGGGAAGAGCGAAAGGCTGTCCTCGAGACCGGTCAGCTGGATCGGGCGCAGGGTGGCCCGGCCGGCCGCGACGATCCGCACCGCGGTGCTGTCACCGGCGTTGCGGTGGATGGCCAGCAGCGCGGTCAGGCCGGGCGACGCGAGGAACTCGACGCGGGTCAGGTCGACCACCAGCACCGGCGGTTGCGCGGCCAGTGCTTCGTCGGCGGCTTCCACGAGCGCCGGCGCGGTGGTCGTGTCCACGTCTCCGGCGACCTCGACGACGACCGCGTTTTCCTGCTCCGTCCGGGCGATCCGGAACTCCCCGAACGGCACAGCGGTGGCCGAGCTTTCGGTGTGGGTGTGCTCGGTCATGGCGGTTCTCCTCGCCTTCGGCAGGCTCCACCGGCGGCGCCGGTGGGCGTGCGTGATCACGAAGGCTGTTTGCTCAACCGCTGTCAATCATGCCCGCACCGGCGCCGCGGCGCCGCGTCAGCACCCCCTCGGCTTTCCGCCCGGCCCGCGAACAGGCAGGATGGGCGCCATGGGTGAACGGGACGTGACCGGGGACTCACTCGAAGACGCCGCCAGCTCGGCGGGATCCGTGGCGCTGGAGAGCCGGGACGGTGCGGCGGTGCTGCACGTCGAAGGTGCCCTCGACCTGGCACTCGCCCCGAAACTGCGCCAACTGGCCGAACGCGCGGGCCGCCTGCGGCCGTCCGTGCTCGTGATCGACCTCAGCGGGGTCACGTTCCTGGCTTCGGCAGGTATGGCCGAGCTCGTCCGGGCCCACCGCGGGGCCGGCGCGTCGGTGCCCGTGCGGGTGGTGGCGACCGGCCGGATCACCCTGCGCCCACTGGAGCTGACCCGATTGACCGACGAGCTCGCCATCTACCCGTCGCTGTCCGAAGCGCTGGCTTCCCGATGACGCCCCGGCCGGACTTCCACGCCCTGCTCGACGCCGTGCGCGGGACCTTCCTCGGCGGGGACGGCGTCCCGGTGACCACCGAGGTCCGTGTCCTCGACCCGGAGGACGTGCGCGCGCTGCTCGGCGAACACGTCACGCGGGCGGTGACCGACCGCGCGGCCCTCGCGGATCTGGTGCCGGGCAAGGAGATCACCCACGCCGTCGCCGTCGCGGGCGACGACGGCGAGCGCGGCGCACTGGTCTACACCACCGTGGAGATCGCCGGGACCCCGGAAGCCGCCGCCACGGCGATCCAGGCCGCCACCGCCGGCCTGGCCCGCACCGTCCGGCGGCTGCGCGGCGAAGCCGCGGTCCTGGACGCGCTGCACTCCACCGGCCGGGAACTGACCGCGCAGCTCGACATCGACCGGATCGTGCAGGCCGCGACCGACGCGGCCACCCAGGCGACCGGCGCCGGCTTCGGCGCGTTCTTCTACAACCTGATCGACGAGTTCGGCGAGTCCTACACGCTGTACACGATCTCGGGCGTGCCGCGGGAGGCGTTCGCCCGCTTCCCCATGCCGCGCAACACCGACGTGTTCGCCCCCACCTTCGACGGCACCGGCACCGTGCGCAGCCCCGACATCACGCGGGACCCGCGGTTCGGGAAGAACGCTCCGTACCACGGGATGCCCGAGGGACACCTGCCCGTCTGCAGCTACCTGGCCGTCCCGGTGCTCAGCCCGACCTCCGGGGAGGTGCTGGGCGGGTTCTTCTTCGGCCACCCCGAGCCGGACCGGTTCACCGCCCGGCACGAGTACCTGGCCGAGGGCATCGCCGCCTACACGGCCATCGCGCTGGACAACGCCCGGCTCTACGAACGCGAGCGCACCCTCGCCTCCGAGCTGTCCCGCAGCATGCTGCCGGTCGCCCCGCCGACGCCCGGGCTCGACGTGTTCACCCGGTACCTGCCCGCGGCCACCGGGAGCAAGGTCGGCGGCGACTGGTTCGACGTCATCCGGCTGCCGTCGGGGGCCACCGCCTTCGTCATCGGCGACGTCGTCGGCCACGGCGTCACGGCGGCGACCGTGATGGGCCAGGTCCGCACGGCCATCCGCAGCTACGCGCTGCTGGAGCTGCCGCCGTCGGAGGTCCTGCGCAACGTCTCCGAACTGTCCGTCGGGCTGTTCGGCGAAACCTTCGTGACCTGCTTCTACGCGGTCCACCGGCCCGCCGACCACACGCTCGCCTACGCCAACGCCGGCCACCTGCCCGCGATCCTGGTCCGCCCGGGCGAGCCCCCGGAGCAGATCGGCGAGGCGCTGGCGCAGCCGCTCGGCGTCGGCTCGGTCTTCCCGCAGCGTACGGCGGGTTTCCCGGTGGGCGCGGACCTCGTGCTCTACACCGACGGCCTGGTCGAAAGCCGTACCCGTGACCTCACCCTTGGCGTCGAATGGCTCCTGGCGGGTATCCCGGGACTGCTGACCGCCGCCGACCTCGAAACGGCGTGGGACAAGCTCGTCGACGAACTGACGCGCGGCCGGCACGACGACGACATCGCCGTGATCCACGTTCGCCACCGCGGAGAGGACGCCCCATGACGGACCCCCTCTCCCCCGGCGCACCCGCGCCGACGGACACGTTCCACCGGCGCACCGCCGCGATCGCCGAACAACTGCCGGAACTGCGCGAAGGGCTCGCCCGCTGGCTGGGCACGCTGCCGCTGAGCCCCGAACGGCGGGAGGACATCGTCCTCGCCGGCTACGAGGCGATGGCCAACTCCGCCGAGCACGCCTACCCCGGCGGGCAGCCGGGCCCGGTCGACGTCCGGGCCGAGGCGCTGCCGGGCCGGCTGACCGTGACGGTCACCGACTACGGCACCTGGCGCCCGCCGTCCGGCTCGAACGGGCTGCGCGGCCGCGGCCTGCTGCTCATCGACACCCTCGCCGACCACTGCGCGCAGGTGCACCGCAACGACGGCACCACGATCACGATGACCTGGCTGCTCGGCTGACGCCCCGATCGCGGCACGCCGCGCATCCGGCGAGGCCGGCCGGGGTCGAGTAGGCTCGGCCGGGGCCGCGTGAACCTGGAGTGTGATGAGCGTCGGGGAAGAGGCCGGCCACCGGGCCGTGTTTCCCGGGACCAGCAGGATGGCCGCCCGGATGCGGGACTTCGACTGGGCGTCGTCCCCGCTCGGTGAGCCCGTGGGCTGGCCGGTCAGCCTGACGACGGCGGTGCGGATCTGCCTGACCTCCCGGTTCCCGATGATCGTCTGGTGGGGGCCGGAGCTGCGGTTCCTCTACAACGACGCGTACCTCCCGCTGCTGGGCACCAAGCACCCGGCACTGGACAAGCCGGGTGCGGACGTCTGGGCCGAGATCTGGCACATCATCGGCCCGATGCTGGACAGCGTGATGTCCACCGGCGAGGCGACCTGGTCGGAGGACCTGCTGCTGCCGATGAACCGGCACGGCTACTGGGAAGAGACCTACTGGACGTACTCCTACAGCCCGGTGCACGACGACGAAGGCGCCGTGCGGGCGGTGTTCACCGCGGTCTCCGACACGACCGAGCGGGTGATCGGCGCCCGGCGGCTGGCGACGCTGCGCGAGCTCAGCGCCCAGGCCGGCCGCGCCCGGAACGTCGGCGAAGCCTGCGAGCTGGTCGCCGGGGTGCTGGGCCGGGCCGGTGCCGACGTCCCGTACGCGGCGATCCACATCCGGGAGGACGACGGGGCTCTCACGTGCACGGCCGTCACCGCCGGCGGCGAGAGCGCGGGTGACGCGGCCACCTGGCCGCTCGCGGACGTGCTCGCCGACGGGGCACCGCGGACGGTGTCCGGCGACGCGCTCGGCGAGCTGCCGTCCGGCGGCTGGTCCACCCCGCCGACCGAGGCGGTGGTGCTGCCGCTGCCCGGTGACGCCGGCGACGCCGCGACCGGCGTGATCGTGCTGGCGGCGAGCGCCGGGCGGGCGCTCGACGAGTCCTACCGGACGTTCCTCGGGCTGGTCGCCCAGCAGACGACGGCGCTGGTCAACGGCGCGATCGCCTACCAGGTCCAGCAGCGGCGCGCCGAGGAGCTGGCCGCGCTGGACGCCGCGAAGACCACGTTCTTCGCCAACGTCAGCCACGAGTTCCGGACGCCGCTCACGCTGATCCTGGGTCCGGTCGCCGAGCTGCGGGAGGCCCTGGAGGGCGCCGGCGAGCGGGTGCGGGAGGAAGTCGACGTCATCCAGCGCAACGCGTTGCGGCTGGGCCGGCTGGTGAACAACCTGCTCGACTTCTCCCGGATCGAAGCCGGCCGGATGCAGGCGCGCTTCGAGCCGGTGGACCTCGGGACGTTCACCGCGGAGCTGGCGAGCGTCTTCCGCGCCGCCGTCGAACGGGCCGGACTGGCGTTCGAGGTCGACTGCCCCCCGTCGGACGAGCCGGTGCACGTCGACCGCGGGATGTGGGAGAAGGTCGTCTTCAACCTGCTCTCCAACGCGGTCAAGTTCACCTTCGACGGCGCGATCCGGGTGCGGAGCACCGTCGAAGACGGGCACGCGGTGATCGCCGTGTCCGACACCGGGATCGGGATCGACGCCGCCGAGCTGCCGCGGCTGTTCGAGCGGTTCCACCGGATCCCGACCGCGCGGGCGCGGTCGAACGAGGGCAGCGGCATCGGCCTGGCGCTGGTGCGCGAACTGGTCGGCATGCACGGCGGCACCGTCACCGTGGACAGCACGCCGGGCACCGGGACGACGTTCCGGGTGCGGGTGCCGCTGGGCGCGCACCACCTGCCCGCCGAGCACGTCGTCGACGTGCCCACGACCGGCGGGGCCACCGCGGAGTCGGCGGAACCGTACGTGCAGGAGGCGCTGCGCTGGCTGCCGGACGCCGGCGAGGCCGACCGGCCCGCGCCCGCCGCGGCCGCGGGTGCCCGCGTCCTGGTCGCCGACGACAACGCCGACATGCGCGACTACCTCGTCCGGCTGCTGCGCGAGGACTACGCGGTGATCGCGGTGCGCGACGGCGTCGAGGCGTTCGCCGCCGCCTGCGCCGAGCCGCCCGAACTGATCATCAGCGACGTCATGATGCCCCGGCTCGACGGCCTCGGCCTGCTCGCCGAGCTGCGCGGCGACCCGCGCACCGCCGCCGTGCCGGTGCTGCTGCTGTCGGCGCGGGCCGGGCAGGAAGCCGCCGTTGACGGGCTGGCCGCCGGGGCCGACGACTACCTCGTGAAGCCGTTCTCGGCGCAGGAGCTGCTCGCTCGTGTCCACACCACCGTCCGGCTGGCGCGGCTGCGGACCCAGCACACCCGGTGGCGTGCGGCGATGATCGAGTCGCTGCAGGAGGGCTTCTTCGTCTGCGACGCCGAGGGACAGGTCGTCGAGATCAACGCCGCGTTCACCGAGCTGCTGGGCTTCGGCACGGGCGGGCTGCCCTACGCCCCGCCGTTCCCGTGGTGGCCGGACCGCGACGCCGACGCCGACGCCCACCGCCAGGTCGCCGAGGCGTCCGAGCGCGCGTGGGACGAGCCGGCCGGCAGCCTGGTCCTGCCGATGCGGCACAAGGACGGCCACCGGGTGTGGATCGCGATCGCCTACACCCGGCTGCACGACGACGAGGGCCGCCGCCGGGTGGTCGGCACGATCCGCGACGTCACGGCCGAGCGCTACGCCGTGCAGCGCGAAACCGCGCTCGCGTCGATGAACCAGCGCCTCACCGGGATCAGCGGGGCACCCGAGGTGCTGCGGACCGCGCTGAAGCTGCTGCGCGAGCTGTGGGACGCCCAGCGCGTCCTGGCGGTGACCTGGCCGCGGGACGGCGAACCGGAGGTCGCGTCCACCGACCCGGCCGATCCGAAGTGGACGGACCTCTCCGCGCCGTTGCGCGCGGGCCTCGACCACGTCCGTGCGCTCCCGGCGCTGCACGCGGCCCCGGCAGGCAGCGGCGCGGGCACCACCGTCGACCACCCCGGCGGCCGGCTGACGCTGTGGGTCGAGCCCCCGGCGGGCCGCCCCCTCGGCACCGAAGACCGGACGCTGCTGGCGCTGCTGGCCGGAACGCTCGCGCACGCACTGGGCCGCGCCCACCGCGACGACCAGCAGCGCGAGGTCGCGCTCGCGCTGCAACGCTCGATCCTCGGCCCGGCCTTGCTGCCCGACGGCTTCGCGGTGCGGTACGAGCCCGCGACCCCGCCGCTGGAGGTCGGCGGTGACTGGTACGACGTCGTCCCGCTGGCCGGCGAACGGATCGGCATCGTCGTCGGCGACTGCGTCGGCCGGGGCCTCGCCGCGGCCGCGGTGATGGGCCAGTTGCGCAGCGCCTGCCGCGCGCTGCTGCTGGAGACCGGCAGCCCGGCAGCCACGCTCGCCGCGCTCGACCGCTTCGCCTGGCGGCTGCCGGGCGCGGTGTGCACCACGGTCTTCTGCGGCGTCCTCGAACCGGCGGCAGGCACGCTCACCTACAGCAGCGCCGGGCACCTGCCGGCCTCGCTGGTGCACCGCAACGGCACGGCGGAGTTCCTGCAGGACGCGGGCAGCGTGCCGCTGGCCGTCCGCGTCGCGGCACCGCGCCCGGAGGCCAAGGCGGTCGTGCCGATCGGCTCGCTGCTGATGCTCTACACCGACGGGCTGGTGGAGCGCCGCCGCGAATCGCTCGACGACGGCATGGACCGCGCGATGACCGTCGCCCACGACACGCGCGACGCCGAACTCGGCGACGTCGCCGCCGCCCTGATGGACCGGCTCCGGCCCGCGGAGGGCTACGAGGACGACGTCGCGCTGCTGCTCTACCGCCGCTCGGTCCCCGCGCTGGACTTCGAGTTCCCCGCGCACGCGGACCACCTGGCCTCGACCCGGCACTGGCTGCGGGCGTGGCTGGCCAACGCCGAGCTGGACGCGGACCTCGCCCAGGACGTGCTCGTCGCGGCGGGCGAGGCCTGCGCCAACGCCGTCGAGCACGCCTACGGCGAGGACGGCGGCGCGACCGCTCACCTGGCGGCCCGGCTCACCGGCGGGCACCTGGTCGTCACCGTGACCGACCAGGGCCGCTGGAAGCAGCCACCGCCGGACAACCACGTGCTGCGCGGCCGCGGCGTGCCGATGATGGAAGCGCTGGCCGACGCGGTCGCCTTCCGGCACGATTCGGCCGGGACCACCGTCACGCTGGAATGGAGGATCGGCTCGTGACGACGGCACTCACGCTGCTCAGCGGCCCGGGCGACGACGGCGACCGGGTGCTGACCGTCACCGGTGAGATCGACATGAGCAACGCCGCGGAGTTCGGCGCGGCACTGGACCACGAGCTGGCGGCGGGGCCTGCCGTCACCGTGGACCTCACCCGGGTGACCTACCTCGACAGTGCCGGTGTCGCGGTGCTGTTCGACCGGGCGGGCGACCACGACCTGCGCTTGCTCGCGCCCCGGCTGCTGGAGCGGGTGCTGCGCGTGTCCGGCCTCACCCAGGTGGCGAAGGTCGTGCTCCGCTGAACGGTTGACCGCCGCGCCACGGGGTACGCATCTCTCAGCGACGGCGGTCGGGTGGGTTGTGCTGCCCTCCGTCGCCAGGTGGCTCCGGCGCCCAACCCACGACGTTCAGCAGCGAGCGCCGGGCCGGTGTCACCGCCCTCTCCGAAATCCCGGTGTTGCGGAACGCGCGTCGAACGCGAGTAAAGTTCTGCCGTTCCGTTGAAGCAGCAGCGGTTCGGCGCGAACCGCAGCCGTCCGGGACGGAGATGACGCGAGTGACCGGTGAGCCGATCCTGCCCGAGCACCTCGACGAGCTGACCGCCGCGATGGCGGACCTCACGGGCGCCCTGGAAGCCGAACCAGCCGAAGCGGAGATCCTCGACGCCGTCTGCGCCGAGGCGGTCCGCGCCATCCCCGGCGCCGACATGGCGAGCATCACCGCGATCCGCGACGGCGAGCCGACGACCGCGGCCGCCACGGACGAGCGCGCGGTCGAGATCGACCGCGCCCAGTACGCGGCCGGCGCCGGTCCCTGCCTGGAGGCCGCCGACACCGGCGAAATCGTCCGGGTGCCGCTGGCCACGGCGGGCGCGACGTGGCCGGAGTTCACCGCACGGGCGGTGGACCTCGGCGTCGGCAGCTACCTCGCCGCGCCCCTGCGCGTCGACGAACACCTGTCCGGGGCGCTCAACTTGTTCGGCTACGGCGACCACGGGTTCGCGGAGACCGACTCGCGGCTCCTGCAGCTCTACACCACGGTCGTCTCGTTCGGGTTGCGCACGACCCGGCGCTACCACCGGGCCCGCCGGCGCGCGGTCGAACTCGAAGCGGCGATGCGGTCGCGGGCGGTGATCGAGCAGGCCAAGGGCATCCTGATGGCCGTGCACCGGATCAGCGCCGACGACGCGATGAAGCGGCTGGTCACGGAGTCGCAGCGGACCAACGTGAAGCTCCGGGACATCGCCACCCGGTTCGTCGAAGAACTGTCCTCTTCGGAGTCCCTCTGAACCTCAGGCGGTGCGCCGGGCCGGGAACGGCCAGGTGAGCGTGATGACCGTGCCGCCGTCGGTGGTCCGCAGGTCGAGGCCGTCGACGAGGGCCTGGATCAGGCGCAGCCCGCGGCCGCCGTCCGCGCGCTCGGCCAGCGTGGCCCAGCGGCCCTGGTCGGCGACGGTGATGATCAGCACGTCCTGGTCGATGCGGGCGCGGACGTCGATCAGCCCCGGCCGCCCGTGGTAGGCGTGGTCGAGCACGTTGGCCATCGCTTCCCAGCAGGCCAGCACGACGTCGTCGGCCTCCCGCCCGACCTCGTCACCGGCCCGCCGGCGCAACCACGACACCAGGTGCCGGCGCAGGCTTGGCAGGGTCCGTGGCGAAACCGTGCCGCGGTACCGCCATCCGTCCGATCCCAGCTCTTCCACGTTCACCTCCTCGGGGGACATCAGGTTTGCTACCCACGGGTTCGGATTCTCAATCACCGGTAATGCCCTGCGGGCACCATTCGGCCCTGGTGCGTCCCGGTCCGCCGTGATCGGATGGGCGGATGATTCGGTCGACGTCGTCCGTGGTGCTGTGCGCGGTGCTGGCCGCGACGCTCCTGCCCGCCCCCAGCGCAACCGCGGCCACCACGGCGGCGCCGGGTGCCGTCTCCCACTTCGGCCTGGCCCGCAAGGACTGCCTGGGCACCGCGCGGAACACCGAGAGCAAGGCCTGGTTCACCGTGGCGAACGGTGTGCTGTCCGACGTCTACGCGCCGGTGATCGACAATACGAACGTCGAAACGCTGCAGTTCGCCGTCACCGACGGCCGCACGTTCACCGACCTGCAGGCGCGCGACATGACCTACACCGTCCGCACCAGCGCGGGCGGGATGGCCTGCGAGGTGACGTCGACCCCGCGCAGCGGCAGGTACCGGCTCGTCACCGAGTACCTGGCCGACCCCGCGCGCACCGGCGTGCTCATCCGCACCCGGCTGGAGCCGCTGCGGGACTCCGGCCGTGACCTCCAGGTGTACGTGCGGTTCGACGCGAGCATCAACGGCAACGGCGGGGGCGGCCCGGCGAACGGCGGCGGGGACACGGCCACCGTCGACGCGGCGACGTCCGCGCTGGTCAGCGCCGACACGAACACGGTGTCCAGCGCGCCGGCCCGCGACTACGGCACCCCGCTGGCCGCCGCGCTGCGCGCCGACCGGCGGTTCCTCGGCACGTCCAGCGGGTTCGCCGGCACCAGCGGCGACGGGCTCGCCCAGCTCGACCGCGACCACCGGCTGACCGACCGGACCACGTCGGCGGCGAACGGCAACGTCGTGCAGACCGCGCAGCTGGACCTGCAGCCGCGCCGCCCGGCCGTGCTCGCGCTCGGCTTCGGCGCGGACGCCAGGGCCGCCGTCGCGACGGCCGGTGCGAGCCTGCGCACGCCGTTCGAGGCGAGCTACCGCCGGTACGCGCGGGAGTGGCGTGACTACGACAACGGGCTGATCCCCGTGCGGGGCAAGGACTCCGACTCCTACTACCAGTCGGTCAACGTGCTGAAGGCCAGTGAGGACAAGACTTTCCCGGGCGCGGTGGTCGCGTCGCTCGGCAGCCCCTGGGGCCAGGCGGTGTCCGCAGGCGACGCACCCGGCGGCAAGCCGGTCTACTTCGGCTCCTACCGGGAGATCTTCGCCCGCGACCTCTACGAAAGCTTCTCCGGGCTGTTGGCGGCCGGCGACCGCGAGACGGCCCGGGCGAGCGTCCGGTGGCTGTTCGGCCGGCAGCAGCAGCCGGACGGCCGGTTCCCGCGCAACTCGATGCTCAACGGCAAGAAGGCGCCCGACTCCGGCGGTGACCAGCTCGACGAGAGCGCGTACCCGATCCTGATGGCGCTGCAGGCCGGCCTGGACCGCGACCGCACGCTCTACACCGGCCACATCCGCGCGGCCGCGGACTTCGTCGTCGCGCACGGGCCGGCGTTCGGCTCGGAGCGCTGGGAGGAACAGGGCGGCTACTCCCCCTCGACGATCGCCGCGGAGATCGCCGGGCTGGTCGCGGCGGGCGTGATCGCCGAGCGCAACGGCGACCCCGCGCGCGCGAACGTCTACCGCGCCACCGCCGACCACTTCCAGCGCAGCATCAAGGGCTGGACGGTGACGCAGAACGGCCCGTACGGCGGCCGGTACTTCCTGCGGCTGACGAAGAACGGCGACCCGAACTCGGAGTGGTTCTACAACCTGGGCAACGGCTCGGTCGACGCCGACCAGCGCGCGGTCGTCGACGCCGGCTTCCTCGAGCTGACGCGCCTTGGCGTGCTGCCCGCGAACGACCCGGACGTCACCGCGTCCCTCGCCGTGGTGGACCGCGTGATCAAGCGGGACACCCCGGCCGGGCCGGGCTGGTACCGCTACGGGACGTCGGCGCCGGGCAGCGAGGACGGCTACGGCGACTGCTACGAGCCGGACCCGACGAACTGCGGGCCCACGGGTGCACCCTGGCCGTCGACGAACACCGGGTCGGGCCACCTGTGGCCGGTCCTGGCCGGCGAGCGCGGCGAGCAGGCCGTCCAGACCGGCGACCGGGCGGGCGCGGCGGCCCTGCTGGGCGCGATGCGGGCCCAGACGAACGGGACCGGCCTGATCCCCGAGCAGGTCTGGGAGAACCCGGCGCTGCCCGCGGCACCGTACGGCTCGGACCCGCGAACGGCGTCGATCGGCTTCACCCCGGGCCAGTCGGTCGGCTCGGTGGCCCCGCTCAGCTGGGCGCAGTCCCAGTCGGTCCGGCTGGCCAGGGCCCTCGACGACGGCCGGCTGCCCGAGCAGCCCGCCGAGGTCCGCGCCCGGTACGTCACGCACGCACCGCCCGCGGCCCTGCCGGTGACCCTCGACGCGCCCGCCTCGGTCTCCACCGCGACCGCCGAGGTCACCGGCACGGCACCCGCCGGCAGCCGTGTCGACCTCGCGGTTTCGGCAACGGACGCGGGCACGACGACGGTGCTTTCGACCCGCGCTTCGGCGGCGGGCACGTTCACCGCGACGGTACCGACCCCCTTGGGCGCGAACGTCGTCACGGCGACCGCAACGGGCGCCGGGACGGGCTACGCGCAGAAGACGATCAGCTCGGACTTCGTGACCGGAACGGTGCTCCTGGACACCACGGACCCGGACGGCGACGACAACGGCCCGGGGACGTACACGTACCCGACGGCGGGCGACTTCCACGCGGGAGCGTTCGACCTGCAGCGGTTCCAGGTCATCGACGCGGGCACCAACCTCGTGTTCCGCGCCCAGGTCCGCGACCTGACCCCGACGTTCGGCTCACCGCTGGGAGCCCAGCTCCTGACGATCTACGCCCACGACCCGGCCGCGACGACGACGTCGACGGCGGCGCCCTTCCCGACCCGGGCGTACACGATCGCCCCGCAGGACGCGTGGAGCAGGCGCATCGAGGTCCAGGGCTTCGCCGACCCGGCGCTGGTCGACGCGTCGGGGGCCTCGCTGGCCACGCCGTCGGTGCAGGCGTCGCAGGCCACGCGGTACATCACGGTCAGCGTGGCGAAGGCGGCGTTCGGCACGCCGGGACCGGGCTGGACGTTCGCGGTGGTCCTGACCGGCCAGGACGGCAATTCCCCCGACCAGGCCCGCCCGTTCACCCCGACGGCGGGCCAGTACACCTTCGGCCTCTGCCCGGCGGGCGGAACGTCCCCGATCTGCGCCGCGGACCCGGCAACGGCACCCAAGGCGTTCGACGTCCTGACACCGTCCGGAGTGGACCAGAAACCGGAGCTGGACCCGACCCGCGGGCCGGTGGCGGTCCGTGGCGTGCCGCTGGGCTGAGCTGGCAGGGTGGGGTGATGATCGACGAATTCGCGAAGGAGTACCTGCACGGCGACCTGCGCGAGGTCCGCGAAGAGCTGGTCGGGAAGCTCGACGGGCCGTCCGAGTACGACATCCGCCGTCCACTCACGGCGAGCGGGACGAACCTGCTGGGCCTGGTCAAGCACCTGAGCTTGACCGAGGCGAGGTACTTCGGCGACGTCTTCGGCCGCCCGTACCCGGAGCCGCTCCCCCGCTGGGACGACCTCGAGGTCCGCGGCCGGGACATGTGGGCAACGGAGAACGAGACCCGAGCGGAGATCATCGCCGGCTACCGCCGGGCCTGGGCACACGCGGACGCGACGATCGCGGCGCTGCCCGTGGACGCACCGGGCCACGTACCGTGGTGGCCCCGCCCGAACGTGATGCTGTTCAACGTCCTGGTCCACGTACTGACCGAGACGAACCGCCACGCAGGCCACGCGGACATCCTCCGCGAGAGCCTGGACGGCACCTCGGCATCGGAGGCCCACCGGACGCCGGAGTTCTGGAGGTCCCGCCACGCCGAGGTGGAGAGGGCGGCCCAGGCAGCACGCGAAGCATCCACGGTGGACTAGCCAAAGCCACCCACGAACCGGCGGCCGATCCCACCCACCACCCCGGCGGCCATACCCCACCCACCAACCCGGCGGCCGAACCCCACGCGCGAACCGACAGCCAAACCCCACCCTGCATCCCGATCCGAAGCCCCAACACGGCCGGCGGCACCGGGTCAAGGCATCTTTCCCGCCTTGACCCGGTGCCGCC
>NZ_JBEXMD010000075.1:0-29037 GCF_040610315.1 Amycolatopsis sp. NPDC004169
CCCCGGCCGCGGGCGCGGCCCCGGCCGCGCCCGCCCCGCCGGCGTTCGCCGGCTCGTCAGTCCCGTCCGTCCGCATCCGGGGGAGCCCGATG
Organism: Amycolatopsis sp. NPDC004169; assembly: GCF_040610315.1. Taxonomy (NCBI): domain Bacteria; kingdom Bacillati; phylum Actinomycetota; class Actinomycetes; order Pseudonocardiales; family Pseudonocardiaceae; genus Amycolatopsis; species Amycolatopsis sp. NPDC004169. The sequence goes on from NZ_JBEXMD010000075.1 coordinate 93, forward strand.
GATCCGCTGTTCCGCGCCTGGCCCGCGTTCCTGGTCCGGTCGCCGTTGCTCGCCGAAGCCTTCCAGCCCACCGCGGACAGCCACGCCGGCATCGTGGCGGCCGCCGCCGCCGACCCGCTGCTGACCGAGGCGATCGAGCTGGCCAGTCCCAGCCTGGCCGCCGTGCTCGCCCGGGTCGTCGCCGGTGGAACGACGGGCCTGAAACCGAAACAGCTCCGCCGTGCCGCGCTTTCCGTGTTGCGGTACGCCATCCGGATGCGTACGCGGCCCACGCCGTTCGGGCTGTTCGCCGGCGTTTCCTGCGGTGAGTTCGGCACCTCGGTCCTGCGCCGCGGAACCGCGCACCGCCACCGCACCCACGTCGACATGAGCTGGCTCCTGCGGATCGTGCACCGCGCCGAAGCGGACCCGGAGGTGCTCGCCGGGCTGCGCGTGCGCACCCACCAAGCCCTGACCGGTCGCGGCGACCGGGTGCTCCTGGAGACGCCGTCGGGACTGGGTGCTGCGCCCGGCCAGACCACCCGGACGATCGTGTCCGCACGCCGCTCGCCCGTGGTTTCGGCCGCGCTGCACGCCGCCGCGGCGCCGATCCCGGCCGGCGAGCTCGTCCGGGTACTCGCCGGCCGCTTCTCGGACGGCGCCGAAGCACCGGTGTGGCAGCTCGTCCGCGTCCTCGTCGAGCAGGAGTTGCTCATCACGGACCTGCGGCCGCCGCTGGACGGCACCGACCCGCTGAACCACGTCCTCGACCGGCTGCCGGACGGCGAACTGCGCGCCCGGCTCCAAGAGCTCGACCGGCTGCGCGGGAAGTACGACACCCTGGCCCCCGGCGAAGGCGGCGCCGAACTCACCGGGCTGCTCGCCGCGGCGAGACAGATCGAGGACTTCGAGACGCCGCTGCACATCGACACGCGCGTCGACCTGCAGCTGGGGCTGGCCGACGAGGTCCGGGCCGAGGTCGAGCGGGCCGCCGAGGTGCTGTGGCGGCTGTCCCCGCCCCGGCTCGGCATGCGCCCGCTGCGTGGTTTCCACAGCCGCTTCCTCGAGCGCTACGGCGCCGACCGCCTGGTCCCGGTGCTCGAACTGCTCGACCCGACGCGGTCGCTGGGCGCGCCCGCGGGGTACGAATGGCCGGAAAGCGAAGCCGCGCCCGAGGAGCCGCGGGAACCGTCGAGCACTGGCCGCGACCGCCTGATCAGCGAACTGGCCATGGCAGCCCTGCGGTCCGGCGCCCGCGAAGCCGTCCTCACCGACGAGCTCGTCCGCGAACTCGCCTACGACGAAGCAGACCCGGCCGACCTGCCCAATTCGTGCGAGCTGTACGTCCACGTGGTGAACCAGGCCGACGGCGGGTTCCGGGTGGTCGTCTCTCCCAGCCCCGGCTCACACCACGCGGGCGCGACGGCAGGCCGCTTCCACGACCTCCTGCCCGAGTGGCGCGGCGGGGCCCAGCCGGTGCACGTCACCGGGGCGGTGCGCACCGACCTGGCGTTCATGCCCCGCTCGGGCCGGGCCGCCAACCTGGCTCACACCCGGCCGGCCACCGGGCGCCGGATCACCGCCGGCCTGCCGGACGCACCGGGCACCGAGGAGATCCCGCTCGGCGAGGTCGCGGTCGGCGCGACCCTGGAACGGCTCTACGCCGTGCACGTCCCCACCGGGCGCGAGCTGGTTCCCGTGCTGGCCAACATGGTGAGCCCGGCCGTGCAAGCACCGAACGCGATCCGCCTGCTGTTCGAGCTCGGCCTGGAGGGGCAGCGGCTGTGGGAACCCTGGAACTGGGGCCCGATGGCGAACGCGCCCTTCCTCCCCCGGATCCGCTACCGCCGCACGATCCTGGCGCCGGCGACGTGGCGGCTGGACGGGCTGCGCGCGACGGCCGACTTCGACCGCGCCGTCGCCGAGTGGCGCGCACGGTGGCGGGTCCCGGAGCGTGTCCTGGTGGTCAGCACCGACCAGCGCCTGCTGCTGCACCTGGACGACCCGTGGCACCGACGGCTTCTCGAGGACGAACTGGCCCGCAACCCGGAACTCGTGGCCCAGGAGGTCGCCGGCGGAGACGAGGCGATCGGTGACGGGCACCTCCGCGAGATCGTGGTGTCCCTCGTGCCGCGACCCGAGCGGGCCCGGCCGCCACACGTGGCGCACGTCGTCGCCCGGCCCGGGCCGCCCCCGTTGGCGAGCGAATGGCTGTACCTGCTCGTACGCGGCTCCTGCCGGGTGCAGGACGACCTGCTGCGGGACGAGGTGCCCCGGCTCGTGCAGCTGGCCACGGGGGCGGGCGCGGACCGCTGGTTCTTCATCCGCTACACCGACGCCGAGGGCCACCACCTGCGCCTGCGCTTCCACGGCGAGCCGGGGCGGCTGTGGGCCGAGCTGCTGCCCGCCGCGAGCGAGCTGCTGGCCGGGTGGCAGCGCGCGGGCCTGGCCGGGGCGCACCGGATCGAGCAGTACGAACCCGAGCTGGAGCGCTACGGCGGCCCGGACGCTCAGGCCGCGGCCGAGCGGCTCTTCGGCGAGGACAGCGTCGCCGCCATCACCCTGCTGCGGCTGGCCAAGCAAGGGACCTTCTCCTTGGACACTCTCGGCGCGATCTCCGTCGCCGCGCTCGCCCACGCGTTCGGCGCCCCCTCGCCAGGCGCCCCGTGGGTGACTGACACCGGTGAAGCCGCCGAGTCGTGGCTGTCGATCACCGGCAGCCGCCGCGAACTGCCTGCCGAGTACCGGAAGGACCAGGCGCGGTGGCAACGCCGGATCGACCCGGCCGGCGGCTGGGCCGGGCTCGGCGAAGCAGGCGCCCCGGTGCTGGCGGCGCTGAGCCGGCGCGACGCGGCGGCCCGCGACTACGGCAGGCTCGTCCGCGAACTCGTCGCCGACGGCCGGTGCGTGGCCCCGGAGGCGAGGATCGTCGGCAGCTTGCTGCACATGACGTGCAACCGGCTTTTCGGCGGGTCGTCCGGCCGGGAGGCGAAGGTGCTCGGCATCGCGCGCGGGGCCGTGCAGGACAACGCGAACCGGCGGAGGAACCGGCCATGACCACGTCCACAGTAGACATCGAAGAGGCCGTCCGCTTGGTCGCCGACCGGCTCGCCGACCCGGACGCGGTCGCCGCCGTGGCGGACCGGCCGGCCAACGTCGAGCCGGTCTACGGCGCCCGGATGTGGGTCCCGGTGACCCTCGCCGCCGGGCTGCCGGGCATCGCGTTGCTGTACGCCGAACTCGCAGCGGCCGACGACCGCTGGTTCGAGGTGGCGCACCGGCATGTCACCCGGGCCGCCGAGCTGATGGCGTCGCAGCCGTCCAACGGCCTCTACGCGGGCCCGGCAGCGTTGCTCACCGCCGTGCAGCGGCTGAGCCCGAACTACGCCACACTGCGCCGGAAGCTGACTACCTGGGTGGCGGCGGACCAGCGGGCCCGGCTGGAGGCCTGCGCGGCGCGCACGGAACCGGGTGTCTCGTGGTCGCACTACGACGTGGTCAACGGCCTGTCGGGGACCGCACGCCTGCTGCTGGATGCCGGCGAGACCGACGTCGTGGCGGAGACCCTGCGGTACCTGACCCGCCTGATCGAGCCGATCACCGTGGCCGGGGTGGCGGTGCCCGGCTGGTGGATCCCGCCCGAGTTGCAGCCGGTCGCCGAAGACGCCCGGCAGTACCCGCGCGGCGACTTCAACCTCGGCCTGGCGCACGGGATCCCCGGCCCGCTCGCGCTGTTCGCCGCCGCCCTCGAACGCGGGGTGGAGGTGCCCGGCCAGCGCGAGGCGATGCGACGCATCGGTTCCTGGCTGCTCGCCCGGCGCCGGACCGACGATCACGGCGCGTACTGGCCGTGCCGTCTGGCTTGGGACGAAGAGACCGGGACCGCGCCCGTCGCCGCGTTCACCCGGTCGGCGTGGTGCTACGGCGCTCCCGGCGTCGCGGCCGCCCTTTACCGGGCCGGTGGCGCGCTCGGCGAACCGGGCTGGTGCGACGCCGCCGTCGCCGCGCTGCGCGCGGTGCTGGCCCGCGACGAGCGCGCGTGGCGGCTCGACGGGCCGACCGTCTGCCACGGCTACGCCGGGCTGCTGCAGGTCATCCGCCGCGTCGGCGCCGCGTCGGGTGACCCGGTGCTGCTCGACAGCCGCGTCCGGCTGACCGCCCGTGTGCTGTCGTTCGCCGACCCGGACGCCGCGTTCGTCTTCCCACACCTCGTCCCGGACTCGCCACGCGGCTGGCAGGACGCCACCGCGCATCGGCGCTTGGACGTCGCCGGGATGCTCGAAGGCGCGGCCGGCGTGGCCTGCGCCCTGCTGCCCGCGGCCGGTGCGTGGGACACCGCCCTGATGCTGGCCTGAGGAGGTCGTCATGCCCGGTCCACCGGAGAAACTCCTGCTCGGCGTGAGCGGCTCGGTCGCCGCGCTGAGCCTGCCCACCTACCTGCACGCGTTCCGCGCCGCGGGCGTGCACCAGATCGTAGCGGTGCTCAGCCCGGCCGCGGAGCGCTTCCTGCCACCGGCCGCGCTTTCCGTCGTCTGCGATCGCGTCTGCACCGAAGCCGACCCGGCCGGCGGTCACGTCGCACTCGGGCGGTGGGCGGACCACGCGCTGGTCTTGCCGGCCACCGCGAATCTGCTCGGCACCGTCGCGCACGGCTTGGCTCCGACGCTGCTCACCACCACGGTGCTGGCCGCGGATTGCCCGGTCACTTTCGCCCCGGCGATGAACCCGGTCATGTGGCAGCGCCCGGCCGTCCGGCGTAACGTCGCGATCCTGCGCGGTGACGGCTACGACGTCGTCGACCCGATTCCGGGCACCGCCTACGAAGTGGCGAGCCGCGCGATCGTGCCGAGCATCGTGGTGCCCCCGGCCGACGTCCTGCTGGACCGGCTCCGGTCCGTTCCGGAGATGTCCGCGTGACGCCCGCGTTCGACGTCCGCGACCTGGAGGTCCGCTACGGCGGGCGGATCGCTGTCGACGGCGTTTCGCTGCGCGCACGGCCCGGGGAGATCGTCGCGTTGCTCGGCCCGAACGGGGCCGGGAAGTCCACCCTGCTCGAGGCTCTGTCCACCGCGGTGGCGCCGGACCGCGGGCGGATCGAGGTGTTCGGGCACGACGTCACGGCCGAGCCGGTCGCCGCGCGGCGTCGGATCGGGATGGTCTTCCAGGAACAGACCCTGGATGTCGACCTGCCGGTGGAGCGCAACCTCTGGTTTCACGCCCGCCTGTTCGGCCTGCCCCGGACGCGGGCCCGGTCCCGGATCGACGAGGTACTTGAGCGGTTCGGCCTCGCCGACCGGCGCCGGGACCCGGTCGAAGAGCTTTCCGGCGGGCTTGCGCGGCGGCTGGAGATCGCCCGTGCGCTGCTGCACTCCCCCGGGCTGCTGATCCTTGACGAGCCGACCACCGGCCTCGATCCCGAGGTCCGGCGCGCGGTGTGGGCGGACCTGGCGCGGTTGCGCGACGACGAGCGGGTGACCGTGCTCTACGCGACCCACTACCTGGCCGAGGCCGAACTCGCCGACAGCGTCGCGATCATCCACAACGGACTGAAGGTTCGCAGTGGCGCGCCCGCCGTCCTCAAGGAGGAACTGGCCGCCACCGCGCTGATTTTGTCCACATCGGATGACGAAGCGGCGGCTGCCGAGCTCGTCCACGCGGGGTTCGACGCGTCGTCCGGGCCGGGCGGAGTCCTGGTGCGGTGCGCACGGCCGGAGCAGCGCATCGCCGAGGTGGTCCGGGCCGTCACCGTCCCGGTCACCGAGGTGGCACTGCGGGAGCCCTCATTGGACGACGTCTACTTCGCCACCACCGAGGCCTGAAGGCGGGAACATGACTCTGCAGGACGTGCCCGTACGCGCCACGACGGCGCCTGAGCCCGCGGCCGCGCCGTGGGCGGAGATCGGCCGCGCACTGATGGTGGTTGCCGAACGCGACCTTTACCGCCAGTTCCGCCACCCCGGCTCGCTGGCGGCGCAGGCTGTGCAGGTGGTGTTCTTCCTCCTCGTCTACGCGGTCGGGTTCGACGGGATGATCGCCGCGGTCGACGGCGTTCCCTTCAGCGCGTATGTCTTCCCCGGGATCATCGCCATCCAGGTCGTCACACTCGGGGTGAGCTCGGGCCTGAGCTACGCCTTCGACCGGGAGTACGGCGCGCTGCGGGAGATGCTGGTGGCCCCGGTGCCACGGCTGTGCCTGCCGCTCGGCAAGGTCCTCGCGACGGCAGTGACCGCCGGGGCGCAGAGCGCGGTCATGCTGGCCTTCGCGCCGATGGTGGACCTGCGGCTGACGCCGTTCTCGTACCTGACCGGGGTGGCGGCCTTCACGGCCACCGGTGCGGCGTTCGGCGTGTTCGGCGCATTCCTTGCGACGGTGATCACCCGCGTCCAGACCCTCCAGTCCGCGGTCCAGCTGGCGATGTACCCGCTGCTGTTCCTATCCGGTTCGGTGTTCCGGCCGGACAGCGGGCCGGCCTGGCTGTCCGCCGCGCTGAAGGTCAACCCGATGACGTACGCGGTCGACGGCGTCCGCCAACTGCTGGTGTCTTCAAGGGGGGCCCTGCCGTGGTGGCTGGACGTGGCCGTCATCGGGGGCCTGACCGTGGTCTTCGGCGTGGTTTTGCGGCTGCGGGTGGGCCGGTGAGCGCGCGGGGCAGCGGCCCGGAGTGGCTCGAAGCGCACCTCGAGTGGTTCGATCCTCGCGTCTGGAACGCATTGCTGCCGGCCCGGCCGTTCCCCGCCGGCCCGCTTCTCGAACTCCTCCTGCTGTGCGAGCGCGTGCCCGGCCTCCGCGTCACCGGGCCCGCCCTCGAGCTGGCCGACCGGTTGACCGCGGCCCCGGAGTTCCGCGCCGGGCTGTACCGCGCGGACGCCCACTTCACCTACCACGTCTGGTTGCTGGTGCTGATGCAGCGCCTCGGCGCCCCGCGGCCGCGGCTGCTGTCCGCCGCGCAGGCCCTGCTCGACAGCGGGGTCCGGCCTAACCTGGACGGGGTGGCCGCGCTGGAGCTGAAGTACGTCACCGACCTGGGTGGATTGGCGAACCACGGCCTGCCACCGACACGCCGGCTCTACGATCGTTGGCGGGCGGGCCAGCACCTCGACCCGTTCCGGCTGACGGCGAACGAGTGCTACGCGCTGACCCACGCGGTGTTCTACGCGACAGCGTTCGGCGAGGTATCGGTGCCGGCGGACCCCGACCTGGCGAGAGCGGCCCGCCTGCTGCTGGCGGCGTACCTCGCCGACGACGACCTCGACCTGGGCGCAGAACTGTTCCATACGGCCCTCTTGGTCGGTGGCCCGCAGGGCCTCGGCGCGGCACGAAACCGGCTGGCCGAGGCCGCCCAGCCCGACGGCGCGGTCGCCGGGCCGGTGCACGACCCGGCGGTCCAGGCCCGGCTGACCGGCCGGAAGGCCGAGGCCTACCGCTTCGGGACGTGCTACCACACAACGATCGTCACCGAACTCGCCCTGGCCGCCTCGTGGCCAAGGCCGGCCGAATCGGGCCGACCGGTGCCGGAGCCGGCCGAGGAGCTCGTGATCGCGTGGCGCCGCAACGACTTGGGCCGGACGGCCAAGTTGGTGCAGGCGGCGGCCGGCGAGACCAGGCTGGACCCGATCATCACGGCGGCCGTGCGCCGGCTGCAAGCACAACGGCAACCGGACGGCAACTTCGGTATCCCGGTTGATGCCGGCCTGACGGCGTTGTGCATTGCGGCACTGGAAGCATGGGAGGCACCGGAGCTGGCCGGAGTTGCATCCGGCGACGTCGACTCACCGGCTCCAGCCGGAACCGAGCCCAATTGACCTCCACGGCCCGCGTCTGGATCGCAGCAAGACAACTAACTGTATGAGGCCATGATGTTGGTGACGCCGGAGTGGAGCCCTGGTCGACTGTCAGGTGGCGAAAGATGAGGGCGGCGAATCGCCGTTTGAGGCAGCGTATGGCTTCGCGGTGTCCTTTGCCGGCTGCGCGTTTGCGCTGGTAATAGGTCCGGGCAGGAGCGTGGCAGCCTCCGCAAACTCATTCTGAACTGACCTCTTAGTCCGCCGTCCTAACCGGACGCCCGCTACATCCGTCCAGCGTGATCCCACCCCACTCCCGTTCTCCTCACGTCGCCGGCTCTCTGCCCGCACGACCGACCTGCTCGCGCAGCGGATGCCCCCCCCCGAAGAATCCGACGGCAAGATCCGCAGGATCGCCGAACTGCTCGGCCACGGCGGCATCATCCAGCTGCTCGACGATGTCCGCAACAAGCTGCTGGGTAACGCCTTCCACGTCCAGGACATGGCGATGCAGTTCGCGAGGAACCGCACCCTCGCCGACGCCGGCGCCGACATCGACAAGGGCGTTCAGGCGGTGGCCGGCACCTGGAGCGGGCGTGCCGCCGCCCAGTTCAACACCTATGCCGCCAGCGTGGGGAAAGCGCTCGGCGAGCAGCAAGCCGTCATCGGCAGCATGTCCGGCATCCTGTCGGGGATCGCGGGTTGCGTGATCAAGACCTACAGCAAAGCCATCGAGTTCATCGGCACCTGCGCCGTCGAGCTCGGCAAACTCGGCTACAAAGTGATCGTCGCGATCGCGACGTCAACGGTTCCGATCGTGGACGTCTTCACCTCCAAGGACGTCATCGACGCCGTCGTGGACGCGTTCGCCACCCTCATCACCGCCATCAACGGGCTGTTCGCCCAGGCCGTCTCCACTCTCGGCGACTTCCGCGCGCAGGCCACCGCCATCGTGCAGGGCGACACCAACTTCCCCGACCTGCCCCCGTTGCCCGCCAACTCAGGAATGGACAACGAGAAGCAATGGCGCATCGACCCGTCAGCAGCTCCCGCGTGAGGAAGCGGGTTCTCGGTTGTGCCGCACTCGCGTCGGCAAGCCTGCTCACCGGGTGTGTCCCGTCGACACCCGAGCGCGTGCTGACCCAGCCCCCAGCCCACGCGCAAACCGGCGCGCCGCTGCCCTTGGCCAGGTCGACAGGCCCCTCGACCTGGCCAAGTTCGATACCGATCCGTACAGCCTGCTCACCAAAGACCAGGTAGCTGCCGTCGTCGCCGACCCACCCGCTGACGTGAGCGCGTTCCGGAAGACCACCGCGCCCATCCACGGCTGCTCCTGGGCCCCACCTCTCGGCGCGAACGCCACAGCCTCGAAGCCAGCCAACAACCCGCACACCCTCACCGAGCTGGCGGAGTCACCGGCACGGAAAACCGACCTGTTCGAGCCCTGGACCGAAACCTCGATCAACGGCCTGCCCGCCATCGTCTACCACCAACGCGGCAGCACCGACGACTGCTCGGTCGCCGTCCAAGTCACCGACCAGCAGATGCTCACCTTCCAGATCACCGACAAGGACCTACCCCACAACTACTGGGCCCACGACCGCTGCCGCGGAGTCGCGAAAATGGCCGAAGCCGTCATCGGCAACCTCCGCCAAAACTGGACAACACCTAGCCACGTGGTGTCGACGAAAGCTGCGCTGAATCGTGGTACTAGAGCGTTCACCGGTCACAACAGACCACGACAACCAAGTCGGGGGCGCGCACGCAGCCGATACGGGCGACAGCTCGTCACCACGGCGTCGTCGGCGTCGGGCCGCCGTCTCAGGCCGGCGACCAGGTCCAGTAGTTGGAGTAGGGATGGGGTTCATTGTGGAAACAGGCGTCGTTCATGGTGCCGACCCCGTTGCCCGAACTCGGCACGTTGAGGCAGTACGAGCCGCGCATGTAGTACGGCGTCAGGCGATAGTAGTCCGCGCCGTCTTGCATCCTGTCGATGCCCTTCCACCAGGCGTCCCAGGTGTCGTTACAGGCGCCGTTCACGATCAGCGCCGGGTAAGCGACACCGCCCTGTACGTGTAGGCACAGGCCGGTCTTGGCGTTGCGGATTCGAGCGTATCCCTCGGATCCGATGAAGTCGAAATACCAGTACTGGTTGCTGGCGTTGACGCAGCTCCAGGTGTATACACCACCGCCGTTGCCGGAGTTGCCGTCCAAGCAGTAAGCCGAACCCAGGTACCAGGACTTGATCCGGTACCGCGGACCGGCTGCACCGGCATCCGATGCGGACAACAGCGAGCCGACCAGCGCAGCGACCACCATCAACGGGATGGTGTGCCAAAGTTTGCGCAACTTCACAGCAGCGCTCCTTCCTCCGTCAAGCAGAGAAGTCACATAAACGGTCCATGCCTTTTTTAGCGACGTTCGTTCCACCGCAGTCCACATGGTCGGCTCCTCATTCGCCGAATATCACCATGTTCTGGCAATCGGGAGTTCGCGACGCGCCATCGATCATCGAGCAATGGCGGTACGAGGTCTGACACGAGTCTCCGCGCGTCGACTGACCCGTTCCCGGTTGAGAAGCGCCCGCCGCCATGCAGGGCAACACATCCGTCGAGCGTGTCCCGGATGACGGCCTGCATGGGCCAGCTGCTGGCCGACGCGACGGGATGCGGTGCCGGAGCACGACGTGCAGGCCGAACGGCGGACCGCTGCGGTCTCGGGCTCGACCTGCACGTGCTCGTGGCCCCCGACCGCAGCCGAATCTGCCCGCCCCGGCCAGACGGGACGGCGAGGCGATTCGTCCTGGGTGCTCTACCGTTCGCCGGCCAGCGCCAGGCCCGCGCTGGACAGTCCGTTCGGCACCGTTCCGACGAACGCCCAGCCGGACCAGTTGCCGTCCGTGTACCGAGCCCGGTGGTAAACGGTCCCACTGCCCCTGACGCTGGCCAGGTGGAACTCGCCGCTGGCGTACCCGGCTCCAGCCAGATACCAGCTGGCCCCTTCAGGGGCAGGGCCGAGGAGTGCGAAGGGCGTCCACGACCCGTCACGGAAGCGGACCCGGTGATACACGACACCGTCGACGTCGACCGCGACGTGCAACAGGCTGCCGGATTCGGCCATGCCGATCGCGTTGACCTGCTTGATGCCGAGAGAGGCGAACGGTGTCCAGGTTCCGTTGGTGCGCCGGGCCCGGTGGTAGAGCGAACCTTCCGCATCCAAGGCAACCATGTGCAGTTCACCGTTGCTCGAGCCGGCGAGGGTGACCACTGCCGTGGTGCCGGGCAGGCGGTTCACCGGGATCGGCTCCCGGAACGGTTCCCAGAGGCCATTGCCGTGCCGGACGGTGTGCCGAACCCCCTCAGTGCTGGAAATCGCCACATGCAACTCACCACTGACTGCTGCCGCGCCGACATAGCCGGCATAGCCGTAGGAGCCGGTGAACGGCTCGAGTTCGTTGAACGTCGTCCACTGCCCGTTGGGCAGCCGCAGAGCGTGGTAAACGTTCCCGTTGGTGACGACGGTGTTCAGTTCACCATTGACGACAGCCGCGGCAGTGGCTCTCTGGCCCCACGGCACGGTATTTCCGGTTGCGGCGTTGACATCGCCCCAGCCGACCGGGTTCCACCCGCCGGACCGGAAGCGCAGTTTGTGGCCCATGACGCCGCCGTTCGTACCGATGACCAGGTGAGAATCGCCGGACGCGGCGAGCGCGGGTGTCGTTGCAAGACCACCTAGCGCGAGCCCGGCAGCCGTGCCGGCTGTGGTGGTGAGCAGCCTGCGTCTGCTGATCAGTGGTGATGGCAGGCCGTACTCCGTCTCGTGCATGGTGTGCCCCGTTCGTTGCCGCAGACGAGAGAGTGTCCCGTGGCTCGGGCCGCAGGATTGCGGTCGACCGTCGTCCGGTCTTGACCTTGTCCATCCGAGCGGGCCGACGTGTTGTTGCCTAGCCCCGTTTCTCGCCAACAACCCGTCTGCGAAGGGTGAGCACCCAGGCGCCGACCGGCAATCAGGGGCAAATGATACGTCGAGTGGAGTAATTCACCTGTGGCGGAACTGGTGTACAGATAGTTGAGGTGAGCGCGTTGCCAGGGAGGGGTTATGCCGCGCCCCGAGCGGGAGCTGACTGGTTCCGGTCCGGTCGAGTTGTTGGCGGCGGGATTGCGAGAGCTGCGCCGGCAGGCCGGTAATCCGGGGTATCGGGCATTGGCTGCGCGGGCCGGGTACTCGGCTCCGACGTTGGCCAACGCCGCCGGCGGGAAGCAGCTACCGAGTCTGGCTGTGACGTTGGCCTATGTGCGTGCGTGTGACGGCGACCCGATCGTCTGGGAGCAGCGGTGGCGGCAGGCCGCCGCGGAGTGCGCGTCGAGTCGCCCCTCGGCCGATGACGAGGATCCGCCATATCAGGGTCTCTTCTGTTACGGGGTGCAAGACGGCGCCCGGTTCTTCGGACGAGACGCGATGGTGGCGCAGCTTGTCCGGCTGTTGAGGCGGCAACGGTTTGTGGCGGTGTTCGGGGCCTCGGGCAGCGGTAAGTCCTCGTTGCTGCGGGCGGGGCTGATCCCGGTCCTGTCCACCGGTGCGGACAGGGCCGGACGGGATGATGGCGCAGGACCGTCCGGGCGTGCCGTGGTGCTGATGACGCCCGGCAGTGACCCGGAGGCGGCGGCGCTGGACGCGATCGGCTCGGCACCAGCCAATGGCGACCTGGTGCTCGTCGTCGATCAGTTCGAAGAGGTGTTCACCCACTGCCCGGACCCGGCTCGACGCCGCGCGTTCGTGGACCGGATCGCCAGCCTCGTGACAGGCTCGGATCGGAGGGTCACGGTGGTGCTGGGAGCCCGATCGGACTTCTACGCCCGCTGCGCGGATCTGCCGGGGCTGGCCGGACTGCTGGCCGGGGCGAACGTTCCCGTCCCGATGCTGACCGAAGACGAACTACGAGAGGTAGTCACCAAACCCGCCGCCCTCGTAGGAGCGACCGTCGAGCGCGCCTTGGTGACGAAGATACTTGCCGAGGCGTCCGGGCAACCCGGCGCGCTGCCGCTGCTGTCCCACGCATTGCTGGAGACCTGGCGACAGCGTCGCAGCGACGTGCTGGGCGTCACCGGCTACGAGGCCGCAGGCGGCGTGGCCGGCGCGATCGCCCGAACCGCAGAAACCCTTTATGCCAACTTCGACGACGACCAGCGCGATACCGCCCGGGAGACGTTGATTCGGCTGGTCGCGTTCGGTGAAGGTGTCGAGGACACCCGCCGCCGGATCCCGCGCGCCGAGCTGGACCTGGCAGGCATCGATTCGGTACTCGACCGGCTCGCCGCGGCGCGGCTCGTCGTGCTCGGTGAGGAGACCGTCGAGATCGCGCATGAGGCTCTCATCCGCGCCTGGCCCCGACTGCAACGCTGGCTGTCCACCGACCGCGAGGGGCTGCGCACCCACCGGCAACTCAGCGAAGCGGCTCAGGTCTGGGTGTCGCTGGACCGCGACCCTGGGGCGTTGTACCGGGGAGCTCGACTCGCTGTTGCCCGTGAGTGGGCCACCCGCCAGTCCGGGCGCGCTACCACGACCGCAACAGAGCGGGCATTCCTGGATGCATCGATCGAGCTGGCTGACCGGGAACGCGCCGCCACTGCCCGCCGCCACCGACAGCTCCGATACCTCGTCATCGCGTTGAGCGCGTTGCTCCTGGCCGCCGTCGGGGCCGGGACAGTCGCACTCGTGCAACGCCGAGACGCGGTCGCGCAGCGGGAAACCGCGGTCTCCCGGCAACTCGCCGCGGAATCACTCGGGCTGGCCGGCACCGACCCCGGCACCGCCATGCTGCTCGCCGCGCAGGCCTACCGCACCGCACCCACGACCGAGGCACGTGGTGCCCTGCTCAGCATGTCACGCTATCGAGGCCACCTCGGCAAACTTCTCGGTCATACAGGCGCCGTCTCCCAGATCGCCTACCTCCAGGACGGCAACACCTTGCTCAGCGTCGGCCGAGACCAGACCCTGTCCCTGTGGGACACGGGCCGGCGTGACAGAACGGCAGCACTCACCGGCCACCACGCCTGGCTGACCGCCGCCGCCGTGAGCCCGGACGGGCACACGGCCGCGACCGGCGGCGAAGACGACCAGATCACGATCTGGGATCTCGACCGCCGTGCTCCGGTCGCGACCATGACCAGCCTCACCAAGCGGGTACGAAGCATCATGTTCAGCCCTGACGGCCGCTTCCTGGCCACCACCGCTGACAATGAGGTGGTCCTCTGGGACGTCGCCCGGCACACCCGCTTGAGCACGCTGTCAGGGCATTCGAAGGCCGTACGCGCGCTCGCCTTCAGCCCCGACGGGCGCACCCTCGCCACCGCCTCGGAAGACTCGACGGTGATCCTCTGGGAAATCACCCGCTCCGCCCCGGTGGCCACGTTGCCCGGCCACACCAACGGTGCGTATGCCGTCGCCTTCAGCCCGGACGGCGCGACGTTGGCCGTCGGCGCCGACGACACCACCGCGGTCATGTGGGATGTGCCCACCCGCACCCGGCTGGCCATCTTCACTCACCACAAATCCGGGCAGGTCCTGGCATTGGTGTTCAGCCCGGACGGGCGCACCCTGGCCACCGCCGGGGACGATACAGCGGTGCTGTTGTGGGACACCCGCCACCGGGTCCTGCGGGGGCGGCTGAGCGGTCCCCGAACCGCTGTCTACACCATGGCGTTCAGCCCACGCACCTCGATGCTCGCCGCCGGCGGTGAGGACGGCTCCATCCTCCTGTGGGATCCCAACCAGCCTGCCGTCGCCGAACACCCCAAACTGGTCAGCGCCATCGCGTTCAGCCCCGACGGGCACACCGCCGCCACCGCCAGCGGCAACCAGACGGCCCTCTGGAATACCATCGACCGCAGCCTCCGCGCGGTCCTCACCGATGGCGCGGTGTTCACCAATGCCCTCGCCTTCAGCCCCGACGGCCACACGCTGGCCACCGTCACCCAGCCCTCCCCCTGCTGCCCGGACGGCACCACCGGCAACACACTCACCCTCTGGAACCTCGACACCGGCACACCCACCCGGCTGACCGGACACACAGGCGCGGTACTCAACGTCGCCTTCAGTCCCGATGGCCGCCGCATCGCCACCGCCAGCGTCGACCGGACCGTCCTGATCTGGGACCCCACTACCGGCGCCGTGCTCAAGACCCTCGGCGGGCACGCCGGACCGGTCAACGGCCTCCAGTTCAGCCCCGACGGACGGCTGCTGGCCACCGCCGGCCACGATCTGACCGTCAAGCTCTGGGACCCCACCACCGGAACCCAGCTCGCCGCCCTCACCGGCCACACCAGCTGGGTCAGAACCGTCAAGTTCAGCCCCGACGGGCACACCCTCGCCACCGCCGGCCACGACCAGGCCATCATCCTGTGGGACGTCGCCACCCACACCCGGCTGACCACCCTCACCGACCACGCCGACGCCGACTTCACCGGCGTGGCATTCAGCCCCGACGGGCGCACCCTCGCCTACACCAGCGGTGAAGCCACCGTCACCCTCTGGGATATCACGCGCCGAACCATCACAGCTCGCCTCACCGGCCACACCCAACGCGTCCACGCCATCGCCTTCAGCCCCGACGGGAACACACTCGCCACCGCAGGTTCAGATCAAACCTCGATCTTCTGGGACGTCAATCCTGAACGCGCGATCACCCACATCTGCACCGCGGCAAACCGAGATCTCACCCCCGACGAATGGCGCCGCCACCTACCGGCCACTCCCCGCGCTCGCACTTGCGCGAACAACTAATGCCCTGCCGTCGAAGACGCGTGTTTGTGGACCTGGTTCGAGCGTAACCGTTGACCACGAAAGGCCGGCGGGCACAGCCCGGGCACCGACAGCGGTGCCGGTCCGCCTCGGGCCAGGCTGGCCCTGCGGGTCCGACTACCGTCCTGGAAGGACCGAAGTAACGACACGTCCGGCACCGAAGGTCCTCACCGAAAGCTCCTGGGTTTCCACTGGTCCTGCGCGCTCACCCAAGATCCCGGCCGCGCGGCGATGTGCACCAGGAGGCCGCCGGCGACAGCCTCGGTGGCGAACATCCGGCGGAGATCGTGCGGGATGGAGATCAGCGGGTCGCCGTGGCTGTCGCGCGGCACAGTCGTCGCCAGCGTGCGGTTGATCAATCCGCGGATGTCGGCGTCGCTCATCACGGTTCGCCAGCTGCGTTGCTGGTATTGGAACAGGTGCGACAGCGACGGGCCGACGTAACGCTCGTAGCACGGGAGTGACGGGACCACGCCGCCGTTCTGGCCCTGCAGTCGGTTCCCGATTGTGGCCAGCACGCTATTGAGCTCGGGGCTGACAAGTAGCGGCTGCTCCTCGTTGCTCTTCCACGGGACCACTTGCAGCAGCGTCTCGATCGCGACCCACACCCAGAACCGCGCGTTTCCCGGATTGTGAAATTGAACCGGGCCCCTGGTTTACCTGCGGAACGCGCTCAGTGAAGGTGGCGGCACCGTCGGGTGCAGTAGCGTTGCGCGACTCGGGGCGGTTCGTTGTCTTCAACAGCGTCGGCTGGCGGCTGGAAGGGTCCGACTCGACCTAGGCTGCGACCGCCCCAGCTTCAAGATCGCGTTTCGCGATCCGTGGGGTAATACTGTGTCCGAGAGGTGATCTATAACCCACCCTGAAATTTGCCACGGACCTGCAGCTCAACTGAAGCCCAATCGCGCCGCAGGAGATTTCCCAGGTCTACGTCTTCAAAGAGGGACTTGAACCCCCGCACGTGGGAGATCTCCCAAGTTCAAGGAGTTTATCAGCGAATAGTAGCGCAAAGTCACCGAAGCCGTACGCGCGCCGGGCGCGCACTCAACGTTGGGCTGGGCGCCGATGTCCGCCGGACTTCCGGTGGCGCGGCGGTGGCCGACCAGCCCGGCCGTGGTCGACGTGCTGCGGGTTCGCCCGGCTGAACCACGAGTACCGGCGGTCCGCGCCGAAGAAGCCGCTGTGAAGGCTCAGAGCCAGCCGTTGGTTTCGGCGAGGCGGGCGGCTTCGGCGCGCGTGCGGGCTTCGGTTTTGCCGATGGCCGAAGACAAGTGGTTGCGGACCGTTCCCGGGGTGAGGTCGAGCGCCCGCGCGATGTCGGCGACCGTGCCGCCTTCGGCGGTCGCGCGGAGTACGTCGGCTTCGCGGTCGGTCAGCGGGCTGGTGCCCGTGGCGAGGGACTCGGCCGCCAGGGCCGGGTCGATGAACCGCAGGCCCGCGTGGACCCGGCGGATCGCGTTGAGCAGCTGCTCGGGCCGGGAATCCTTGACCACGAACCCGGCCGCGCCCGCGGACATCGCGCGGGCGAGGTAGCCGGGGCGGCTGAACGTCGTGCAGATCAGCACGCGGCAGGCCGGCAGCGCGTGCCGCAGCTCGGCGGTGACCGCGAGGCCGTCGCGGCCGGGCATCTGCACGTCGAGGAGCGCGACATCGGGAGTCGTCCGCCGGGCCGCCGGACCGACGTCGAGGCCCGAACCGACCTCGGCCACGACGTCGATGTCCGGTTCGAGACGCAGCATCGACGCCAGCGCGCCGCGCACGAGAGCCTGGTCGTCGGCCAGCAGGACGCGGATCACGCCGGCACCGCCTCGGCGTGCGCGAACACGCGGTAGCCGCCGCGCGGGCCGCGCCCGTGCTCGAGCCGGCCGCGGACCTCGGCGAGGCGTTCGGCCAGGCCGGTGAGCCCGTGCCCGGCCGCCGGGTCGGAGGTGACCGTCCCGTCGTCGGTGACCTCGACCCAGCCGGGACCCACGCGGATCCGGCACTGTCCCGCGTCGGAGTGCCGGAGCACGTTGGTCACCGCTTCCCGTACGACGTAACCGAAGACTCCGCGAAGCTCCGGCTCGACCTCGTCCACCGAAGCCGGCAGCTCGGCCTGCACCCCCGCGGCGCGCAACGCCAGCCGGGCACCCGAAAGCTCGGTGGCCAGCGACACCTCCCGGTACCCCGACACGGTGGCGCGGACGTCGGCGAGGGATTGGTGGCACAGGGTTTCGAGGTCGCGAACCTCGGCGAGCGCGAGGCCGGTGTCCGCGGCCGACTCGAGGACGCGCCGGGCGAGCCCGAGCTTGACGGCCATCGTGGACAGGTTGTGGCCGAGGATGTCGTGCAGCTCGCGGGCGACCCGTTCGCGTTCGGACGCCACGGCCATCCGCCGGATCTGCTCGCGGGCGGCCTTCAGGTGCCCGGTCGTGAACGTCAGCGCGAAAACGGTCCCCACCGCCGCGGTGACCCCGCCGAGCGTGACCACCTGCGCCCAGCTCACCCGCCCGGACGTCGCGAGCATCCACGCGAGCTGGGCGGCCGCCGTGGCGAACCCGAGGGGCAGGGAGTACCGCAGCGGCAGCAGCATCAAGCCGATCGCGATGGCGAAGGTCAGGTCGGTCAGGTAGTCCGGCGAGCCGAAGAGCAGGGCGGGTGTGGCGCCGAAGGCGAACAACGCCGCCACGACGGCCGCCCGCTGCCGCCGAGGCGCCGACGGCGCGAACCACAACGCGAAGAGATACCCGGCGACATAGAGGCCGATGGCGGCGAGTGCGAGGGCTGTCCGCGCCGCACCGTGCCCGCCGTGGGCGATCATGCCGACCCGTGGCAGCAGGACCAGCACCGCGAGCCCGTTGACGACCACCGGCGCCACCCGGCGCCGCCGGTTCGTCCAGAAGCTCCAGTCCGGCCACTGCCGGACCGAGAACCGGCCGGGATCACGCTCGCTCACCCGCCCACCCTAAGCACCGGATACGCGGGCCGCCCCATGACAGATGGCACAGGACGCGCCCGCCGGGCGGTGGTCCGGTGGAGTCATGGAACCGATGAAGAAGCTCTTGCCGGCGGCGCTCGCCGCGGCCGCGGTGGTGTCGGGGGTGTCCGCGGCGGGCGCGTCCGGCGGGGCGCCAGTGACCTGGGGGTCGTGCCCGGCCGACGTCGCCAAGCCCGGCCTGCAGTGTTCGACCCTCGACGTGCCGCTGGACTACCGCCACCCGGACGGGCGAAAGATCACGGTCGCGCTGTCCCGGCTGCCGAGCACGAACCCGGCGCACCGCCGTGGCGTCCTGCTGGTCAACCAGGGCGGCCCCGGCCTGACCGGACTGGATTTCCCGATGTCGCTGGTGGACGCGGGACTGCCGAGGCGGGTGCGCGACACCTACGACGTGATCGGGTTCGACCCGCGCGGGGTCGGCCACAGCACCCCGGTGACCTGCGACATGACGCCGAAGCAGACCGCGGAGAGCGTGAGCCCGCCCTTCCCGTACCGCGCGGCGGACGTGACGAAGGCGGCCGGGGCCGCGAAGACCGTCGCCCGGCAGTGCCTGACGTCGGCGACGGCGTCGACGCTGCCGTTCATCACCACGGCGAACACCGCGCGGGACATGGACGGCATCCGGGCCGCGCTGGGCGAGCCGAAGCTGTCGTACTACGGCGATTCCTACGGGACCTATCTCGGCGCGGTGTACACGACGCTGTACCCGGACCGCAGTGACCGGATCGTCCTCGACAGCAGCCTCGGCCCGGAGGGCTACGACGCCGAAGCGCTGCGAAGCCAGGGCCTGGGCTTCGAAACCCGGTTCCCCGACTTCGCGAAGCTCGCCGCGGCCGACCCGGCGCACTACGGCCTGGGCACCACGCCCGCGGCGGTGCGCGCGAAGTACTTCGAACTGGCCGAGCGCCTGGACCGGGAACCGGCACAGGGCTACGACGGCACGACGTTCCGCACGATCACCGCGGCCCTGCTCCGCGCGGACGCCGCCCTGCCGCTGCTGGCGAAGCTGTGGCACGAGCTCGACGTGAACGAGCCGGTGTCCCTGCCCACCGGTGCCGGGCCGGACTCCGACAACTTCGCGGCGAGCTACCTCGCCGTGGTCTGCGGCGATTCCCGGTGGCCCGAAGCGGTGGACACCTATCGGCGCAACGTCGCGATCGACCGCGTCCGCTACCCGATGTACGGCCCGTACGCGGCGAACATCCGGCCGTGCGCGTTCTGGCCGGCTCCGGCCGAGCCGCGGGTGCGCATCACCGGCGCCGGCCCGGAGAACGTGCTGATGCTGCAGAACCTCCGCGACCCGGCCACCCCGATGCCGGGAGCACTCCGCATGCGCGCGGCGTTCGGCGACCGCGCCCGCCTGGTCACGGCCGACCAGGGCGGTCACGTCGCCTACCTCAACGGCGCGAACCAGTGCGGCAACGACGCGGTGAGCGACTACCTCGCGACGGGAAGCCGGCCGGCCCACGACGTTTTCTGCCGCGCCGCCGCCGGCACGACGGACACTCTGTACGACCCCATCAGGTCGGCGATCTTCTCAGCCAAAGCGCACTGATCGGGTAAGTCTGACTCCGGCCGCTGCCGGGAGCCAGACGTATCCGGCCCCGCTGGCGCGGCACAGAGCGTTGAGGTGAGATCACCTTGGTCCGAGGTCTCCGGGAGACGAGCCCGAGGGACCGACGCGGCTCAGGACCGCAGCGAGTGACGTGCGCAGCTCGTCCTGCGCGGTTCGGGAGAGCCCGTCGAGAAGCTCGGCCTCCATCCGGCGGACATCGCGGCGGACGGCGCGAACCAGTGCGTCCCCCTCGCTGGTGAGCCGTACCGTGCGGCGGCGCCGGTCCGACTCGTCGGTCTCGCGGCTGATCAGGCCGCGGTCACCGAGGGCGTCGAGGTGGCCGATCAGGCGGGTGGGGTCGCGGCGGCTGCGATGGGCGAGCTCTTTCTGCGTCAGCCCGGTCTCGTCCAGCAGCTGACTCAAGATCACGTACTCCCACATGGTGACCCCGTGGGCGTCCAGGATCGGAGCCTCGCGCTCGACGACAACACTCAGCAACCGGCTGAGGAGCGCCCCGAGTTCGTGTCCTGTGTCATCGCCCGTTGCCATTATTAATACACCGCCGTAGACTATCTACCATGACCAACGATATCGCGACCCCGGGCACACCCGACCGCATCGACCATGACACCACGTCCGTCACGGCGCGCTTCGGGATGGTTGTGCTCTACGTCCGGGATCTGGAGCGTTCGATCGAGTTCTACCGGCTCCTCGGGCTCGAGGTGACCGATCCTCATCCCGAGCGTCCGGTGGCGTTCTACAACGAGGGCGGCACCACGATGATGATCATCACCACCGATGTCGTCGCTCAGCGCTTCGACTCGGCCTGGGCCCGCCCGGACCGGGGCGGCTACCAGCAGGTCGTCGAGTTCTTCGTGGATGGTGACGCCGCCGTCGACGCCGCGTGGCAGCGGCTCACCGCCGCCGGCCACCCGGGCACCACGGCCCCCGGCCACCTCATCGGGCCATACGCGGCAATGGTGCAGGACCCGGACGGCAACGTCGTACTGATCACCAACGAACCTTCCCAGGCTGAGCAGGCAGCCGCGGCCGCCGAGTAGAACGCTCGTCCCGGGGCCCGAGAACGCGGCGGTCAGCGGGTGAAGGGGCCGGAGGATGCGCGCATCGCGAGGTACAGATCGGCGGGAAAAGGCGCTCCCCGGACTTCATCGCCGAGCCCTACCGCGACGCCGTTATCGACGTCACTGGCATCGCCACCGACGTCACCGGTGGTGTCAGGTGGTGCTCCTCGGAAAGTACGCGTTCAGCGGTGCGGCTGGCCGGCGAGGCCCAGCAAGGAGAGCCGCTCGCCGGTGGGGGCGCCGGCGACAGGGGTGAACAAGGCCAAAACCTGGGCGCTGTCGTCGTCGACCAAGGATTGGCAGTTCAGTTCGAGCAGGCCGACCTCGGGGTGCAGGATCCGTTTGCGGCGCGACCGCAGCACGGCGACTTCGTGCAGATCCCACAGCGCGGCGAACTCGGGACTGTCCCGGTGCAGCCGCTCGACCAGGGTACGGGCGGCGACGTCATCCCGGCGGGCGACGGCCGCCCGCAGGTCGGCGACCAAGGACCGGGACTCCTTCGTGTGGTCCTCGACCGGATATCCGCGGCGCTCGCCGGGGTCGGTGAACCAGCGGTGGATGACGCTCGCCTCCGGCCGGTGCGGCCGGTGAGGTCCCCGAACACCGCACGCGCGAGGTGGTTCTGGGCCGGGGTGACGTGCGGGTCGCCCCGCCGGCGGTCCGGCGCGGCCAGGCCCGCCAGCCGGTAGCGGTGGTCGCGTTCGTCCCGGCTCAGCCGCAGCGCGCGGGTCAACGCCCGCAGCACCGACTCCGACGGTGTCGCGGTGGCCCGGTCCTGTTCGAGGCGGGTGTAGTAGTCGGTCGAGATACCGGCGAGCCCGGCGACCTCTTCCCGGCGCAGTCCCGGGGTGCGCCGCCGACCCGCGGCAGCCAGGCCGACGTCGGCGGGGTTGAGTGCCTCGCGCCGGAGGCGGAGGAACTGGGCGAACTGCTGGGCGTCCACACCGAACAGTCTGCGCCGCCGGCGTCGCGGCAGGCAGGGACAACTTCACTCTGCCTACCGCGAGCGCGGACGCCGACGCTGGGTTTCACACGACTCAGCTACGGAGAAAACACATGTCTGCAGCCCGCACCTGGTTCATCACCGGCGCCTCCCGAGGGCTCGGGGCGCTCTGGACCGAAGCGATCCTCGAGCACGGCGACCGGGTCGCCGCCACCGCCCGCGACACCGACGCACTCGAGCCGCTCGCCAGCCGCTACGCCGACCGGCTGCTGCCCCTCCCCCTCGACGTCACCGACCAAGCCGCCGTCGACACCGCGGTCGGCACCGCCCAGCAGCGGTTCGGTGGCATCGACGTCCTGGTCAACAACGCCGGGCACATGCTCACCGGCGCGGTCGAAGAAGTCACCGCCGAGCAGGCCCGGGCGCAGATGGACGTCAACTACTTCGGCGCGCTGTGGACCACGCGCGCCGTACTGCCCGGGATGCGCGAGCGCCGTTCCGGCCGCATCCTTCAGGTCTCCTCGATCGGCGGACTCGTCGCCTACCCCGCGCTGGGCATCTACCAGGCCTGGAAGCGATAAGCCATTCCCTGGCCGCCGAGGTCGAGGCTTACGGCATCCACGTCACCCTGATCGAGCCGTCGCCGCCGACCCACCCGCTGACGTGAGTGCGTTCCGGAAGACCACCACGCCCGTCTACGGCTGTTCCTGGGTCACCCCTCTCGGCGCGAACGCCACCGCCTCGAAGCCAGCCAACAACCCGCGCACCCTCACCGAGCTGGCGGAGTCACCGGCCCCGCGATCTCCCGCACGATCGTCCTGGCGTTGCCCCGAGCCGGCCGCATCCCCACCCGCGGCCGAGGTCGCCGCCACCGAAATCGTCCGCGTGACCCACGGGCTGGTCGAGGACGGCACCTGGCCGACCGCCGGCATCGCTCAGGCCGGGTGACCGCACAACGGCCACTGCCGTCGACGGCCGCGGAGCCGGACAGTGAAGTGCTGCGCTACCCCGGGAGCTGCGTCGTGCGTGTGGAGGATGGGCAGCCGACGGGTGATCAAGACAGGCGGTGACACCGCCGATGACCAGACATGTGTCGGGTCCGATGGTGCTGCGTCTCAGCTGTCGGCGTGTTGATCTTCTCTCGGATGTCCCTGTTCCCGTAGCACGAGGTGCCTGGTGACCGAATCGACAACATCAGCCGAACCGGCAGTTCCCACCCACCGAGAAGCTGCTGACAGCGTGACGGCGTGGTGGGGGAAATCCTGGGCCGCAGCACTCGGCGACGTGTCGTTCGCCGTCAAAGACGAGCAGCGCCGATTCGTGCACGTGTCAGCGGGTTTCGCCGATCGCCTCGCCACGACTCCGGATGCGCTGATCGGGCTGTCCGACACCGACCTCGGCATGGACGAGGACGACCGTATCCGCATCCGCGGCGAAGAAGACACCGCGATCGCGCAGGACGTGCCCGTTGCGGCCACGGTCCGTTACCGCCAGGGCGACGGCTGGACCGGCTTCGGCACGGGGGTCCGCTTCCCGGTCACCGGCCCGTCCGGCGAGACCGGTGTGGGGTGCTTGTTCCTGGACGTGTCCGAGCAGGTCCGCGCCCAGGAACGCTTCGACCTGTTCGTCAACCAGCCATCGGTCCTGGCCACGATCAAGGACCGCGATCAGCGGTTCGTGTGGGTCTCCCGCTCGGTTGCCGACCGCTACCGGTTGCCGCTGGAGGACATCGTCGGCCGAACGCCCGGTGAGCTGTTCGGAGCCGAGTTCGGTGCGGAGAACCGCGCGCAGGACGAGGCGATGCTGGCTGCCGGCGGCCGGCCCATGACGGTCGACTTGACCTGGCCGCTCGATCCCCGGAACCCCACCCGGCTGCGCGGCAGCAGGTTCTCCTTCACCGATCACGACGGTCGCACCCTGATCGGAACCATGTTCGTCGACGTCAGCGACGAGCACCGCGCTCGGCAGCAAGCCGAAGCGGCCGAGGCGCGCTTCACCGAATTCATGCGTCACTCCCCCGCCGCGGCCGTGGTGAAGTCCGCCGACGGACGCTACGTGTGGGCCAACCCCGCCTACCACCACACCTACCACACCGACCCGCACGGCTTCCTCGGCTCGACGATCTACGACCTGACCAGCCGCGAGCAGGCCGACTACGCCACTCGGCTGGACCGGCAAGTGCTCACCACCGGAAAGCCGCTTCGCGACGTACAGCGCTATCAGCGCGGCGACGGCACCACCGGCGTCGATCTCGGCTTCCGGTTCGCCCTCACCCTGCCCGATGGCAGCACCGGGCTGGGTGGGGTGTTCATCGACATCACGGAACTGCACGAGACTCGGGCACGAGCCCAGGACGCCGAGGCGCGCTACCGGGAACTGTTCGAGCACGCCGGCCTGCCCATCGTGGTCTTCGACCTCGACGGCTACGTGATCAACGCCAATGTCGCCTACACCCGGCTGGTCGGCCGGTCGCTGTCGGTCCTGCGGGGTATGCCGATCAAGGCACTGATCACCCAGAGCACCAGGGACAAGGACACCGGCCGCTGGAACCGGCTGGTGAGCGGTGAGTTGCGGGTCTACCGCTCCCGGGCCACCCTGCGCCACAGCAACGGCACCATCGTCCCGACGATCGCCACGCAAGCCCTGATCACGCACCCCGACAACACGCCGAAGTACGTCTACAGCGTGGCTGCGCCGATCGGCGACGCCGATGCCGAGCCCGATCGGCGAAGCGCCGATCAACAGTTGCCGCAGCTGGCCGATGAACGGCTCAGCCGCGAAGAGCACGCCATCCTCGTCACCCTGGCCGCTGGTGGGACGCTGTCGGAGGTGGAGCGGCTGCTGCACTTGACCCGAGCCGGTGTCCAGCACCACTTGGGCAAGCTGCGCCGCCGGCTGGGGCTCGGCCCCGACATGCGGACCGGCGGGCTGGTCGCCCGCGCCTACGCCCACGGAATCCTGCAGCCCGGCACTTGGCCGCCCCGGACCACCCGTGAACCGCTCTAGCCGCGCGCGGCGGTTCAGTGGTGACGGGGAGTAATGGGGTTGGCGCCGAAGAGGTCGCGCGGCGCGATCGTGAAGCCTTGCCAGTGCGTGGACATCGCGGGCGCGTCTTCCTGCCGCGGAATGTGGTGGAAGTCGACCCGGGCCCAGACCACCGGGTGGGTCAGGTGCTCGGCGTTGAGGTAGGTGTCGAGGCTGCGGGCGCAGTCGTTGGCGTAGTTGGCGTCGATGAAGCGTTCACAGTCGTGGAACTGGGTGAAGTAGATGTCCTCGGCGGTGTACGCCTGGCTGTCCCGAGGGCCGGTGTAGTGGTCGAGGCCGTCGAGCCGCAGCTGCCACGACGGGTGCCGGCCGTTGGCCGATGTTTCGCCGGTGGCGGTCACCGCCCACATCCGCGAGTTGGCCGCGCGGGTCGCGGTCTCGGTGGTGACGGGCGTGATGGTCAGCGGGCGGACGCTCGTGCCGGTGTCGGGTGAGTCGATCTGGTCGATCTGCTGGGTCGCCTGGTGGTCGGGCCGGCCGTCGACGTCGAAATCCAGCCGCCAGTACGCGGCGTGGGTGTGGGCGGTCGCCACCTGGTGGGGGTCTTTGCCGATGCGCCAGCCGGTGGAGGTGTCGTCGGACAGGTACGGGCTGAGCGTTCCCGTGGCGCCGATCTCCGGGCGGATGGTGCCGTCGTCGGACAGGGTGTAGCGGGAAACGTACTTGTACCAGGCGGCCTCGGACACGACCGACAGCTGCAGGTCTTGGCCGGTCGCCGAGACGTCGTCGGTGCGCAGGGCGGGGGCCCGCGTCGTCGTGGCCGAGCACAGGATCCCGGGGCCGGTGCCCTCGGCCAAGACGTCTCCGGATGGGCAGTCCCGGTGGCGTTGCGGGAGGAAGTGGTCGAACCCGTAGCCGGCGACGTCGAGGTCGAATGCGGACCCGTCGTCATAGGACACCAGCATTTCGGCGAGCGACGCCTGGTTCAGGACCAGATGCCGGGCTCCGTCGCGGCCGGTGAACCGTACTCGGCGCAGGATGAGTCCTTCCTGCCCCGTGCTCCAGCACAGGTCCCAGCTCGTACCGGCGGGGAAGGTGTGGGAGAGGGCCTGGTCGGGGCCGCAGGTGTCGCTCGAGGCCGCCAACGCGGTCAGGACGCGGGGAACGGCCGCCGCGGTGGTGGCCAGCAGGCACACCACGCCGGCTGCGGCGGCGAGCACGAGGGCGAACCGCGGGCGCAGGGAGTGCCCCATGGTCACATCACCACCTTGAACATCGTGTGCTCGGTCAGGTCCGCGACGATCATGCGGGCGTTCAGCCAGACCCCGGCCGCGGTGCGGGCGCTCAGCCGCAGGCAGCGGGCGAGACGGCAGCGGGCCAGGTCGCCGCGGTTACGGGCCGCGGGCGCGTTGCCGGGTGTGAACGCGGTCGCGATCACGGTCAAGCCGGTCAGCTCGGCGGGCAGTCCGAGCGCTGACAGCTGGGTGCGCAGGTAAGAAGCGGTCGCGGGATCGCTGAGCAGCATCGCGGTGGCCTCGGCGGTCTCCTCGGCCGAGGCCGGGACGAGGACGTGACCCAGCTCGTGACGGCCGACCGGGCGCCGGCTCCGGTCCAGGCCGACGAGCGCGCCGGTGCCGTCGCGGTTGCTGAGCAGGACGTCCCAGCCGCCGGTGGTGGCCCGGATCCGCGCCACTGTCTCGCCCGGTCGCCGTGGGATCGCTGCCGGATCGAGCGCGGGCGGGCGGGCGGTGACGGTGCCGGCGGCGACCGGGGTGTCACCTGCCGGCCCCGCGGCCGAGACCGGATCGCCGGCGACCGAGACGGCCGCCAGGGCCGCCGAGACGACGAGACCGAAGACGAACATCCGGATTCCTGGCAGAGAACTCATCGGGCATTCCTCTCCCGTGGGGTGAGACGCACTGGCGTCTCACCCCACGGCTCGGCGCGTTCAGTTCTTCGGGGGCTTGCCGTTTTCGGGAGCGTCGCGGAACGCGGACGCCGGCGTGAACGAGCAGTGGATGCCGACCGGTTTCTGCACGATCAGGTAGTCCGGTGAGACGTTGTAATCTTCGCCGTCCGGGCCGTGCAGGATCATCGGGAAGTGGTATTCGTCCATCTGCGGGTAGACGTCCAGCCGGCCTTTCGAGCCGTTCTTGAGCGTGCCGGAGCAGGTCCATCCGACGTTGTAGGTGCTGGTGATCGAGCCACCGATCTCGGCGCTGATCTTCGCGCCGTTGATGTCACCGGAAGCGCCGACCTTGCCGTTGATGCTGACCTGGTAGCCCTGGGACTCGGTGTAGGTGAGGGTCCCCGATGTCTGCGAACCGCCGCCGTGGTGGATGCTGTAGTTCACGACGTTCGGCTTGACCACCGGGTTGTCGTAGTCGATGGTGCACAGGTAGGTCGCGCAGTCCTCGTAGGTGGGACCGCCGGCCGGCGCGGCCGAGGCGGCCTGGACCGTGCCCGCGAGCATCATCGCGGCCGCCGCGGTGATCACCCCGGTCTTGGTGCTGAGCTTCATGATGCGCTCCTGTCAGAAGTCCTGGTTCCAGGTCGAGTAGTCGGCGGGACCGTTGCTGATGTCGTTGAGGGAGAAGCGGGCGGTGCAGGTGCTCCAGGAGCCCGTCGCCGAACTGCGGGTGGACCCGGTGAGTACCCAGGGCCCGGTGATCGCCTTGGTGCGGCCGTTGTCGCCCTTGCAGGTCAGATCCACGCGCACCCGGCAGTTCTCGCCCGTGGTGGCCATGCCCGCGGTGGCCAGGTAGGGGCCCCGGCCGTAGTCGAGCGTGGCCGAGCAGGTGCCGTGGAAAACGGTGTTCGCCGCCGCCTGCGCAGTTGCCGCGCCGGCGCAGCCGAGAGCGGTAGCGGCGACCACCGTGAGCGCGGAGCCGGCGAACAACCTGAAAAACGTCGAGGTCATGACAGATTCACCTGTTTCGTGGAATTCAGATGTTGAAACCGATGTGCGCTTGCTGCTTCGACACCGGGTCGGTCAGCTGCGCGGATCCGGAACAGCCGTAGAGGTCTTTCGGGCTGGGCTGCCCCTGCAGAGTCAGCCGCAGGACCTCCGACACCGGGCCGCCGGTGGTCGTGAGCGTCTGCCCGGTGTAGGCGGTGCAGGTCAGCGTCGCCGCGGTGGTACAGCCACCATGCGGACGCACCACCAGGTACACGCCGTTGTCGTTGTGCTCGTACTCGTATCCGGCGAAACAGGTACCCGCAATGCGCATTGTTCCGGTCGTGGCCGCGTCGGCTTGGCCCGCCAAGCCGACGGCCAGTATTCCTGCGGCCACGAACCCTGCCGCCAACCGGCCCGGAAACCTGTTCATGCTTGCGTCCCTTCTGTTGCTGAGGTGAACGAATGATTTGTCTTTCCAGCGCTGGCGGAAGTAGTTTTGCACCGGAATCGGGGCCATTTCGGCCGCCGGAACCCCACATGTGTTGGGTATTTACAAACTAGTTCCGCCGCGTCAGGTGGATGCGTCGACCGAGTGCCTGCCGCCCCGACGACCTGACCAGCGAGGCGTACAGCGGCAACGGCGAGCGCGCGGATCCTTGGCGGCACCGTGGCCGGCTGAGCCGCCACCTCGAAGCGGCGCCTGCCTGCCCGCGCGCACCCGCACGACACGCACGAGCCGGCCTCCGCCCAGGATGTTCCTGCTGCTACGAGAACCAGGACAGCACGGTGGACGTGATCGCGTTGACGATGATGCCGGAGAGGAAGGCGAGCACGAAGACGGCATCAACGCGTTCGACCTGACGAAGGTGTGGCCGCACGGCGACTACCCGCTGATCGACGTCGGCCGGATGACGCTCGACCGCAACCCGACCGACCACCACACC
>NZ_JBEXMD010000076.1:0-26351 GCF_040610315.1 Amycolatopsis sp. NPDC004169
TCCTTGACCGGTGGCTTCGAGCTCGAGCGCCGAGACCAGCTCCAGTATGATCGCCCCGCCGGTGGCGGGGCCTTCTCGGTGATCGGGTGGGCGATACTGGGATCGAACCAGTGACCTCTTCGGTGTGAACGAAGCGCTCTCCCCCTGAGCTAATCGCCCGTCGTACGAACTTCCACGAAATCCGGGGGTGGACTCGTGGTGCGCGATACTGGGATTGAACCAGTGACCTCTTCCGTGTCAGGGAAGCGCTCTCCCGCTGAGCTAATCGCGCGCTGCGGAACTTCGTACGTGCGGAAGCATATCGGATGCCTTCACGGGCCTCGCAGGGGGTCCGGTGTACCGAAAACAGCCTGACAGGAACGCCCGGAAACAGGCACACTGCGAAGGACGCCCGTGTTCGGCACGGCCGTCCCCGGCCGACCAGGAGAGTCCCACCCCGATGACCGAAACAGTGTCCACCCCGCCCGCCGACGTGAACCGCGCACCGGCGCGCTCGGGACTCCTCATCGGGGTTCTCGTGCTCTCGGCGTTCGTGATGATCCTCAACGAGACGATCCTGAGCGTCGCGCTGCGCGACCTGACCGTCGACCTGCACGTGCCGACGACCACCGTGCAGTGGCTGACCAGCGGGTTCCTGCTGACGATGGCCGTGGTCATCCCCACCACCGGGTTCATGCTGGAGCGGTTCTCGCCGCGGCAGGTGTTCCTGTTCTCGCTGTCGGCGTTCAGCCTCGGCACGCTGCTGAGCGCGCTCGCGCCCGGGTTCGGGGTGCTGATGGCCGGGCGCGTGGTGCAGGCGTGCGGCACCGCGGTGATGCTGCCGCTGCTGATGACGACGGTGATGCGCCTGGTGCCGCCGGAGCGGCGGGGCGCCACGATGGGCACGATCACGATCGTCATCGCGGTGGCGCCGGCGATCGGGCCGACGATCGGCGGCGCGGTGCTTTCGCTGGGCTGGCGCTGGATGTTCTGGATCGTGCTGCCGCTCGCGGTCGCCGCGCTGGTGACCGGGGCGGTGCTGCTGCGGCTGGACAGCGAACAGCGTCGGGTGCCGCTGGACGTGCCGTCGGTGCTGCTGTCCGCGATCGGGTTCGGCGGCCTGCTGTACGGCCTGTCCTCGGGCGGCGAGCAGGCCGGGGCCGAGCCGCCGGTGCCGGGGTGGGTGCCGATCGTCGTCGGCGCCGTCGCGCTGGTCGTGTTCACCTGGCGGCAGCTGCGGCTGCAGCGCCGGGACCGGGCCCTGCTCGACTTGCGGCCGTTCACCCACCGCAGCTTCGTCGTCGCGCTGGCGCTGACGGCGCTGCTGTTCGTCTGCCTGATCGGCGCCGCGGCGATCCTGCTGCCGCTGTACCTGCAGACGGTGCTGCACACGAGCACCTTCGTCAGCGGGCTGGCGGTGCTCCCCGGCGGGCTGGTGCTGGGCCTGCTGGGCCGCCCGGTCGGCGCGCTGTTCGACAAGGTCGGCGGCCGCCCGCTGGTGATCCCGGGCGCGGCGGCGATGGCCGCTTCGCTGTGGCTGTTCGCGATCCTGGGGCCCGATTCGCCGCTGATCGCGGTGATCGGGATCCACGTGCTGATGATGGCCGGGCTGGGCCTGATGATGACGCCGCTGTTCACCGAGTCGCTCGGCGTGCTGCCCGAACACCTGTATTCGCACGGCAGCGCGATCCTCTCGACGCTGCAGCAGGTGGCCGGCGCACTGGGCACGGCGGTGTTCGTGAGCGTGGCGACGCTGGGCAGCCACGACACGACGGCGGCCAGCCCGGACGCCGCCGGGCTGCGCGCGGCGTTCATCGTCGCGGGGATCGTCGGTCTGGTGGCCTTCGCGGGCAGCTGGCTGATCCGGCGCGGGCCGGCGCCGGTCGCCGCGGGTGGCGCGCACCACTGATGGTCCGTCCGGCCCGGCCGGACTCGGGGAAGGGAAAGTCCCGCTTCCGCTCGGCGAAGGCCGGGGGGAAGCCTGCGAGCGGAAGCGGGAGTTCGAGGCCGGTACGGGGGTCGCCTCGCGGCGAAAGGCTCTTCACGGCTCCAGCCGGACTGGTATTCCGTCAAGGCAAGGGGTGAGGCCCGGGGACTCCGCCGTACCGACACCCGTTACAACGCCCCGGATCAGCCGGTGTTCCCCGGCGTGACCCGGCTCATGCCGTCACCTTCGGCGTCGCCCGGACACCGCTGTGCAGGTACCTCTCCCCGGTCGGCAGCGTGTAGAACGTCGCCGAGATCCACGACTGCGCGCCCGGCTCGCGGAAGGCGAACTGCGCTCCGCCCATCGGGACCAGGTCGTGTTCCGTCGTCGCTTCCGGGACCAGCGCGGCGATCGGGCCGGTGATCGTCTGCCGCATGCGCAGGCCCTTCTCCCCCTCGAACACCTCGATCCGCATCGACGCCCGCTCGTAGGTCCCGGTGAACTCCGCGAAGTCGACCGACGGCGGCTCCGCGGCCGGCGCGATCGGGCTCGGCAGGGCCACGCCGGCCAGCTCGGCGAAGATCTCGCGGTAGAGCTCCTCGTACAGGTCCCGCGTGTTGCCGCCGTTGGTGAGCAGCGTGACGGCCAGGCCGTGCGAAGGCAGCACCCGCAGGAACGCCGACTGCCCGATCGTGTTGCCGTCGTGGCCGATCACCCGGTGGCCGTCCCAGTCGAAGCGGATCCAGCCGAGGCCCCACGAGTCGCCCAGCGTGTGCTTGTCGGGCATGTCCGCCTGCCACTCGGTCATCGCCGCCGCCGACGCTTCGGACAGCACGCCGGCCCCGCCGGCCAGGTGCATCCGGGCGAACGCCAGGACGTCGGCCGCCGACGCGGTGATCAGCCCCGCCGGGCCCGCCGAGCGCGGCAGGCCCCACACCGGCGCCGGGGACGGCGGGCCGTCGCCGGCCGCGACGTGGCCCATCGCCGCCCGGTGCAGCAACGCCTCCTCCGGCAACGTCCCCGTGTGGGTGAGCCCCAGCGGGGTGAACAGCCGCTCGCGCAGGGCCGCGTCCCACGTCTGGCCGGTGAGCTGCTCGATCACCCGGCCCAGCAGCACGAACCCGGAGTTGCAGTAGGACAGCGTCGCCCCGAGCGGGTGCACCTGGGCGACCTCTTCCAGCAGGCCGACGAACTTCTCGATGCAGTCGTCGCCGCGGCCGGTGTCGGTGAAGACGTCGCCGTCGATGCCACTCGTGTGGGTGAGCAGGTGCCGCAGGGTCACCTTCTTGGTGACGTCCGGGTCGGCCAGCCGCAGCTCCGGCAGCACGTCGGCGATCGGTGCGTCCAGCTGCACCAGGCCCTCGTCGACCAGCTGCATCGCCACCGTGGCCGTCCACACCTTGGTGATCGAGCCGATCTGGAACACCGCGTCGTCGGTGACCTCGGCCCCGGTCGCGGTGTTCAGCACGCCGTGGCTCGCGAGCACCCGGTCGTCGCCGGACAGGATGCCCAGCGACGCCCCGGGCACGCGGTGCTTGCGGGCGAGCGCGCTCAGGCGCCGCCGCCAGTGCGCGGCGTCCAGCGGCACCCGCGCCGGCTTGCCCGGTTCGCCCGCGTACTGCGTGACCCAGTCGGCGATCCGGCGGTTGAAGTCCAGCCGGTGCGAGGGCTTCCCGTCGAGGATGAACAGGTGCGACGCGCCGGGGTAGAGCACCATGCGGGTGGGCACGCCCTGCCCCCGCAGCGCGGTGAACCACTGCTCGGCCTGCCCGGGCGGGCACCGGTCGTCGGCGCCGCCGTGCACCACCAGGGTCGGCGTGCGCACCTTCTCCACCTGGGACAGCGGGGAAAGCGCCGCGTAGTGCGTCCGGTTCTCCGACGGCAACGAGCCGAGTTCGGCGACGCCGAGGTAGTGGCCGGCGTCGGACGTGCCGGCCATGCTGACCACGTCGGAGACGACGCCGCCCGCGACGGCCGCGGCGAAGCGGCCGTCGCGGCTGGTGAGGTAGCACGTCATGAAGCCGCCGTAGCTGTAGCCGGCCACGGCGAGCCGCCGCGCGTCGGCCACGCCCTCGGCGACGAGGGCGTCCAGCGGCTCGAGGAAGTCGCGGGCGTCGGCCACACCCCAGGCACCGACCGCCCCGGTGTAGAACGCTTCGCCGTAGCCGTCGCTGCCGCGCGGGTTGAGCAGCAGCACCGCCCAGCCGCGCGCGACGAGCTCCTGGTGGTAGAGGTGCACGGCGTCGGCGGTGCCGTTCCACGCGTTGTGCGGGCCGCCGTGGATGTCCAGCAGCAGCGGCCGCGGCCCGGTGCGGGCGGGATCGCGCAGCAGCCAGCCGGCCACCACCGTGCCGTCGGAGATGGTGAACTCCCGTTCCTCGGAGACGAACGGGTCGAAGCCGGGCCCGTGCGCGGTGCGGACGTCGACCGCTCCCCCGGTGACGGCGACCGTCGCCACCTGGCCGTAGGACGTCGGCGTGGCCAGCACGATCGCGGCCGTGTCGCCGGCCGCGGTCATCCCCGTCACGGCGGTGCCGTCGCCGCCGGCGACGAGCCGCGGCTCACCACCCTCGGCGTCGACCGCGTAGAGGTGGGTGCAGCCGCGGTCGCGGGCGCAGAACAGCACGGTGGAGCCGGAAAGCTGCGGGAGCGCGCCCGGGTAGCCGGGACCGCCCGGCATGACGTTCCGGTCGAGCGGCGCCGCCAGGTCGGTGGTTTCGCCGCCGTCGAGGGGAACCCGCAGCAGCCCGAGGTGCCCGGGTGCGGTGTCGCGGCGGCCGACCACCAGCAGCGCAGCGCCGTCGGCGGTCCAGCCGACCGCGCCGCACATGCCGTCGGCGGAACCGACCAGGCGGGGCTCGCCG
This sequence comes from Amycolatopsis sp. NPDC004169, assembly GCF_040610315.1. Classification (NCBI taxonomy): domain Bacteria; kingdom Bacillati; phylum Actinomycetota; class Actinomycetes; order Pseudonocardiales; family Pseudonocardiaceae; genus Amycolatopsis; species Amycolatopsis sp. NPDC004169. Next base: position 4,771 of record NZ_JBEXMD010000076.1, read on the forward strand.
CCGGGCTCGACGACGTAGGCGCCGGAGCGGAAGGTCAGGTCGGCGTCGGCCTCCGGCCCGGCGGGGAAGGCCAGCAGCGTGCCGTCCGGCGACCACGCCGGGTCGCCTGCGTGCCAGTCCCCCGCCGTGACCTGCCGGACCTCGCCGGTGGCGACGTCGAGGACGTGGACGTGCTTGCGCAGCGTCCGCAGCAGCCCGGCGCCGTCGGCCTTGAAGTCGACGCGGTCGGCGACCACCGGGGCGCCCGCGCGGCGGGCACGGGCGGCGTCGTCCTCGCCCTCGTCGGCGGCGAGGTCGACCGGCGCGGCGAAGGCGATCGCGGTGCCGTCCGGCCGCCAGACCGGGGTGCCCGCGCCGAGCGGCAGGCTGGTGACGGGCTCGGGCTCGCCGCCGTCGACGGGAAGCAGCCACAGCTGCGGCGGGCCGTCCTGGGCGCGCAGGAACGCCAGCCGCGTGCCGTCCGGGGACCACGCCGGTTCGAGGTCGGCCGGGCCGCGGGTGAGCCGGCGCGGCTCGCCACCGGCGGTGCCGACGAGCCACAGCGAACGGACGTCGGTGTCCTTCTCGCGGTCGGCGGTGCGCAGCACGTACGCGATCCGGCTGCCGTCGGGCGAAATCGCCGGGTGCTCGGGGAACTCGAAGGCAGCGAGGTCGTCGATGCCGGGACGTCGGGTCATGCGGATCTCCTCGTGGGCTGGCTTGCGGCGAAGTGGCACGCCGCGGAGTGGGGACCGTCCGCGGTGTCGCCCGCCGGGTCGGTGGTGACGCAGACGGTGCGGTCGGGGTGCACGAGCGGCCCGATCGGGCAGCGCGGGTGGTAGCGGCAGCCGGACGGCGGGTGGTGCGGGTCGGCGGGTTCGGTGTCGGCGAGCGGGCCGGCGTCGCTGCCGGTCTCGCTGCCGTCGAGCAGGCTCCGGTGCGCCGAGGGCGCGGCGGCCAGCAGTTCCCGCGTGTAGGGGTGCTTCGGGTCGGTGAGGACCTGGGCGGCGGGCCCGGCCTCGACGATCCGGCCGAGGTACATCACCGCGACGACGTCGCTGACGTACCGCACGACGGCGAGGTTGTGCGAGATGAACAGCATCGACAGCGCCAGCTGCCGCTGCACGTCCCGCACCAGGTTGAGCACGGCGCCCTGCACCGAGACGTCGAGCGCGGAGGTGATCTCGTCGGCGATCAGCACCTTCGGCCGCCCGGCCAGCGCCCGCGCGAGGGCGACGCGCTGGCGTTGCCCACCGGAGAGCCGCCCGGGCAGCGCCGCCGCGCGGTCCGGGTCGAGGTGCACCAGTTCCAGCAGCCGCGCGACCTCGGCCCGCCGTCCGACGCGCGACGTCCCGGGCGGCATCGCCTCGGTGATGGACTCGCCGATCGCCATCCGCGGGTCCAGCGACGAGTACGGGTCCTGGAACACCATCTGGAGCGGACGCCGCCGCGGCAGCCGCCGCACGTCGACCCCGTCCAGCAGCACGCGACCGGCACTGACCGGGGCAAGCCCGGCCGCGGCCCGCGCGAGGGTCGACTTGCCGGAACCGGACTCGCCGACCAAGCCGACGACCTGCCCCGAGGGGACGGTCAAGCGGACACCGTCGACCGCGGTCAGCCGGCCATAACGGACGCTGACGTCCTCGAACTCCAACGCGCTCACGCCGCACCCTCCTCATGAGACTGTCCGGAAAGGACGGTCGCGTGCGGGTGCCAGCAGGCCACCCGGTGCTCGCCGCGGTCCGGGGCTTCCAGCACCGGGTCTTCGGTGCGGCAGCGGTCCGAGGCGCGCGGGCACCGGGCGGCGAACGCGCACCCTTCGGGCACCTGGTCGGGTTCCGGCGGCCGGCCGGGGATCACGTCCAGGGGCCGGTCGCGGTCGGTGTCCAGGTCGATCGTCGTGGCCAGCAGCGCCCGGGTGTACGGGTGGCGGGCCGGGCTGCCGGACGGCAGGTCCTCGACGATCCGGCCGGCGTACATCACCAGCACCCGTTCGCACGTCTGGGTGACGACCGCGATGTCGTGGCTGATCAGCAGGATCGCCGCGCCCTCGGTTTCGCGCGTACGGGCCAGCAGGCGCAGCACCTGGCGCTGGACGGTGACGTCGAGCGCGGTCGTCGGCTCGTCGGCCACGATCAGCTTCGGCCGTCCCATCAGGCCCATGCCGATCATCGCGCGCTGCCGCATGCCGCCGGAGAACTCGTGCGGGTACTGGCGGGCGCGCCGCTCGGCGGCCGGGACGCGCACCGCGGCCAGCCGGTCGACCGCGCGGGCGAACGCCTGGCGCCGCGAAAGGCCGTGGTGCTGCTCGGAAACCTCGGCGAGCTGGCCGCCGACCCGGCGGGCCGGGTTGAACGACGTCATCGGGTCCTGGAACACCATCGCCAGCGCGGTGCCGAGCTCCCGGTCCGACGCGGCCGCCAGCGGCTTCCCGGCGAACTCGAGCCGGTCGGCGGTGACCACGCCGGGCGCTTCGACCAGCCGGGACACGGCCAGCGCCGTCAGGCTCTTGCCGGAACCGGACTCGCCGACCACGCCGATCGCTTCGCCGGCGCGCACGCTGAAACTCACGCCGCGCACCGGAACCGTCCAGCCGTCCGGGCCGGGGAACGCCACCCGGAGGTTCTCCACCACGAGCACCGCGTCCGCGGGCCGCTCGGCGGCCGTGGGCGCCGCCGCCGCGGGCGTGGGTGCCGGGCGCCGGGTCACCCGGGTGCGGACCCCGACCACCGCCGCGACCGTCTCGCCGACCAGGTTGAACGCCAGCCCGGCCAGCACCACCGCCGCGGCGGGGCCGAGCGCGGCCGCGGGGTTGACGTAGATGCCGTCCAGTCCTTCGCGCAGCAGCCGTCCCCAGTCGTAGTCCGGCGCCTGCACGCCGATCCCGAGGAACGACAGCCCGGCGAAGGCCAGCAGCGCCGACCCGGCCCCGATGGTCGCGTTGACCACGAGCGGCTCGCCGATGTTCGGCAGCACGTGCCGGGCCAGCAGCCGGATCCGGCCGACGCCGGCGATCCGGGCCGCGGCGACGAAGTCGCGGCCGCTCACCGACGCCGACAGCGTCTGCACGAGCCGGGCGAACGCCGGCGCCGTCGCGAACCCGATGGCCAGCACCGCGCCCTGGGTGCCGACGCCGAAGATCACCGCGAGGAACAGGGCCAGCAGCAGGCCGGGGAACGCGACGGCGATGTCGACGACCGCGGTGACCAGCCGGCCCGCCCGGCGCGGCAGCACCGCGGGCAGCGTCCCGAGTACGACGCCGGTGCCGGCCCCGATCACGGTCGCGAGCACGGCCAGCCCGACCGAGAGCCAGGTGGCCACCAGGGTGCGCAGCAGCAGGTCGCGGCCGAGGGAGTCGGTGCCGAACGGGTGCGCCCCGGACGGGCCCTGGCCGATCGCGTCGGTGTCGATCGCGGCCGCGCTGTCGCCCCACAGCAGCGGGGCCAGTGCCGCCACGACGACGACCAGGGCCAGCAGCAGTGCCGAGCACGCCCCCACCGGCGTCCGCAGGGCCGCCGTCCACGTTCCGCGTCGCGCCATCTCACGCCTCCCGAATGGCCGAGCGCGGGTCGAGCAGCCCGAGCACGACGTCGACCAGCAGGTTCACCAGCAGCACGCCGACGCCGTAGACGAGCACGATCCCCTGCACCAGCGGGTAGTCCTTCTGCAGGATCGACTGGACGATCGTCGAGCCGAGGCCGGGCCAGGCGAACACGTTCTCCACCAGCACCGTGCCCGCGACCAGCCCGGTCAGCATCAGCCCGCCCAGCGTCAGCGTCGCGGTCAGCGCGTTCGGCAGCGCGTGCCGGACGTAGACCAGCCGCGCGGGCAGCCGCTTCGCCCGCGCGGTGCGGACGAAGTCGGCGCCCAGCACCGCGAGCAGCTCGATCCGCAGCATCCGCGCGAGCACCGCCGCCGGCCCGACGGCCAGCGCCGCCACCGGCAGCACGTAGGCGCTCGCGCCGTCGCCGCCGGCCACCGGGAACCAGCCGAGGCCGACGGCGAACAACGCCACCAGCGCGACCGCCACCAGGAACTCCGGGACGGCGGCGAGGAAGACGCTCACCGACGTGAACGCCAGCTCGCCGCCACGGCGCCGTCCGCCGCGGGTGAGCACCGCGAAGAGCACGCCGACCGGGACGGCGACGGCGACCACGACGGCGAAGGCCAGTACCGCCAGCTGCAGGGTCGCCGGCAACCGGTCGCCGATCACCTGCGTGACCGGCTGGCCGCTCGCCATCGACGTCCCGAAGTCGCCGGTGACCAGGCCGCGCAGGTAGTGGCCGTACTGCACCCACAACGGGTCGTCCAGGCCGAGCTGCAGCCGCTTGGCCCGCACCAGGTCGGCAGGCGCGGTCATCCCGAGCGCGGCGCGCACCGGGTCGCCGGGCACCAGGTGGATCATCAGGAAGGCCGCGGTGACCAGCGCCCACAGCGAGACGGCGAACCGGGCCAGCCGCCGCGCGGCGAACGCCGGCCAGCCCCCGCCGTGCAGCCGCGCGGGCGCCGCCGCCGCGGTGGTCATCGCGCGTACATCCGGATCGAGGACGGGCTGACGCTGCCCTGGCTGACGTCGAACCGGGCCCCGCTCGCGTAGATCGGCACGACGGAGTCGACGTAGGGCACCACGTCCACGCGCTTGACCAACGCCGTCTCGGCGGCCTCCCAGGACGGGCAGCTGGCGGCGCCGCTCATCGTGGCCGCCTGCTTCACGCCCTGCTCGTACTCCGGGTTGGCGATGTGCCCGAAGTTGGTCCCGTCCGGGGCCGCCGGGCCGGACACGAACGGCACCAGCTGGCTCGGCAGGGTCAGCCCGAGCGGCCCGAGCGAGACCTCCCACTCGCCGGTGCCGAACAGCACCTGGGACAGCCCGGGGCTGTCGACGGCCTTGAGCGTGACCTCGGCACCGAGGGTTTTCCACGTCTGCTGGGCCAGTTCGGCGGTGGGGGCCATGGTCGGGCCGAGCTGGGTGCCGTAGAGGACCGTGAGCGCGAGCCGCTTGCCGCCCTTGACGCGCACGCCGTCCGGGCCTGCCTGCCAGCCCGCGGCGTCCAGCGCGGCCGCGGCCGCCGCCGGGTCGTGGTTCGGCAGGTGCCCGGTGACGGTGTCGCCCGAGCACGCCTTCGGGTCGGCGGTGACCAGGCTCTGCGACGGCTTGCCGGTGCCGTTGGTGAGCACCTTGCCGAGCTGGGCGAGGTCGAGGGCCTGGGTCAGCGCGCGCCGCACGGACTCGTCCTGGCCGGGGCGCCCGGCGGCCTGGTTGTAGAAGATTTCCCCGAGCGGGGCGAGGAAGTCGGCGTGGAAGAGCTTCCGGCCTTCCAGCCGCTGGCGGTCCGGCCCGTTGATCGCGCCGGCGTTCAGCTCACCGGACAGCAGCAGGTTCGCCGCCGTCGAGGTGTTCGGGACGACCCGCGCGACGACCTTGTCCGGCAGGCCGGGCTGCTGCGCCTTCCAGTCCCCCGGTCCCCACGTGTAGTCCTTGCGCCGGGTGAACGTGTAGTGGTCGTTCGGGACGACCTCGGAGACGGCGAACATGCCGGTGCCCGCCCCGCCCGTGGCCAGCAGCTTCCGGTCGGCGAGGCCCTTGCCGCAGACGATCGGCAGGCTGCCGGTGTTGCGAAGCAGGAACGCGTCGGGCGCACCGCTGGTGACGGTGATCGTCCGGGTGGCTTCGTCGGCGGTGGCCTTGGTGCCGGGCGCGATGGTGAGGCCGGCGTAGGGCGACTTGTTGGCCGGGTCGCCGACGAAGACGATGTTCGCGGCGACGTCGGCCGCGGTCAGCGGGGCGCCGTCCGCACAGGTGATGCCGGGGCGCAGGGTGAACGACGCCGTGGTCGTGGTGGCGTCCCACTTCTCGGCGAGCGAAGGCACCGGCTTGCCGTCGGGACCCAGTTCGAGCAGGGAGTCGTAGAGGAACCGGTTGACCTGGTTGGTCACCGACAGCACCGACATGTGCGGGTCGAGGTTCCCGGGGTCGGAGCCGAGCCCGAGGGTGAACGTCTTGCCGTCGGCCAGCGTGCCGCCGGCCGCGTCGGCGCCGCCGCCCGGTCCCCCGCAGGCGGTCGCCGCGAGGGCGAGCACGCCGAGCAGGACCACCGCCGTCCGCATGTGGGTCATGGTGTTTCCTTCCGGAGGTGGTCCACGGCGAGGCGACCGGCCTTGCCGATCGCCGCGTCGACGGCGGGTTGCCGTTCGGCAAGGGAGTGCGCGCGGGTGAAGACCGCGACGGCGAACCGGCGGCCGTCCGGGCCGGACACGACACCGGCTTCGTTGCGGACCGCCGGCAGGGTGCCGGTCTTGGCCGCGATCGTGACGTCCGAAGGGAATCCGGACGACAACCGGTGCGGCCAGATCTGCCGCGCCATCATCGAGCGGACCCGTTCGCACGCCGCGGGTTCGCCGGCGCGATCGGTCCAGATCGCGTCCAGCAGCTCGGTGATCTCGCGGGGCGTGGACGACGTCGTGCGCTCGGGGTCCAGCACCGCGAGCTTCCACGTCTGCTCGGGTGTCGCCGAGGCGAACACCTCGTCCAGGTCGGCGTCGCCGGCCGCACCGAGGTCCGCCAGCACCGAAGCGAACAGGTCCTCGCAGCAGCCGATCAGCCGGGTCCGGCGCAGGTCGAGGTCGGCGGCCACGCGGTCGACGGCGGCCGCCCCGACACGGTGGTAGACGACGTCGGTGGCGGCGTTGTCGCTCATCGTCAGCATGAACAGCGCCAGGTCCCGCCAGCTCATCTCCACGTCGTCGGCACAGCCCGCGGTGCCGATGCCGCCGATGCGGTAGCGCGAGCCGACGCGGGTGCGGGCCGTCTCGTCCAGCCGTCCCGCGGCCACCTCGCGGGCGTAGGCGACGGCGACCGGGATCTTGAACACCGACGCCAGCACCACCGGGTCGTCCGCGCCGACGGCCACCTCCGGGCCGCCGCCGATCTCCCGTGCGTGCAGGAACCCGCGCGCGCCCGCCTCGGCGAAGACGGCGGCGATCTCCGCTTCGACCGCGCTCACGCGGTCACCCGCCGGTCGGCGCGGCCGGTGTGCAGGTACAGCGCGCGCCCGGTGCCGTCGTCCCCGACGAACGCGTGCGGGATGTACATGCCCTGCATCGGCTCGGCCAGGATCAGCGTGTCGCCGTTCATCGCGACCAGCTCGGTCTTCTCCGGCTTGGCCAGCTCGGCGAAGATGCCCTTGGGGACGCGCTCGACCCAGACGCGGCCGTCGTCGTCCTGGCTGACCACGATGTCCGCCACCGACGACGAGTACTCGCCCACGTACCGCGAAGCGTCGAAGCGCGGGGCGGCCGGGTCCGGCATCGGCGGCGCGGGCAGCTCGATGCCGGTCAGCTCGCGCAGGACGTGCCCGAGAACCTCGGCGTAGACCGGGATCGTGTCGCCGCCGTTGGTCAGCAGGGCCACCGCGACGCCGTGCTCGGGGGCGACCCGCAGGTACGCGGACTGGCCGATCGTCCCGCCGTCGTGGCCGACTACCTCCCCGCCCGGCCAGTCGAACAGCGACCAGCCCAGCCCCCACGCGTCGCCGAAGAGGCCGAGGTCCGGCAGCTCGACCACGCGTTCCCGCATCGCGCGGGCGCTCGGCGCGCTCAGCACGCGGGTGCCGTCCGCGGCTTCGCCGTCCCGCAGGTGCATCGCGGCGAACGTGACGAGGTCACGCGGGCGCATCGCGAGCATCGCGCCGGCCGGGGCGTTGGACGGCGCCAGCGCCCACATGCCCGCGGGTTCCGGGTCGGCGCCGGGCTCGGCCGTCAGGTGCCCGAGCGCGGCGCGGAACCGGATCGCCTCGTAGGGGCTCGGTGCGGCGTGCGTCAGGCCGAGCGGGGTGAACAGATGCTCCTGCAGGCAATCGCCGTAGCTGTTGCCCCGCAGCACTTCGACGACCCGGCCGAGCACGCAGAACGCGGCGTTGTTGTAGGAGAACATTTCGCCCGGCGGGAACAGCTGGGGCACGTCGCCGAGGGTGGCGACGTACTTTTCGACGCAGTCGTCGCCGCGGCCGGTGTCGGTGAAGATGTCGCCCTCGAAGCCGGCGGTGTGGCACAGCAGCTGCCGGACGGTGATCCGCGCGGCCGCGTCCTCGTCGCCGAGGACGAACTCCGGCAGGTACTTCCGGACCGGCTGGTCGAGGTCGAGCAGGCCGTCGTCGACCAGCTGCATGGCCAGGGTGGCCGTCCAGACCTTGGTGATCGAGCCGATCTGGAACAGCGAGTCGACGTCGGCTTCGACGCCGGTGGCGGTGTTGAGCACCCCGGCGGCGTGGTCGACGACCTCACCGCCGGCGTACACGGCGACGGCCGCGCCGGGCACGTGGTGCTCGGCCAGCAGGGCGGGGAGGCGGTGTTCGAGCCAGGCGGCGAGTTCGGGGAGTTTCGACATGGGGAACCTCTCGGTTTCGCTAGGCGAGCCAGGACTTCGCGGTGGTCACCTCGGCCAGCCGCTCGGGGATCGGGGTGACGCCGAGCCCGGGCCCGGACGGCACCGGCAGCCGCCCGGCCTCGAGCACGAACGGGTCGGTGATGTCGGTGCGGTAGAACCGGTCCGACGCCGACGTGTCACCGGGCAGGGTGAACCCGGGCAGGGACGCGAGCGCGACGTTGGCGGCGCGGCCCAGCCCGGTTTCGAGCATCCCGCCGCACCAGACCGGGACGCCGTGCGCGACGCAGACGTCGTGCACCCGCCGCGCCTCCAGGTAGCCGCCGACGCGGCTCGGCTTGATGTTGACGATCCGGCAGGCGCCGAGCCGGATCGCCGCCACCGCCGACGCCGCCGAGACGACGGTCTCGTCCAGGCAGATCGGCGTCTTCAGGTGCCGGGCCAGCTCCGCGTGCCCGAGCACGTCCTCCTCTTCCAGTGGCTGCTCGATCAGCAGCAGCCCGAACGGGTCGAGCTTCTGCAGCTGCGGGACGTCGGAGAGCGTGTACGCGGTGTTCGCGTCGACCTGCAGCAGGACGTCGTCGCCGAAGCGCTCGCGGACCGCGCGGACCGGCTCGACGTCCCAGCCGGGCTCGATCTTCAGCTTGATCCGGAGGTACCCGGCGTCGAGGTAGCCGCCGACCGCGGCCACCAGCTGCGGGATCGAGTCCATGATCCCGACCGAGACCCCGCACGCCACGGTGTCCTGGGTGGACCCGAGGGCGGTGCCGAACGACATGCCGTGCGCCCGCAGCTCGGCGTCGAGCACCGCCATCTCCAGCGCGGCCTTGGCCATCCGGTGGCCCTTGAACTTCGCCAGCAGCGGCGCGACCCGGTGCGCCGTGACGTCCCCGGCCGCCAGCAGGGCCGGCACGAGGAAGGCCTGCAGGACGTGCTCGACGCCGTCGATGTACTCCGGCGAGTAGAGCGGATCGGCCATCGCCCCGCACTCGCCCCAGCCTTCGCCGTCGGAGGTGACCACGCGCAGGATCAGCAGTTCGCGGGCGGACTGCGTCCCGAACGAGGTGCGGAACGGGGCCACCAGGGGCATCCGCACGCGGCGGATCTCGACACCGGTGAGTTTCACGACGTGTGCTCCTTCGCGACGACGTACCAGCCGGCCCGGTCGAAGCCGGTGACCGCGGCGCCGCCCTCGAGCAGGCCGCCGAGCACCTCGCGCAGCGCGACCCGCCACGCCCGGCCGAGCTCCGGCTCGGTCCGCCGGAGCGCTTCGATATCCGGCGGGACGGCGACCAGCACCACCGGCGCGTCCGCGGCCCCGGTGGCCGGCCCGCCGTCCGGGCCCGCCGCGAGGGCGACCGCGGCGCCGCCGTCCCGCAGCGCCGCCGCGTCCACCCGGCCCGGGTGGCCGGCGGCGGCCGTGCGCACCGGCGGGCTCGCCAGGTCCCAGGCGACCATCAGGCGGTCGGTGTCGCCGGCGCCGTTGATGCCGTCGTGCATCGGGCCGTAGAAGTCCGGCAGGTAGCGCGCCGGGCGGGCGGCGAGCTTGGTCAGGTTGAAGTGGGCGTTGCGGCGCACCAGCGGGTCGAACGTCCAGGAGATCTCCGTGACGCCCTGTCGCAGCGCCCAGGCGCGCTGGTGCAGCTTGAGCGCGAAGCCGATGCCGCGGCCGTGCCCGGCCGTCGCGACCCCGGCGATGTGGCTGTGCAGCCCTCCCTTCGCGGGCTCGCCGAAGAACCCGAAGCAGGCGCCGAGCAGCTCGGGTCCGTCGAACGCCCCGGCCACGTAGTTGCCCGCCGAGACCATCGCCCGCAGCAGCTCGGCGGTCACGAGCGGGTTTCCCGGCGCGGGCCGCCAGATCGACTCGAAGAGGCGGGACACCGCGCCCAGGTCGGCGACCTCGGCCAGGGTCCGGATCCGGACGCCGGAGGCGAGGGCGGCACCGGCCGCCGCGGTCGCCGCCTCGTCCGGAAGCGGCGGGGCTGTGTTCGTCACGACTTCTGTCACGCCCACCATCCTTTCCGGACGCTCGCCGCCGGTCACCGTTGTCCCGCACCGGATTCACCGGGGACGTTCGTCGGGGCGGACGAACTTCCCCGCGCCAGCAAGGTTTCGGTGAGCGCGGCGAGCAGCGCGGTCCGCCGGGGCAGCTCGGCGACGACGACGTGCTCGTCGTCGGCGTGCGCTCCCCCGCCGACCGCGCCGAGGCCGTCGAGCGTCGGAATGCCCAGTCCCGCGGTGAAGTTGCCGTCCGAGGCGCCGCCGACCGCGGCCTCGGTGAGTGTCCCGGCCGCGAGTTCGTTCGCCAGTGCGAACAGCTCGCCCGACGCCCGCGCGTCCAGCGGTGCCCGGTTGATGCCGCCGGCGATGTGGATCCGGGCCTGTTCGTGCACCGGGGCGAGGCTGCGGATGGCGCGGTCGACGCGCTCCTGTTCGGCCGCGTCCCACACGCGCACGTCGACGGCGACGCTCGCCTTGGCGGGCACGGTGTTCGTCGTGGTCCCGGCCGTCAGCGCGGTCGGCACGACGGTGGTGCCCCGCTCCGCGTCGGCGAGCGCGGCGAGCGCGAGGATCTGGTGGGCGACCTCGATTCCCGCGTTGACGCCCTTTTCCGGTTCGAGCCCGGCGTGCGCGGCACGGCCCTCGACCTCGACGCGGTAGAGGGAAACGCCTTTGCGGCGCGTCTTCAGGGCGCCGCCGTCGGCCGAGGCTTCGAGCACGAGGACCGCGTCGCAGCTCTTGGCTTCCTCTTCGATCAACGTGCGGGACGACGGCGAGCCGATTTCTTCGTCGCCGGTGACGAGGATCGAGAGGCCGTCGCGGTCGGGCAGCGCGGCGGCGGCGTGCAGGGCCATCACGACCCCGGCCTTCATGTCGAAGCAGCCGGGTCCGCGCAGGATCCCGTCGCGGACTTCGCAGGGGTGCGTGCGCAGGGAACCCAGCGGCCACACGGTGTCGTGGTGCCCGAGCAGCAGGACCCGCGGCTCGCCGCGGCCGAACCGCCAGCGCAGGTGGGTGCAGCCGTCGGTGACGATCCGTTCGGGCTCGACGCCGAGGAGGCGGCGGCCGATCCCGGCGACGGTTCCGGCGCTGCGGGCGACGGCTTCGTGGTCGGCCGAAGGCGATTCGCAGCGGACGAGCGTCTCGATGTCGGCGATCAGTTCGCTCACTTCGGCTCACCCCGCAGCGGCTTGCCGGGCAGCGCTCCCGGGTCGAGGACTCCGTCGGCCACCACCGGAACCCCGGCGACGTAGAGGTGCCGGACACCGTGGGAGGGCCGGGTGGGGTCGGCGTAGGTGGCGGTGTCGGTGATGCCGCGGGGGTCGAGGACGACGACGTCGGCGTCCGCTCCGGTGCCGAGGTGGCCCTTGCGGCGGGCGGCGGGCGCGACGTCGTCGAGGAGCCGGGCGGGCAGGTAGGAGCAGCGCCGGAACGCCTCGAGCCAGCTCCAGACGCCGGTTTCGCGGACCATCAGGCGCAGGGTCTTGGCGAAGGTGCCCGCGGTGCGCGGGTGCGTCCGGCCACCGGGCGGCAGCGGCCACTCGGTGCTTTCGGAGCGGCCGCCGGGCCAGGACACGGGCATCGCGTCGCTGGCGACGACGGCGTCGGGGAAGGCCAGGGCCCGGTGCAGCAGCGCGCGTTCGCGGGGGTTGTCCTCGTCGAGGAACTCCAGCAGGCACGGCGCACCCGGGTCGTCCCGCCGCAGCTGCCGGAGGCGGGCTTCGTCGCGGACGCGTTCGCCGGTGTCGAGGATGACCACACTGGACGGTCGGAGTCCCTTGAGCCGCAAGCGGTCCGGCTCGATGAAGGCGGCCCCGACGGCCGTGCTGCCCGCGCCGTAGGGGTAGGCCTCGACGGTGACGCGGGAACCCGCGCGGCGGGCGTCGTCGAGGGTGGCGAGGACGCGGTCGAGGTGGTGCCCGGAGGTGCTGTTGACGTGGCAGTGGTGCATCGCGGCCCCGGTCTCCCCCGCGGCGGCGGCGATTTCCGCCGAGCCGTCGACCGGGATGGCGGGATCGACCTCGACGAGCTCGCGCACGTGGGTGTAGGTCGGCACCCCGGCCTTCGCGGCGAGCTGGGCGACGGCGAGGAACTCCCCCGGCGCGGTCTGGGGCGCGTAGCCCATGAGAACGCCGATCCCGAGCGCGCCGTCACCGAGTTCTTTGTCCAAAAGGGACAGCCAGGCGGCGAGCTCGGTGGCCGAGGAAGACCGTTGCCAGGCGGGGTTGCCCAGGACGGCCAGGCCGCTGTCGATGTTCGCATCGGGTGCGATCCCGGCGAGCACCTGAGCCCGGGCGGCACCCCAGGAGGCGGAGAAGCCGTAGTGCAGGGGCCGCCCGGCCGCGGCGGCCTCGGCATAGGCCCGGTCGACGGGCATCAGGCCGGCTTCGAGATCGAGGGCGGTGGTGACCCCATCCATGGCCTGCAGCCGCTGCCCGGCGACGGAGTGCACGTGACTGTGCAGATCGACGAACCCGGGCCCGACGACGAGCCCGGAGACATCGACCTCGGTGGCATCCGCCGTCAGCCCGGTGCCGACGGCCTCGACCCCGGCTCCGGCATCGGAGAGCAGCACGTCGGCGACGCCGTCGAACCCGCTTCCCGGATCGATGACCCGGCCGCCCCGCAAGAGTGTCCGCACCCGCCCGCCTCCTCATCACCACCCGATCGAGGTGACGGTAGGAGGATTTCCCCGAGCGCCGTTGGTACCCGACGACGAACTCCGGCGACGCCTTCCATCCGCGCGGACGAACCACCCGGTCCGCGTGTCGTCAAGCAGGGGGCGTCGAGGTCGAGGCGGAAAGGTGCGGGAACGGACCCCACACGACGGTTCCGCCGGTATGCGCGACCCCGTCGAAGGTGGCGACGGATCCCTCGTGCACGGCATTGTCGAAGCTGACTTCTCCAGAGGCGAAACGTACTCCATCGAACTCGACTCGCCCTGCCGAAAACACGGCGTTTTCGAACGAAGCCACGGTGCCCGCGAAGACCGATCGGCGGAAATCGACGTGCGCGCCCGCGAACTCGGCCTTGCTGAACCAGACCGGGGTACCCTCGAACACGACATCGTTGAACTCGACGTGTCCCGCCACGAACCGCGCCCTGTGGAACGTGACGTTCCCGCCTCGGAAATGCGCCTTCGAGAAGTCCCCGCAGTCGAACACCGCGCCTTCGAAGCTGAATCGGTAGCCTCGCCACGACACCGCACTCCAGCCGTCACGGAGGTGGTTGCGAATCACGCGGATGATGGTGCGACGGACTTCGCGGTTGCCGTGGGAGTAGTCGGCGGAAGCAGTATCGGCGACGTAGGGCATGCGCAGGTAGGCGCAGAGGAGATCGATGCACGTCTGCCTGCCTTCGATCCACTCGTCCGCCAGCTCCGCGAGCGCGTAGACGCCTCCGGTTCGCACAACGTGTTCCGCATTGCCCAGCTGGTCGGCCGCCTTGCCGAACCGGTCCGCATAGGCCTTCGCGTCCTCACGGTACTCAGCGAGCTCCGCGTCGCGTTGCTTGCGGTAGGCGACAGTCAATGCGACGACTGCACCGATTCCGGCCACCACGGCGAGAACGACCTTCAGAGCTTCCAGCCGTTCACCGGCGGTCAGCGCATCCGGACGGCCGAGCCCGAGCCACAGCAGCGCGCCGAACCCGACGGCGACCACGGTTGCGAGGAGCAAGAGGAGCGCGACGTGCAAAAGCAACGATCGGGGAGAGACGCGGGTAGGTCTCTCGCTGCGGAAAACGATGCCTGCTGACGACGATTCGCGCGATCGGCTCATGTGGCATGTAATACGGCAGCCGCTGCCTCGAATCAACCAGAATGGCCCCGCCCCGAAGCGGCAACCGCGGTGTGTCGTCCGCCTGGGTACGCGAGTCGTCCGTCCAGGTACCCGAGCCGTCCGTCCGGGTCAGGACGGCGGGGTCACCGGGGCCAGCAAAATCCCGGTGATCGCGTCGATCAACCCCGTCCCCGCGTCGTTCCAGCTCGCCCGGGGCGTCGCGGTCCCCTCGGCCAGTGCGCGTTCCCGCTCCGCCGTCATGTGGATCATCAGCTGCCGGGCCATGTCGCCGCGCTCGGCGCGGACCTCCGGTGGGAGGCCCTCCAGGCAGCGGTTCAGCCCCTCCACCACGCGCCCCAGGGCCGGCGACGACAGGGACTCCTCCGCGATGATCGCCCGCAGCGCCGGGTCCGTCATCACCTGGGCGCTGAACCGCGCGAACCACGTCGGCGCGCCCAGCTCGTTCAGGTAGCTCGTCGACGGGCGGACCAGGCAGGCCACCCAGTCACGCAGCTCGCCGTCGCCCTCGATGGCTTCGACCAGTTCCTCGCGCAGCCGGTCTATCCGGGTGAAGTGCTTGCGGGCGATCGCGCGGACCAGGTCCGCCTTGGTGCCGAAGTGGTAGTTGACCGCCGCGTTGTTGCCCTGGCCCGCCGCCTCGCTGATGTGCCGGTTGGACACCGCGTGCACGCCGTGCTCGGCGAACAACCGCTCGGCCGTCACCAGGATGCTCTCGCGCGTGGCGCTCGCGCGATCCGCCTTGACGTTCATCCACCCACCCGCATCGCCCAGCCGCTCTGCCGGTACCCACCATACGGACGACCAGGCCGTGGCGAGATCCCGGTGCTCCCTGACCATCCGGCCACTGGCTCCCCGACCGCCCGCTTCCTAACGTCAGGACCCGTGATCCAGATCCTGGCGCCGATCCTCATCGGCCTCGCCTTCGTCCTGCTCAACTCGCTGATCCCGGAGCAGCACCGCCGCCGGTTCAACGCCGTGTTCGTGGGCGGCGCCGGCGCCGCCTACCTCTCCGGCGGAGCGCTCGGCCCGTGGGAGCTCGCGTTCTGCGCGGTGCTGACCTACCTCGCCTTCCGGGGGCTCGACTCGTGGACGTCCATCGGGATCGCCTGGCTGCTGCACACCGGCTGGGACGTCGTCCACCACCTCAAGGGCCAGCCGATCCTGCCGTTCGCCCACGACTCGTCCTTCGGCTGCGCGATCTGCGACCCCGTCATCGCGATCTGGTGCTTCACCGGCGGCCGGTCCGTGTGGGCGGGTTAGCGCACCGTCGCCGGGGGTACCCGGGTGCCATGAGCGCCGAAGTCGAACGCGCCGCGCACGCCTACTGTCCCCGGTGCCACCCGGATCCCCGGCCCGGGGACGTGCTCACGGCGCTGTGCGGTGCCCGCCACCCGTACTTCGGCCGCCGGGAGCGGCCGGTCAACACCTGTCCCGCCTGTGTGACGCTGGCGTCGGCGAACGTCTACGCCTGCGGCCATCCCGGCGCCTGAAACGGCCGCCCCGGAAACCGGGGCGGCCGTCGCGCGGGTCACGCGGGCAGTGAGGACAGCGGCACCGCGAACACCGCTCGGCCGCAGGTCTGGCTCTTCGCCGTGCAGTCGGCCGTCGACCACTCCGACTGGGACCACACCAGGCCGGTCGACCAGTCGTAGGTCAGGGCCTCGGGGTGCACCGCCCAGCAGGCCGTCGTCCCGGACGCGCAGGTGGCCGAGCTGCTCTTCGCCGTCGTCTGGGTCCAGAGCTGGCCGTTGATCGTCGCCGAGCTGTGGGCCACGTACCACTTGCCGTTGTTGGACAGCACGCCCTGCATGTTGCCCACCGAGCTGCGCAGCGCCTCCGACGCGGTCCCGGTCAGCAGGTAGTCGGTGCCCATCGGGTAGCGGTAAAGGCGGCCGTGGAGGCTCTGGTCGGAGAAGTACTCCGTCGTCACGATGCTGGCCGGGGAGGTGCTGCGGTCCAGCGACATCGAGGAGAAGCACGGCACCGCCGTGTCGGACTCCATGGTGCAGGCGCCGTTGGCATACGTGTAGTAACCGACCTGCATCATCGCGTACTTGTAGGTGTAGGCGGCGTACCCGCCGGAGGTCTTGCCGATCGCGTTGGACGTCGTGTCGGTCATCTGCAGGATGTGCTTGGTGCTGAAGACCCGGATGGCGGTGGAGCTGCCGCCTTCGGCCGTCACGTAGATCTTGTCGCCGTACCAGGCCATCCCGCCCATGTGCGCCTGCGCGGCGGTGAAGCTGGTGCCGGTGCTGTTCGGCACGGCCAGGTACAGCATCCGGTACGACGGCTTGGCGGGGTCGTCGTAGTTGATCGCCTGGATCCGCGCGTCGTTGTAGCGGCCGAGCGCGTCGGTGCCGTGCCAGCCGGACAGGATGATCTTGTCGTCGCCCCACTTGCCGTCGTCGTCGGCGTCACCGGAGGTGGTGATGCCCTGGGGGCTCCACGTCGTGGTCCCGGCGCGGTCGGCGTCCCAGCACATCGCCTTGGTGGCGACCGGCGCCTTGGGCAGCGCCGCCTTCTCGGCGCTGGTGCAGCCGGTCATGTCGTAGCTGGTGTCGTTGACGACGGTGTTGAGGCTGACGTTCGGGAGCGCACCGTCGAGCGCGGTCAGCGCGGCGGCCGGCGTGGCGTGCCACACCAGGTTCTGCTTGGTGGTCGTCGTCAGCGGGTCGCTGTAGGCGGCGCTCGCCGTCCCGGGCAGCGCCAGCACGCCGGCCGCCACGGCCAGCGCGAGGAGGATCGCTTTCGGAGTTTTCATGGGACAAGTACGCCTGCCGGCGGTCCAAAATCCGTACACCGGCTTTGTACGCCCCTTGTACCCCTCCGTCTACTGTGGACCCTCCACGCGCCGCCACCGGCCCGGTTACCGGCCGAGCGCCCCCGCCAGCACCTCACGCACCGGCGTCGCCGGGCGGCCGAGCAGGTGCTCCAGCTCCGGCCCGGCCACCGCGAACTCGCCCCGCCGGGCCGCGCGGAACATCCCCAGCAGCAGCTCCGCCCGCGCCGCCGGGACGCCGTGCTCGACCAGGCCCGCCGCCCAGGCGTCGTCGGACACCACCACCCGCCGGACCGGACGGCCCGCGAGTTCGGTCAGCACGGCCGCGATCTCCGCCAAGTCGAGGGCCACCGGGGCGGTCAGCGGGGGCGTCGGCCCGTCGAAGCGGCCCTCGTCGGCGAGGATGATCGCCGCCGCCTCGGCGAGGTCGGCGTGGGCCGTCCAGGACACCGGGCCGTCGGCCGGGGCGGTCAGCTCGCCCGTCTCCAGCGCCGCGCCCAGCAGCAGCGGCACCGTGCTCGCGTAGAACCCGTTGCGGAGCGCGGTGAACGGCCCGTCCGCGAGCCGGCGTTCCGTGGCGGCGTGGTCCACCATCGGCGCGAACCGCGAGTCGGCGGCCGCGGCCTGGTGGCTGGTGTACAGGACGCGCTTCGCCCCCGCTGCCCGCGCGGCCTCGATCGCCGCGACGTGGTGCGCCACGGCCTCTTCGCCCGCCGAATCCGTCGAGACGACGAGGACCTGCGCCGCCCCCTCGAACGCCTCGGCGAGCGATGACGAGTCGGCGAAATCGCCGCGCCGGACGCGGACCCCGCGCGCGGAAAGCTCCGCGGCCCGGCTCGGGTCCCGGACGCTGACCCCGATCTCGGCCGCCGGGACCCGCTCGAGCAGCCGGCCGACGATCCGCGACCCGAGCTGCCCGGTTCCCCCGGTGATGACGATCATGGCGTACCCCTTCTCGATGTTCACGCTGATACTACCCACGTTATCATCAGTGATATCAAGAAAAAGTTACCAACGAAATCAAACGCGGAGCACCGCCGCCCCGGTCACCCGGTCCCCGGCCAGGTCGGTCAACGCCCGGTCCGCCGCGTCCAGCGCGTACGGCACCGTGCTGACCGCCAGGTGGTGACGCCCCGCGAAGTCCAGGAACTCCCGCGCGTCCGCCCGGGTGTTCGCCGTGACGCTGCGGATCTGCCGCTCCTGGAACAGGTGCCGCTGGTAGTTCAGCGGCGGCACGTCGGACAGGTGGATGCCCGCGATGGCCAGCGTCCCGCCGCGGTCGAGCGCGGCCAGCGCCGGCCGGACCAAGTCGCCGACCGGCGCGAAGAGGATCGCCGAGTCCAGCGGCTCGGGAGGCGGCGCGGCCGCGTCGCCCGCCGACGCCGCACCGAGGGCCAGCGCCAGCTCGCGGGCCGCCGCGCTGCGGGTCAGCACGTGCACCTCGGCGCCCCGCGCCAGCGCGACCTGGGCGGTCAGGTGCGCACTGCCGCCGAAGCCGTAGATGCCGAGGCGGCCGCCTTCGGGCAGCTCCGCCCGCAGGAGCGCGCGATAGCCGATCAGCCCGGCGCACAGCAGCGGGGCGAGTTCGTCGTCGCGGTAGCCGCCGGGCAGCGGCAGCGCGTACGCCGCCGGGACGACCGCGTACTCCGCGTACCCGCCGTCGGCGTCCCAGCCGGTGTACCGCGACTCCGGGCACAGGTTCTCCCGGCCGCGCCGGCAGTAGCGGCAGCGCCCGCAGGTCGCGCGCAGCCACGCGATCCCCACCCGGTCCCCGGCCGCGAAGCCCGTGACGTCCGCGCCGAGCGCCACGACCTCGCCGACCACCTCGTGCCCCGGCGTCACCCCCGGCCGGTGCACCGGCAGGTCGCCCTCGGCGACGTGCAGGTCCGTCCGGCACACCCCGCACACGAGCACCCGCACCAGCAGCTCGCCGGCGGCGGGCCGCGGCACCGCCGCCCGCACCGCCTCCAGCGGCCCGGTCGCCATCGGGCCCGGTCGCACGACGCGCCAGGCGCGCATGGCCGGCGGTAACTGCACCACGGTCGACCTCCTCGGTTCGGGGTGGTCCCCAGCATGGCCGCACCGCGCGACCCGCGCGAGCGGTGGCAAGTCGTTGGCCCCTAACAAGATTGAGCTGTTCGTGCGTTTTTCCTGCGTCGGCGTAACAACTTTCGGACGTCACGCGCCATACCGGACGGCGTTCGCGCCAGTCCGGTCCCCGCCGCTGGAGGAGTTCGTGATGGGTCCACGTCGTTCCCTGGTTCCGCGAAGATCAAGACGCGCACTGGCCGCAGGGGTGGTGGTGCCCCTCGCGGTGGCCCTCGCCGCTGCGGCACCGGCCGCCGCCGTGCCGGCCGGCTTCACCGACACCGTCGCCATCGGGGGCCTCAGCTCGCCGACCGCCGCCGCGTTCGCCCCCGACGGGCGGGTGTTCGTCGCGGAGAAGAGCGGCCTGGTCAAGGTGTTCGACACCCTGGCCGACCCGACGCCGACGGTGTTCGCCGACCTGCGCACGCCGACCCAGGACTTCTGGGACCGCGGCCTGCTCGGGCTGGCGGTCGACCCGGCGTTCCCGGCGCGGCCGTACGTCTACGTCTCCTACACCCTGGACGCGCTCCCGGGCGGGACCGCGCCCCGGTGGGGCGACACGTGCCCGACTCCGCCGGGCGCGACCGACGCCGGCTGTGTCGTGACCGGCCGCGTCTCGCAGCTCACGATGGGCCCGGCCGGGACAGCCGTCAGCGAGAAACCACTGGTCACCGGCTGGTGCCAGCAGTACCCCAGCCATTCGGTCGGCGCGCTGGCCTTCGGCCCGGACGGCGCCCTGTACGCGGGCGGCGGTGACGGCGCCAGCTTCAACTTCGCCGACTACGGCCAGGTCGGCAACCCGTGCGCCGACCCGCCGTCGCCGGCCGGCACGAACCTCAGCCCGCCCTCGGCCGACGGCGGGGCGCTGCGGTCGCAGTCCCCGCGCCGCGCGGCCGGGCAGCCGGTGCTGCTCAACGGCGCGCTGCTGCGCATCGACCCCGACACCGGCGACGGCCTGCCCGGCAACCCGTTCGCGGCCAGTGCCGACGCCAACGCCCGCCGCGTCATCGCCTACGGCTCGCGCAACCAGTTCCGGTTCGGCTTCCGGCCCGGCACGGCCGAGCTCTGGGCCGGTGACGTCGGCTGGAACACCTGGGAGGAGATCAACCGCGTCGCGAACGCCGGTGACGGCGTGGCGGAGAACTTCGGCTGGCCGTGCTTCGAGGGCACCGCCCGCCAGGCCGGGTACGACGGCGCGAACCTCGACCGCTGCGAATCGCTGTACTCGGCGGGCGGGCAGACCGCGCCGTTCTACGCCTACAACCACAACGCCAAGGTCGTGGCGACCGACCCGTGTCCCACCGGCGGCTCCTCGATCAGCGGCATCGCCTTCGAGTCGGGCAGCAACTACCCGGCCGAGTACGCCGGCGCGCTGTTCTTCGCCGACTCCTCGCGCGGCTGCATCTGGGCGATGCAGACCGTCTCCGGCCAGCCCAGTCCCACCAAGCTGGTGCCCTTCGTGACCGGCGTCAACACCCCGGTGCAGGTGCTCACCGGCCCCGGCGGCGACCTCTTCTACATCGCGCTCGGCGCCGGCGAACTGCGCCGGGTGAGCTACGCGGGCGGCACCAACCGGCCGCCGGTCGCCGCGGCCACGGCGACGCCGTCCAGCGGGCCTGCCCCGCTGACCGTCCAGTTCGACGGCACCGGCTCGACCGACCCCGACGCGGGCGACACGCTTTCGTACGCCTGGGACCTCGACGCGGACGGCGCCTACGACGACTCGGCGGCGGCGAAACCCACCTGGACGTACACCACCGCGGCGGCGGTCGACGCGGGCTTGCGGGTCACCGACTCCCACGGTGCCTCGGCGACCACGACGGTCCGGGTGACCGTCGGGAACCCGGCCGGGCTGGACCCGGTGCCGGTCATCGACACCCCGGCCGCCACGCTGGCCTGGTCGGTCGGGCAGACCGTGCCGTTCTCCGGCCGCGCCGTCGACGCCCAGGACGGCGAGCTGCCGCCCGCGGCGCTGTCCTGGCGGCTGGCCATCCGGCACTGCACGGCCAACGGCACCTGCCACACGCACAACGTCCAGGACTTCCCGGGCGTCGCCACCGGGTCGTTCGTCGCGCCGGACCACGAATACCCGTCGTACCTGCAGCTGACGCTCACCGCGACGGACTCGACCGGCCGCACCGGGAGCAGGACGATCGACCTGCAGCCGAAGACGGTGACGCTGAACTTCACGTCCAACCCGAGCCAGGCGATGCTCACCGTCGGCGGGACCCAGCAGCGGACGCCGTTCTCGCGGACGGTGATCGCCGGATCGACCAACTCGATCAGCGCGGACAGCCCGCAGAACCTGCCCCCGCTCAACCTGAAGTACGCCTTCAGCAGCTGGGCGCACGGCGGGGCACGGGCGCAGAACGTCGTCGCGCCGCCGACGGGAGCGTCCTACCAGGCGAACTACCGGCTCTGCTGGCTGCTGCAGCCCTGCTGAGCGGAGTGACCCGGCGCCGCGCGATGGCTTCCCTCGGCCTCAACGGCCTCACCATCAACAACGTCAACGCCAACAGCTTCTACCTCACCCCGGCCGCCATCGAGCAGG
>NZ_JBEXMD010000077.1:0-25919 GCF_040610315.1 Amycolatopsis sp. NPDC004169
GTTAATATCCCCCCCGCCTTTACCCCCTTATCCCGCTTATACTTGGGGGTCCTATCCCCGGGGCTCGTCGTGGGGGGGGCCGGGGCCCCCCCCCCCCCCCCCCCGACGAAGGACATTTTACTTTTGAACGGCGTCGCCCACCGCATCTCGAAGTCGGGGTAGGAAGCTTCTGGAGCATGCCACCGGCTCGAGCCCTTCCCTGCTCGTCATAGTCGGTTGCAACCTCCGCTCCACGGCAGCGGTCCGGAGGTGGCCTCGGCGCCACCGTAGTACGGGTAGCACCCGCACTCCAGGCGAGCCGGCGGGGCCAAGCTCTGTCTCTCCGCTGAAGCCGGGACGACCCGGGTTCGGGTCAGCCGATGCCGAGTACGGCCTTCGCCGTGGTCCAATCGTCCAGCATTGCCGCCTGGGCTGCGGCAAGGGTGACCTGGTGGGCGCACACGGCCTTCTTGACCGCGTTCTCCACCGAGTCCTTGCTGTAGGAGTTCTCGTCCCCGGAGTGCGGCTCCGGCCAGAGGTTGCGCGGGTCCTTCGGTGCGCCACCTAGCTCGAGCGGGAGGAAGTGGTCCTCCTCGTAGTCGGACATGCTGGTGTCGGTGTAGCCGTAGTCGATGATGCCCTGCTTCTTCAGCCCGTTGGTGTAGGTGGTGGACGGGCGGATCGTGGCCGTCCAGCCGGACACGCAGATCGTCGATCCGATCGTGGACTGGGTGACATCCGAGTTCTTCGCCCCCGGCGTGCAGGCCGGGTCCGGCAGCGGCAGATACGCCTGCGAGCATGACGCCGCAGTAGACAGGGGCCCCACGCCGGTGCCGGCGGTAGCAGCGTAGACGGGGGCAGCGATCAGGCCGGCTGTGACGGTGACCGCGGCTGCGGTGAGGCAGACGCGACGTACGAGGCGGCTCATCCTGGTGGTCCTTTCGCAGAAAGACAGCGAATCTGCCGAGGGCTCGGCGTTCGGTGGTCATCACCATGCGCAGCATCCAGCGACGCCACGGTGACAGTGAAGAAGCCACCAGATGACGGCGCTACAGCGAAACCGTTCACCCCGCCGGGTTGCTGCCGCACCGTCCGGAACATCCCGACCTTTGGCGGGCCCAGCCGCCTGCGGGTAGGGCGTGGCGGTGAGCTCAACACCCACGGAGCCGGTAGAAGTTGAACAGCCGTCAGACCTCGTCCCACTCCAAGGCGGGGTCTCACTCCCCCACCGCAGTAGCTGACGCAGGAGATCTTCGTGTCCTCTTCCCGGTCCGGCACAGGCCGATGGGCTTTTGCCGTGCTCGCTGCCACGCTGGCCTTCGCCGGCTGCCACGCGTCCGACGCGGCGACCCCAGCCCCGACAACTACACCGAGGGCGGCATCGGGCGACCTGCTGGTCGGGGATTCCGCTGCGGCGATGCCCGGGCCGGGCACCTGCAAGCTGGGCAGCCGCGACGGCCAGCCGCTTCCCGATCCGCACTGCACTCCCGGCGCGGTGAACCCCGCGGTACGGCAGGACACCATCAAGGACACGATCTGCCGGACCGGGTGGACCAAGACCGTCCGTCCGCCGACGTCGAAAACCAGCGCGATGAAGGCCGCGTCCGCCCGCTCCTACGACCTGGCACCCGCCGACAAGGGCGAGTACGACCACCTGGTCAGCCTGGAACTCGGCGGCGCCCCGGACGACCCGCGCAACCTGTGGGTCGAACCCGGCAAGATCCCCAACCCGAAGGACGCGGTCGAGAACAAGCTGCACGCGGCCGTGTGCTCCGGCCTGATCCAGCTCGCCCCCGCCCAAAAAGCCATCGCCGCCAACTGGGTCACCGCCTTCGATGCCGTCGGCCTGCGCGTAGCGGGCGGCAAGGTGTGCCTGCGCGACAAACCCACCAGCTGCGTGACCAGTCACCGCGGCGACGAAGACGGCAACTGACTTCGCACGAGATTCGGCAGTGCGAACTGGCGCAGCCTCTCCGGCAGGACGGAGCTGATGGCCTCACGAAGTCGCGCGTCTGGCCAACCCGGTCGTGAGGTGTTGCTTCGATGCTCTCGGGGGTGCGATGTCTGGGGGCATCGACCAACTCGCGGCTCGACAAGCTTGACCAGCAGATCATCGGCAAGCGAATCGACACACTGGTCACTCACTGGCCGAGCTGACGCAGCGCCGATCCGAACTCAAGACCGCCGACGCTCCCACCCTCATCTACGTCCTGGAGCAGACGGGCGAGATGTAGGCCAAGGCGTTCGCCGTCGCCGACACGGACGCCCAGCGGCCTCTCCGCGAGGAAGGGTAGCAGCCCTGTGGGTGGCCCCCAACCGATTCCCGCTCGAAGAACCTCGCCCCTGCCCGCATCGACATCGCCTGAAGCCCTGAAGACCTGACCGATTGAGCGCGGCGGCCCCTGCCTCGCAGATCTCGGAGGTATGAAGAGTACGGCCGCGAACCTCGCTCAGACCTGTTTCAACGCCGCCGACGGTCTTCGAGACTTCGGCCTCCTCACCTTCGAGACCACGGGCTCCATGACCTCGTCGTGGCGCCGGTGAGGGTGAGCAGCAGCCGTTCCAGGCCGATGCACAGCCCGCCGGCCTCGGGCATGTGCCCGGCGAACACCGCCAGCCACTCCTCGTCCCAGCGCCGCGGCCTCCGAGGACAGGATCCGGTCCCCGTCCGGGGCGAGCCGGGCTTGCAGCTCGGCGGCGTCGGCGAGCTCGGTGTAGGCGGTCGCGATCTCGCGGCCGCCGATGACCAGGTCCCACTTCTGCGCCAGCCGGTCATCGTGGCCACAGGCCTTCGCCAGCGGGGACGGCCCGGCCGGGAAGTCGGTGTAGAAGGTCGGCCCGATGGTGACGGTCTCGACGAGGTGGTCGTAGAGCTCCAGAAGGATCTCCTCGGCGTCCGCGCCAGCCCGCACCGGGACACCGTGCTGCGAGAACCAGAGCGCGGTGCGCCGCCGCCGCGGTGGCACCAGGTCACCATGATGCCTCCCCCGTTCCCGCCGCGCCGCCTATGCTCAGGGCACTCCCATGGCAGACGCCAGCTTCCCGAGGTCGTCGCGCAGGCCGAGCACAGCGTCGTCGCCGATGCAGCCGATGGAGAACTCGACGTAGAGGTCACCGTCTTCCGGGATGTCCACCTCGAAATCGAGGTCGTCCGGGCCGTAGCGCTGGAGGTACTGCCCCGGGTCCATCCCGGCCGCCTGCCGCAGCCGCGCCTCGACGGCCCCCGCCTCGCCTTCCGGCAGCGTCCGGCTCTCAAGCTTCAGGTGCAGGTCGGCGGCGTCCGGGTCGGGGCCGAGGATCAGATCGTTGATGCGGTCGCAGGGCCACTCGGTGAAGTCGCGGGTGACGCCGGTCAGCGGCGCGAAGCCGGACAAGCGGCCGGCAGCTCCCGGATCGTCACCGATGTCGGCGCGGCCGGGAACGGCCCGCGGTCCAGGGACCGGTCGGACAGCTGCAGGCCGAACCAGCTGCCGAGGACCAGCCAGAGCCCCAAGGCGAACGCGAGCAGGCCGCCGCCGACACCCAGCCGGGGCGAGTAGTCCTTGGCTTAGGTGGCCGGGTCGACGCCGTAGCCGGCCTCGATGTCCGGCAGCTTCTCGCGCAACGCGGCGACGAAGGCGTCCGCGGCCCGGTGGTCACGCCAGCGGGCGCGGACCCGTCAGCGTGCGGTGCCGACCTCCACGACCTCGCGGTCGAAGTCGCCGGACGGCCGGAGGGCGACGATCAACCCGATCAGCAAGGACGTCGGCAGCCAGAAGGCCAGCCAGAACGGCTTGGCCGACACGGCGCCACGCCGGAAGTCGGTGATGGCGGCGTACGGGACGCCGGCACTGCCGAAGGCGATGGCGTCCGGACCGAAGCGGGCCTCGGCGGGCCAGGACCGCCCCAGCAGCCACGCGACCACTGCGACCAGGACGTCGCAGACCACGCCGGTCCAGAAGAACGGCCGTTCCGGCGCCACGGTGATGCCGTAGCCATGCCACCCCGCGAACACCAGTGCGACGGCAACGACGACCCAAGTCCACCGGCGGGCGCGGGACAGGGGCAGGCCGCGGATTTCCGAAATTCGGCACAGCGTAAGGACGCCGGCCGGCGTCGGGTGCGGCAAAAGTGCCCTCCTGCTTGGGGGTCCCGACCCAGCCGGAAGGCGCAACCGAGCGGTTTCTAGCCCAGTGGCGCCGGCACGAAGGTCACGGCGGTGGACGCCGAACTCATACGGCGAGCACCCCGGTCAGGTTGGCCAGGCCGATGAACGTGGAGATCCGCTCGGGCTTGATCCCGGCCGCCTGCGCGAGCGCTTCCGCGGTCATGTTGTTCGCTGTCGTCCGCGCGTTGTCGAGCATCTGCTGTGCCTGCTGGAGAACGGCCTCGGGCTTGACTCGCCGTCACCGTCGGACGGCTTCCCGCCGAACAGCTCGGCGATCTTGTCGCCGATGGACTTTTCCCGCCGGGAGAGGCGTTCGTTGATGATGCGGTCCACGTCGGCCTGCGTGAAGGTCTTCGCGGGCGGCGGGCCGGGCTTCAGCGGCATGGCCGGCTGGCCGTCCTGCGGCGGCGTGCCCTGCGTCGCGGCGGCAGGCTGCGTGCCCGCGGGCGTGCCGTTCTACTGCTGGCCGTCGCCGGGCTGCGCCCCGGCCGGGTCAGTGGTGGCGATGCTGGCCTGGCCGCCGTCGGCGGGGCCGTTCGTGGGGGAAGGCTGCGTCATGCCGATGAGGGTCGAGCGGCCGTGTCACCACATAGGACGGCCGGCCCCACCTCGCGGGACGCGAGGCGGGGCCGTCGATCGGTGCGTTGCGATCAAGAGGGCAGGCGGAGCACGGCGGCGGTCATCTGCGTCGCGCTGTCCCAGTTCAGGTACACGCTGCCGTCGGCCTGCCGGTACTCCGGCCCGAACGGGCCCGCGACGAACGTCTTGCCCGCGGGCACGACGACCTGGCGGGAGGTGACGGCGAGGCCGTCCGGCGCGGCGGCCGGGTTGACGGGGATGGTGCACGTGTGGCTGGCAGCGTCGGCGTTGTTGATGACGACGACCTCGCGGCCGTCGGTCGGGAACGAGTTGCCGTTCGGCGACGCGGCGGCGTCGACGGCGCTGAGGACGAGCTCGGCGCCGACGCGGGTGAGCGCCTGCGGGGTGAGTGCGGTGCGGGCCATGGCGGGTGTGTCCTCCTAGGACGGTGAGGTAGCTACTCCCGCCGAGGGTCGCGCCACGCTGTCACTCGGTGAGCGCGGCGCGGACGATGCAGTCCTTGGCCTCCAGTAGCTTCCGCAATCCTGCGGTCTTCTCCGGGCCGTCCGGGACGTTGTCGGCGATGTGCTCGGCCAGCTCGCCGAACGGACGGGAGTGCTCCTGAGGCGTGGGCGACAAGTGCGTGAAGCGGAGGTGCTTGAGCATGGCCTCAGTCGCGGGGTGACGCGGCGGGCGGTCCTCGGTAAGATTCGACATGCTTACAGCTTCGCCTGCCGTGTCACTCGACTGACTTAACCCGTCGCCTTAGCCCCCTGCCTTCCCATAATGAAGACCGTAACCAGCGCAACCAAGTCTACAGTGCCGAGAATTGTCCCGCTAACTTCATGATCATTCATGATCAGCAGGACAGAAGCGGCGAGAAATAACACCGCAAGGACAAACGCGAAGATCATGCCCACCCATGCCTGAAAGGCATCTTGCCTGTCGGACCACATTATATGACGAGCCTTGGCCGAAACCTTCGGATCCTTATGAGGTGGAACAACGACACGAGCCGACCCGGTCGCCAGAGGGGCCGCTTCAGTCTGCATCGACTCCTTAAGGGCGCGCACAAATGTCGGCACGTCCGTCGGCTCATCCGCAACACTCACTTTTTCTTCTCCTCCTCGGAGAACTTTTCCGCGTGACGCGTGAGCTCAAAGGGAGAGTTCTCAGAAAACATTATTCCGGAATTTCCCTTGACGTGAATTTCGTAAGTCACCCACTCGTTGTCAGCATCAAGAAATCGAACTTCGTAGTCCGAGGGCAACCTTAAAGCTGCAAGTGAATCCTTTGGCGACCGCAAGGGGAAATCGAATAGCTCCGGCGGTGGACTCTGAGCCCATTTTACTTTTCCAGCAGCGACATCCTGCAGTAAATCTCCAATATTATGGTACTCGTGGCGCCCTTCGTTCTCGTCACCGAATTTTTCGTAGACCCGCTTGTCAATCTCATCTTCAGATTTGATTCGCGATCTGCGATAGGTCACGCCAGAGAGGTCAAGGACGCGGCCGACACCCGACCAGAAGCCAGCAAGTGACGCCACCCGGACACCTCCTCCGATCGACCATGCCGTCACACGAGCAATCTAGCTCGTTACGCGGTTGAGTCTACGAGACGCTCTCGATCGCGGCGCCGGTTCTGATCTGTTGCCTCGACCTGCTGGCGGATCCCGGCGGAGTTCGCGCGGATGTCGGCACGCAGCTTCCGGGCGGTCGGGGTGTCGCCGAGCTCGGCGGTCGCGGCCTCGCGGCGCTTGAGCTCCCGCGCGCGGCGTTCGAGGCGGCGCAGCTCCTGCTGTGGCTTGTAGCCCTCGGGGTTCGACTCGGCTGGCCGGACGATGGTGAGGCCAGGGACGTACGGATCGGCGCGGTGGGTGCAGTTCGGGTGCCAGAGCCCGGCGGCCCGGGCGGCGGCGACGGTCGCGCCGACCCGATGCCCGTCGAGCTCCTGCCCGACCGACGTGCCGCCGATGGACAGCAACCGGCCTTCCCACGGCCGGCAGAGCTTGCACTCGCGCGGGCTGTCCGAGATCTTCACGACGTCGCGGCCCTCGGCGACCATCTGGTCGAGCTGGCCCTGTACGACGGCCTGGCCGGCGACAGTCCGGCCGGCCATGCGCGCGTAGGTGTCGAGGTGCCACTCGCGGCCGGCGGCGTCCGGGAACCGGTCCTTGCCCTGGGCGAGCAGGCGGTCGACGACCTGGGCGACGGCGTCGCGGCGCACGATCGTGCCGGTCTGCATGAGCAGTTCGGCGTCAGGCACGGCGCGCTGGTAGAGGTCTTCGTGCGCGCGGATCACGGGCAGGTGGGCGCCGGTGAGCTGGCCGACGAACCGGCGGGCGAGGGTGTCGACGAGCTCGGGCCGGGACTGGAGCGGGCGGCCGAGGGTGTCGGCGACGCGCTGGCCGATGGTGTACGCCTCGGCGAGCGCTTGCTCGGCGAGGTCGGGCGCGGTGATGGCGAGGCGGCTGGTGATGGCGCGGAGTTCGTCGCGGAGGCCGAGGACTTCGCGGGCCCTGCGTTCGGCCCAGCCGTCTTCGGTGATACCGCGGGCGAGGTGCCGCGCCACGGTGATGATCATGCGCTCGGCGGCGACATCCCAGACGTCGAGAAGGATCTTGAGCGTCGCGGCGCCGTCGGCCGGGCTCGCGCCGAGCGGGACCGCGGCGGTCACTGCGGCGGCTCGCCGCTACCGGGCGGCTGCTGCTGGCCGGGACCGGACGGGCCGAACGGCTCGCCGCCGGTGAGCGGGTCCGGCGCGGCCGGCTTCTCGGCCTTGATCCGCTTGACCTCTTCGTCGACGTCGCGCTGTTCCCACTCCGGGTGCGCCATCTTGACCTTGATCTCGGTGGAGATGGCCTCGGCCTGGGCAAGCAGGTTGATCGTCTCGGCTGCTTCCTTGGGGTCGGCCTGGTCGACCGGCCACTCCAGCGCCGGCCGCTCTGCGGGCTTCGGGCCGCTGAACACGACGGCGTTGATCAGCATCAGGGTTTCCGCCGCCCGCCGGGTCGCGGGCTTCCAGTACTGCCGCTTTCGGCCCTGCGTGCTGTTCGACCGGCGCTCTCGGCGGGACATCGCGGTCCCGGAGAGCTGGCCCTCGACGTGGCGGCCGAACGTCTGCGGCGCATACCCGGCGCGGGAGACGATGTTGTCGACCAACTCGTTCGCGGTGTCAGCGTGCTCCTGCACCCGCAGGGCGAACTGGGCGACGGTGATCGGGGACGGCTTGCCGGCGTCGTCGCCCGGCATCCCGGGCAGCGGGGTGAACGCCTCGGCGTCGAGGTCGAACGCCTTCTCGTTGCCGCCGGGCCGGAACTTGTTGAAGAACTGCCGGGCGAGGCCGCCGTTGGACGCGCCGACCGGTTCCAGCATTTCCTGCGCGGCCAGGATGCGGCCCTTGCCGAGGCGGATGTCGCGGATCCACGAGTCCCAGACTTCGTCGAGCGCGTCGAGGTCGGTCTCCAGCCCCTGAAGGTCGGAGCGGCCATGCGGGGTGTGCACTAGCGGCTGGGGCAGGTCGTTCGGGACGTAGTCCACGAGCAGCTGGTCGCCGCGAATGGGCTTCGTGTCGACGGGTACACCGTCGAGCCCCTGCGTGACCACGTGCTCGGTGAGCGGCACCAGATTTCCAACGTTGTTCTCGCTGCCGAGCCACAGCTCGTGCCGGATCTGGCCGGGCTCGTGGTGTTCCAGTCAGCGCAAGGTGTTTGTGCGGGTCGTCGTTGAGCACGGTCACGAACGTGACCTCGGCGAGCCGGCCGAAGCGAAACGCCGGGATTGCGTCGGAGTCCCAAACCATCGTCAAGATCGGCCGGTCGGACAGCTGCTGGGCCCACAGCGGGCGGAGGTAGACGCCGCCGAGGGCGGCCGCCGTCTCGGCGCCCTCGAAGAGAGTGTTGGCCCAGCCGATGTCGTCCGCCAGGGATTCCCAGGCGTCGGTGACCTTGGTGGCGTCGTCGCCCCAGTCGAGCCGCGGCGAGTCACCGAAGATCAGCTCCGCGGAGGTGCGGGCAATGTCGGCGGCCAGCGGCATGTGCATCTGCCGGGTCTCGCCCTTGCCGTGCTTGTTCGCGTGCCGGAACCAGTAGCCGCCCGGGGCGGTGTGCTGGGCGATCGAGCGGAGTTGTGCAGGTCGCCGGACCACCACGCCTGCCAGCGAGCCCGGCGGTCGCCGGCCACCACAGCACCAGCACCGCACCCGCGGTCAGCACCACGATCACGGCAGCGGTAAGCCACATCGTCCTCGGCGATAGCTCCCGCAGGCGGGGCCGTGGCGCCCGCGCCACAGACGGTGGCGGAACGGAGACACCAGGACTCGAGGGCGGGGGCGTGACGTCGTCGGTCATGTTCACCTACGTCGTCAGGGCAGGCCAGGTCGTTGCAAACCGTCTTGGTGCCGTGACCGCTGCTATCTGCACGTCGAGCCCCGTCACCGTCGCTGCGATATCCGATGGTCTAGCCCGCGCGGCACCAGGTTCAGTTCAAGAGCCAGCTCATCTGGGACGCAGCTTTCCCCGCGGCGGGTCATGGGGCGTGGGCGGTCGTCACCACGCAGATGGGGTCAAGACCAGCGACGTCGTACTCGTCGTCATTGTCCAGGTCGCAGCCGACCAAATCCACCCGTTCGTGCCGGGGGACGGCGTAGATCGCGATCGGCGAGCTGGCATTGGTGTAGTGCGGGCAGACCGCGGCGGTCAGCCGCGCACACCGCAGCGAGCAGACGGCACCGCCGTACATCTCCACCATCGTGCTGATTTGCTCGACCGGTGCCAGCACGTACACGATGTCTGTCCGTGGCGTTCCGCACAATTGACACAGGTCCTCGGTGCGCATGCGTCCAGCTCGGTGGCTGTCGAACTTCCACGGATCCCAGCCGCCACCACGTGTGCCCGGTCCGCTGGCGGCCAGCCACGGTTGCGGGCGCGACCGCGGACGCTGCGGCAGCGGAGCACCGGTGTGGTCGAGGTCGGCGGTGCACTGCGTCCGCGGTCGAGGCCACCGCCCCTCCCCTGCGTTGTCACCAGGGACTTCTACGCGGTTCAGAGCCCGCAGCTGCACGTCCGCCGTCAGTGTTCTCCCCGCCCTCCGTGCCCGCGGCCGGTCGACGCCACGACCGAGGCGTAGGTTAGCCGAGCTGACATCGGCACCGGCGGCGTGGCCGTACGAATCTGTGACCTGCTGTGTTTGGCCTTCAGGACCGATCCGACAACTTGCCGCGACCAACAGAGCATCAGTGGTGGTGTTCATCCTGTGGCTACGTGCCTCTTGACGGCGCCCAAGGCGGTGGGGCTGGCGCTGGGTATCGACGAGACTTGGCCGATGTCTTCGGGTGTCCTGGTTCACCGGTTTCCCCCGCAGCGGTTTCACCGCTGCAAGTGTCGGCAGGCAGACTCCGTGAAATTTCGGTCGAAATGTCCAACCCACTGAGGCGCCAGCAGCCGGTCGCAGACAAGAGAAGCCCGAGCTTGCGAAGAACGCGAAGGTGGCAGCTTTCTCCGTGGGCGGGGCGCCGATCCTGCTCCCGCACGATCCTTGTGGCAATGCGCTCCGGCAGCACCGCCTCGTTCCAGGTGTCGGCCCACCGCCGCCGGGTGAAGGTCGTTATACAGGCCGACGGCGACCAGACCTCCGACCTTGGGTCTTGATGGCCGAGGCGCTCGGCTGGCCGGCAGGCTCGTCGGCGTCCCGCGGCTCGCCGACCCAGGCGGCCGGGAAATCACGATCAACGGCACCGAGGACCGCGCCCGCGACCTCTGCGGCACCAACAGCCGAGCTTCACCGTCACCGAGAAGGCCGAGAGCTGGCTCCGCTGGCCCCAGGGCGACGGGGTCGTCTCTGCGCCGGTCCGCGTCGCCGTCGAGGAGGCCACCGCCCACCAGACGTTCCCGATGGACCCCCGTGGCAGGCCTGGTGCTCCCTGCCCGGGCGGGTCTCACCTTCGCCGGAATGACCCCGGGATGGACGTTCACGCCCGGTCCACGCAGAGGTTACCCGGCCGCCCCTGGATCGGAGAACCGTTGCAGCCCGTCACCGTGTCGGCGACAGACCGCGTGCTTGCCAGGGCGCTGGTCGTCATCCTGACAGTTTCGAGCATCCAGCCGATCTCACGCCGGCCTCGCCCGGCCCTGGTATGGTCACAGCCCGCTGAACCGGCCGCCCCGGCCCTGTGAGCCCGGTGCCGCCGAGCGTGCCGCCTGCGGGCGCAGGACCGGACCCCGGCCGCCCGTTCAAGACCCGGCCCCCGCGTGCGGCCCGGCCCGACCTGACGCGCTCGACCGGTGGATAACGCAGGCGGCGGCCGCGCTGGAATACGCTGGAGAAGCATCGATCACCGACCGGGACGCACTGCGGCTCATCATCACGGCAGAGTCCTCCGGGGACGCCTGCGTGGTGAACACGGGGGACGCCAACGCCCGGCGCGGCACGCCGTCCATCGGGCTCGTGCAGACAATCCGGCCGACTTTCGACCGGTGGGCATTGCCTGGGTATGGCGATATCCGGGACCCGGTAGACAACATCGTCCGCTGGGGTTCGCTACGCCCGTGGCCGATATGGCTCGGAAACTAATACCCCCGGCGTCCTGTCTCACAGAAACAACCGGCAATACATAGGGAACTAATTGTGCACGATCCTTCGATCCTCTACCAACTTTAGAATCGTGTACTTATATCTTGAGAACGGTTTCGCAGGCCGACCACTCTCCGGGCGAAGCGCCCATCGTCGTCCGGTACTGTCTGCGAGAACAAGTTTATCCACGTGCAAGCCAGCAATAGCCCCGCTGGGCGAAAACCGTCTCACAAGATGAGTGGCTTCGAACTTTTCAACCTTCGGCTTGACGGTCTCTCCAGGCGCGACCAGTCCAATTTTCCAAACTCGCCTAAGCCGGTAGACGCTGGGCAGTTCGGCACTACTCTGCTCCCCTAAGTAAACACTGTAGTGCACTCGAACCTGACGCACCGGAAGCTTACTGACATTGCTTACGTGGAGTTCATACACGGCGTTGCATTCCTTTTCGCCGCGTTTGGGAAAGGTGTCGTATAAAAGTTGCGCCGAGCCCCACGCGGCGACTTCGTCGACTTGCCTTCGCTGGTGACGGCGGCGGTCACGCGCGTATACGGCAGCGGCCACGACGAGCGAGCCAGCAGAGGCCCACGACGGCACATTGCCCCAGTCCAGACCTTTCAGCCAATCAACTATTCCCAAGATCGCCTCCGGATGCAGTGGGTTCGAATCCTAGCTCTGCCCTAGCCCGCAGCCGGCGTGACGTGTGCACCACACAGAGGGAGACCCTCGCCATGTCACACGCGAAGCCGCCGGAGGATCATTCCGGCAACCCGCGCCCTGCGGCCGGGACCTCTCCCGCGCCCGTGGTGCATTCGGGCCGTGCGCCGCGCGTACCGGCGAAACTCGGCGACATCGGACGTGAGGTGTGGCGCGCGGTGTGGGCGGCCGGAGACGGCGCGTACCACCCGGCGATCGACCGGTTCGTCGTCGAACGGTACTGCGAGCTGCACGATCGCCGCGCGGCAATGCTGCGCGAAGTGGACATCGACGGCTTGACGACAGAGGGCAGAACGGGACAGTCCGTGGTGCGTCCGGCACTGCGCCACGCCGAGTCCGCAGAGAAGGAAATGCTCGCCATAGAAACAGCTCTCGGGCTCACGCCAGGGCTGGGATAATTCGGCGTGGCGCGGTCGGTCATGCCCCACAGGTCACAGTACGTGATCGGGATGATACAGACACCGCCGACAGCTGTCGATCACGAACTTGTTCACTACCCGAGCACATTTCCTACCGGCCAGGCAACCCGGCCAGGTATTTTATTTCTCTAAGTAGGGAATTCTCTAATCTGCGCAGGCTTCCTTGGCTGACGGAATCTCGCTACATGAGGCGCTTGTACTTCTGAACCGAAAGCTCAAGTAGTAACACCAAGAGTCCGATCTTGTTGATACTCTCAAGAAAAACACTTGAACACCGGTTCGGACTCGGGTCCATTCTAATGACCTGATTGACTATATCGACGGCGTATCCCTGCAGCCTTCCGAAAGCTGCGACTGCGACTTCGTGGCCGGGTCCCGGTATGAACAGAAGCTGAAGGGCGTCAACTTCACTATGCATACTCGCCAACGTTGTACTGAGGCTTCTTTGAGCCTTGCGCCTGTCAACAATTCTATTTTTCCGAGCTTCGAGATACGGCTTCGCCGTGTACTCGATCAGCATCGTCACCACGGCCGCAGTACCACCACTGACCAGGGTCGTCTCCACAAGGCTCATCGCCGCAGTCCAGGAGCTGTCCTGTAGTCATCGGAGCCAGAACACGATGGCGGCGATGGTGAGTTCGGCCTGGTAGTACGCGGCGCGTTTGGCGTAGCGAGGGTGGCCAGGTCACGGAACTGTTTTGAGTCCGTTGAAGCAGCGTTGGACCACGTTGCGCTGCTTGTAGACCTCGGCATCGAAGGCCGGCGGCCGCCCGCCGCGTGAGCCTTTTGGCCGCGCGGCGGGCGATCTGGTCATCGCGCTCCGGGCTAACGAAAGTGATCCACCGGTCCCGCATCGCCTGGCGGGTAAAAGAGTGCGGATACGCCTTGTCCGCGATCACCGTCTCTGGCAGGCAGCGAGGCCGGCCTGATCCCGGGCGGGCGACGCTGATGCCATCCAGCAGCGGCAGCAGCTGCGGGGTGTCTCCCGCTTGGCCAGGCGTGAGCAGGATTCACACTGGCAGGCCTCACCCTTCGACGGCGAGGGGGATCTTGGTGCTTATCCCGCCGCGGGACCGGCCGAATCCTTCCTCCTCACAGGCGAGGGCTTCGATCGCGTCGCTGCATCCCCCTTTTCCGGGCACCCGCAGCATGCTGGTACGCCCGGACCACGCTCGAGTCCAACCGAGATGATCCATTCCAAGCCGCCGACGGCGTCGTCTTTGACGATCACCCGACGATGAAGGGCTGCGGGCCGGTGGCAAGAAATATCCACTCCGCCCCTTCCCGGTGGCGGTCCGCACGCTTACCGATACAGTCCGAATTAACGAGCAGCTGCTCCAAGCCGGACTTCTCACGTAACCTGCCCCTCGACGCGATGCCGGGCGTTACCTGTGCATGTCGCTCCACGTCAGCTTGGGGCCGCCCTCGTGATCGTCAGGACATACGGCAGGGTTCGTCGCCCAGACTCTTCGAAGATCTCGTCTGCCTGACTGAGCAGGGTCCCCAACAAGGGCTCAGGGCCGACGAGCTTTCTTGCGTTGACCTTCGGGTTGCGGTCCTTCGCGCTCCACAGGTCGATGGGATACCAGCCGACGATGTACACGCCCGCGTCAGTCTTTTCGGCTGGCAGATATCGATTGGCGAGCTGATCGCGTTGAGCCGTTGACACCGCAGCATGCCAGGAACCCTTGATCTCCACTGGGACGCTGACTACTTCGGCAGCGTCGAGTTCGCCCTCAAATGCGATCGCCTGCACGAGAAGGTCCGGTCGTTCACCTGAGTCACCCGCATCGGTGGGCTTGACGACGACCTCGCGATTGATCACCACAGCTCGGCGAGCGAGCCGGATCGTCAACTCGTGAGCAAGGTAAGCGGCGAGAGTTCCCTCGAGCTTGGGGCGCCATACCAGCGGACGGCGCGCCCAACTCGGAGCATCGACAGGCTTCGGCTCACGTTCGCAGTCCCACAACAGGTTCGAGTGAGTCGGCAGGTCACGTTCGATCTCGATCAGTACTTCGATGAGCAGTTCCGCCAGTTGCAGCGGGGTCCGGACCACCCGTCGTCCCGGATCGGCCAGCAACTCGACCACCTTTTGCGGCTTCAGCAGGACGGTCGCTCGCGCCTGCGCTTGGCGTCGGGCTGATACCAGTGCGGCTTGAAGGCGGAGGTCGTTCGGGAAGCTGTTCACGAGACTTCGTATGCCCAGGACTGATTCCTGGGTGCCACGCCTCGACAGTACGTTGAGCATCGCGTTGCGCCAGTCGTGGACTGACCTTTCGGGAGGAACCCAGCCTTCGCGGAAGACGTCGGTCTCCGGTGGGCACACGTCGGCCAACCACCGCCACGCTTCCACAAGTTCGCGGTCGGGCAGTGACTCGGCGACCTCATTGAGGCGGTATGTCTGAGCGCTCGCGAATGCGAGGTCCTTCGAGAACGCCGGCGAGGCGGTCAAGGCCTGATGTATCCGAGACCAGAAACGTTCCGGGTCGGAGAGCAGGAGAAGACGCCCTGCTGCGGCCGCCCACAGGGCATGGTCCTCGGTCATTTCGTGATCAAGTGCGTCTTCCGCCTGTTTCAGGGCGGCATCGTTGCCGGCGAGAAGGGGCTCGTGCAGCAAGGTGGCCCACGTGTTGGCTGCACTGCGTCTGGCTTCGAGTGTGTCAGGAACTGTGAACGGACTGCCGGAGTCATCGGAGCCGTCCAGCGCGGCGCGCAGGTCGCGGGCGAGTTCGACGAGGGCGGGATGCACGGTGGCCGGCACCGATGACATGATCTCAGCTAGCGCCCAGGGCGCTTCCCCGCGCGCAAGCGAACCACGAACCAGTGTGCGGATCGCGGCGACTAGCTCCGTTGCCGCATGGGTCCCGACTCGGGACATCAGATCGCGGATAAGCGAAGAGTCTCTGGTCGTCGCGGCGCGATGTGCTTTGTCCAGTACTGCGCCGACCCATGCTGCCCACCTGTCCGATCTGTCGTCGAGGCTGCCGTTGTCGTGGAGAACGACGAGCGCGGCGTAGCCGGCTTCGGCGCGGTAGTCTCTGGTCTGTGTACCTAGCCACTCGTCTCGGTGGTCGTTCTCGGCATCCAAGAACTGACGCGCGGCGACGCTGAACGCGGCGATGAATTCTTCGGGTGCCCACAGGGAAGCACCGGGCAGGACTCGTGGATCATCGGAGTCGAGGGCATCGAACTGTCCGGTCGCGACATCGGCTCGCAGATCACGCGTGAGGCGCCAGAAGGCATTGGCGTCTCCGGCCATGGCCGACTGCAGTCGGTCGCGCTGCCGGCTGGCGAACGCGTCCGCGTGCTCCCACGGTTTCTCCTTCGGAGCGTTGCGACGCATCGCATCTGCGAGTG
The DNA here is from genome assembly GCF_040610315.1 of Amycolatopsis sp. NPDC004169. Lineage (NCBI taxonomy): Bacteria > Bacillati > Actinomycetota > Actinomycetes > Pseudonocardiales > Pseudonocardiaceae > Amycolatopsis > Amycolatopsis sp. NPDC004169. The sequence continues at coordinate 15,765 of NZ_JBEXMD010000077.1, forward strand.
TGCTGTCGAGCGGGACGCCGTCGAACGCCCAGGCGAAGTGTTCACCTTCCGGTGTGCCGCGCCGGACGTAGGCCAGCTCAAAAGTTGAGGGGTTGTAGAGGTCAGCGACGCTGGCAGCGACCAGCCCCACGGCGTCTGCCTGCTTGTGCTCGCCGCTGCTGCGCAGGTTGTCGACTCGCGCGAGCAACCAGGCGAAGTCACTGTCGTCGAGCAAGTGCGTCCGGTCGCCGCGTCGAAGTCCTTGCGGAGCAGCCCGTCCGTGGCGAGCGGACTTCCATTCCCATAGGACCAGGTGCGCGTGGTATCGATCGAATTCGGCGACCTCGGCAGTGAGCGCCAGGATCACCGCCTCAGCGAATGAACGCCTGACATCGATGCTGAATGTCGTGACTTTCCCGCTCTCATCGATAAGATCGGCTCCCAGCGGTACCGGCACCCTGGCCGACGCCAGAAGCAGCCGAGACACCTGCCGCGCGAGTACCGGCAGGTATTCCCCGACGTTCGGGGACACCGTGATGCGATCAAAGATCGGCGCGAGCACATCGTCCAATGTCGGGCTGCGCGAGAGATCTGGGCTGAAGTTGGTCAGCTCGGACGTGTCGGAACCAGCAGGGGGTGCCAGAAGTTGATCAACGAGGCGGGTGCCATGGGTCAGCAAGGCCGAAAGATCGGATTCAGCGACATCTCCGGGCAGACGCCACAGATGCCATCGGTACATGCCGATCACCGAACCCGCGCGCACAGGGCGAAGATGCGGTAGCACATCGGCAAGGTCAAGATGGTCGGGCCACAGTTCGGAGAGGATTGTCCCGACAAGTTCTTCGCTGTCATCGTCGGCGTCAGTTTCAGGAGCGAGCGAGGCCAGCAGGCTCCGCAGCCGAGGAGCCGCCATCCTCGGATTGGTCGCCATCGACGCCTTAATTGCGCGATTACGGAGTGCTGGAGCGAGTTTCGAGGCCTCGGCAACCTCCAAAAGTAGTTCGGCGACCTCCCCAACATCGCCGTCGAGAGCAAAGCGGACCGCCAGGCTTGCCGCAGCGAAGTCCTGCCACTCCTCGGAACCCGTGGTCAGTACGCTAGACAGCACGGCGGTCAGCTGCCCTGCTAATCCTGGGTGCGCCAGTCTCCACCAGGTCCGGTGCCATGACCCCTCACTGAGCTCGACCTCCCCCGCGCGGCGCAGAAGCCCGCCCACCATCGCAGCACGTGTCGCGAGATCGGTGATATACGCGCCGTGCGAGATCAGGCCTTCGGGATCGGCTGTAGCCAGCCAGAGATGTTCCCCGGGGGCGTGAGCGAGCATCCACGCCGCAGTCTCCCGCAGGTGTATCGGGATGCTGGCGGTTTCCTCATCGGGTGCTGCGACGAGGAACACGCCAGTTATTCCCCGCTGTACGTCGGGGTCGGCGCCGGAGCGGGCGGTCAGGTACCGGGCGGCTAGGAACGCAGCGAACGACGAGTGGGCGAACGCGACGCGATTCTTGCCGCTGCGGGAGAACAGCGCCGTTCTGAGGGTCTCCCCTACCGCCGGCGGTGACACCTCGAAGGAGCCAGCCGCTGTCTCGCGGCCGCGCGCCAGCATCCCTTCGGTGATGTCCTCCGGTCCAGCTTGAGCGGCTTCGCCACACCAGATTGTGCGCTGGCCACACAGCAGCATGCGGGTAGCGATCCGTCCTGCGATCACCAGCCGCTCTTCGACTGTGGTGGTAGCGAACGGTTTGATGGCCCGTCCGCGGTCGTGCTCGTCAACCAGCTGCGTGACCCCCGTTTCGAACAGCTCCCGGGGTGTCCTGCTCAGAGCGTCCGCCTCCTGCCGGAACGCCGCGAGCAAGACCTTCAGAGTCAGGGGTGTGTTGGCAAGCGTTCCGACACCAGCCCGGACGACGGCGTCGACAAACGCTGTTGCGTCCACGTCAGTGCTGGCGGCAAGCGTGGCGACGTCGTCGCGAGTGAGCGGCGCCAGATCAGCGACGACGCACGCGCCGAGTGCTTGCTCCAGCACTCGAGTCAGGCCTTCGGGATAGTCCGCGGTCCGGCAAGCGATGAGGAACCGCAGTGCACGGGTGTCCTTGTCATTAAATGCGCGTTTCAATCGCGCCGGCAACCGGAATAAGTTCGCCGCTTCATCGAGTTGATCGAGGACAATGGTCAGCGTCGCAGTCAGCGGTTCCGCGGCTCCGGCCGGCGGCAGCGCCGCGAGGTGTTCGCCCAAGACTTCGTTGAAAGAGGTGCTATCACCGAGTTCCGAACCGTTGATCCATACCGTGCCGGGATATCCCGGTTCGGGCTCCGCGGCGCTGCGGTCGGCATCGGTCAACCGGGCGAAGGTGGTCGTCTTGCCGGCTCCAGGTTCCCCGAGCAGGACCAGGGCGCCTCGTTCGACAACGGCGTCCTCGGGGCGCACCATTCCCGCCCCCATCCGGAGCGGCTCATCGGCGGTGGGATCCGGCAGGAACCCTTCGTCGTCCAGTTCGAACGGCGGGTCGTCCTGGTCCTCTCCGCTGCGGACGCGCAGCCAACGGCGTACGGGTTCGGCGAATTCGAGGTCTCCGGCCATGCCCATCCTTTAGTCCATGCTGGTGACCGATTGCCCAGCATGAAGCTGTATCCGACCAGCGGAAGGAGCCGAGCTAGCTCCCCGCCGTGATGCATGTCGGTCATCATCTACTCGGTGAAGTCTTGTGCCGAGCGCTGGCCGGCCACACAGCGGCGTGCAACTCGAGATTCAGGGCTGGTAGGTGCAGATAGCGCCGATGCTGTTGTGCTGCTCGACGACGACCTTGCCGTCGACAGTGATCTTGCAGGTGTTGTCCTTGCTGCCCATCTTGAACTCGACCGGGGTGGCGCTGACCGAAGTGAACACCAGATCGTCCATCGTCAGGGTCTGGCTCCACGTCTTGCCCTTCTCCAGGACCTCCTGGGAGTTCGCACTGAACCCGCTCCCCCACTGAAGATTGGACTTCGCCGCCGTCGTGACCTCGAGGACGACGGTGTGCTTGGCCGACGCGGCCGCGGTCGGGGCTGCCGCGGCGGGCTGGGACCCGGCGTCCGCGACGGCAGCCGGCGCGGCTGCCGTCGGCAGGTTGTTCGCGGCGTCGTTGACGGCCTTGCCGAAGGCCGCCGTCCAGAGGACGCAGATAACCAGCCCGATCGCCGACAGCACCACGGCGGCGATGGCCAGCCCCTTGTTGCTCGCCTGGCCCCGGTTGGCGCGCAGCGTCCCGACGATGCCGAAGATCAGCCCGAGGATCGTCAGCGGCCACGCGATGACCCCGATGATCGGGATGAACGCGAAGATCAGCCCGACCAGGCCGAGGACGAAGCCGGCGGTGCCGAGGCCGTTTTTGTACTGGTTCGGAACCGGCATCGGCGCCGACGGCGGCATGGGGGCGTAAGACACGGGGCTGCCTCTTTCAGTCCAGCGGCGACGCAACCGAACGCGTCACGCTCTGTGGCATTCGTCGACATCCGCATCCCGCGCGTAACAGTGCCCGAAAACCGCTTCCGGTCACGAAAAGGACTCAGCCGACGATGTTCACGATCATTTCCGCTGGTGACCGCAGTGAGCGACTGCCTCACCACCGTTACCCAGGGTAAGAAATTGAAACTTCAAGTTCACCCGTTCGGAGCAAGTGGGATGTGGGACGACGTCGTCCCGAGCTGAGCTACGACATAAGCACTCCACTGTCACTGGCTGGCGGCAAACCTGCGAGACGACGCCCCACCCTCACGTCCGGAAGTGCGGAACGTGTGCGTCGGGAGCGCCGCGGGCTAGATGACGCGTTGACTGCGCTGATCGGATGAACCGCTCGGAGCGCGCCGTCATGACCCAACGGCCGCGACATCCGTCCAGCGTGATCCCACCGCACCCGCCCTCGCGTTGCATGACCGCTCCGCCCGCAGGCACGGCCGACCTGCTGGCGCAGTGGATCAACAGCAAGAAGCCGACAACCACTACCCGCTCCAACCACGGCACTGGCTTGCGCTTCGCAGTTGAACTGGTCGCGGGCCACGGCCGGGTCATCGCCGCCTACTTCGACGCCGGCACCTCACGCCGCGTCCCATGGCACCGGCGACCACAGGCTGCCCAGCTCATGACCGAGACCTCCAGCCCGGAGTCCGCAATCGATGCGATTGTGATCGGCGAATACGAACGCGCCTTCACCGGCACCCAGTTAGCCACCCTCTATACTTGCTGCAACCGCCACGGTATTCAGCTCCGGCTCCCCGAGACAAGCGGCCCGGTCGATATGAACGATCGCGATCATCGGGCACTGGTGTCCCTGCTGGCCACCCAGTCACAGCGGGAGATTCTGCGCGCCCGCCATCGGGTGCTGGCGGCGATGCACAATCAGGCCACGCAGCAAGGCCGCTACCTCGGCGGGCGACCGCCCTACGGCTACCAGTTCGTCGACGCCGGCCCGCACCCCAACGCCGCCGACGCCCGCTGGGGCCGACCGCTCCAGCGCCTCGCCCCCGATACCCGAACCGCGCCGCACGTAGCCTGGATCTTCCGGCAACGCCTGGCCGGGCACAGCGTCGCCAGCATCGCCCGACACCTAAATGAGCGTGGTGTGCCCTGCCCATCGTAGGCGGTGGCACCGGTCAGGTCCGGTGCCTCGAGCTGCTGGGCGGGTATCCGGCACGTCGTTGTCGACCGACAGTAAGGCTGGCCTGCAGCAGCACGGCGAACTTCGACAGGACAGATAGTTTGACGCGAACTTCCGACGATCGCGTCAAACTATCTGACCTTTTCATCGAGGTCCTCGCTGGGGGCCGGGCTGTCCTCGAGGCCTCGAAGCCGCATGAAGATAGCCGTCAGCTGTTGGTCAGATAGTGGACAGTTCCTACCCGCTGAGGTTGCTAAGCGGCGATGCATGTGTGGTAGGGCATCCTGATGACCGGCAGCCGGCCAACACAGGACAGGTACGGATGGGAGCCGCCGTGGGCGGGGTGTTCATCAACTACCGCGGCGACGACAGCCGCGCTATGGGCGAGCTACTCGACCGCGATCTCGCCGCGACGTTCGGCCGGGAACAGGTATTCCTGGACTGCTACTCCATCCCGCCAGGTGCCGACTTCGTCCGAGAACTGATGACACGAGTCCGATGCTGCAGGGTTCTGCTGGTTGTGATCGACCGCGACTGGCTAACCGTCACCACTCCTGCTGGCGGTCGACGGATCGACGACCCCGCCGACTGGATCCGCAGCGAGATCGTCGAGGCATTCGCCGCCGGAGTCCGAGTGATACCAGTGCTGGTCGACGACACGGACACGCCCACCGAGGAGCAGCTGCCCGCCGACCTGCAGGCACTCGCGCGCTGCCAGGCCGTGACCGTGCGCCGGCGTCATACCCGCTTCGACGTCAGCACCTTGATCCACCAGCTGTGCGAAGTCGAGCCCACACTCGCCCGGGCGGCCTCAAGCGCGCCGAGCACCCAGAACACGACGATCACTGACGCTCCCGGGCCGCGCGGCGTGAACGTCACCGGCGGCGTGCACGGCATCGGAGCAGGAATCACGATCGGTGCGGCCACCGGCGACCACCTCACCATCGGCACACCACCGCCTTCTGCGCAGCAGCCGCACAACCCTCGCTAGCCGACGCGGACCACGGGCACACCACGTCGGCGCCCGACCCGCCCCACCCCGACACCACCCCGGATGCCGGCACCGCGGTGACCGCGAGCATCCACGGTGACCTCGTCGCCACCGATCACGGTGCCGCCGTCGGTGTGGTGCACGGCAACCTGAACCTGCACCCGCTACCACCGCTACCCGCACCACCCATTCCGCAGCAGCTGCCCGCCGCACCGGGACTGTTCACCGGCCGGACCACGGAACTGGCCCGCCTGGACCGCGCACTGACCTCTGCACCGCAGGGGCAGCGCGCGACGGTGCTGGTCTCGGCGATCGGCGGTGCCGGGGGCATCGGCAAGACCTGGCTCGCCCTGGCGTGGGCATACCGGCATCTGGAGCGGTTTCCCGACGGGCAGCTGTTCGTCGACCTGCACGGCTTCAGCCCGACCGGCGAACCGGTGCAGCCGGCGGTGGCGGTGCGCGGGTTCCTCGACGCCCTGGGCGTCGAGGCGAACCGCATCCCCATCGACCTCGATGCCCAGGCCTCGCTCTACCGCAGCCTGGTGGCAGGGCGGCGGATGCTCATCGTGCTGGACAACGCCGCCACCAGCGACCAGGTCGCCCCCCTGCTGCCCGGCTCGCCAAGCTGCACGGTACTGGTCACCAGCCGGCACCGGCTGGCTTCGCTGATCGACCGGCACGCCGCCCGCCACCTGCCCCTGGGCGTCCTGTCCCCCGAGGAGGCCCGCGGCCTGCTGGCCGCCCGCCTGGGCGCCGGCCGCGTCGCCGCCGAGCCCGAGGCGGTGGACGAGCTGATCGGGCTGTGCGGGGGCCACCCGCTGGCGTTGTCGATCACCGCGCGCACCGCTGGCACCCGCCCCGACACTGCGTTGGCCGAGGCCGCCGCCGAACTGCGCGACCTCGGATTGGAGGCGCTCGACCACGACACCGACCCGGCCGCCAGCCTGCCCACGGTGCTGTCCTGGTCCCTGCGCTACCTCACCGACACTCAGCGCACCGTGTTCGCGTTGCTGGGCATCGCTCCCGGTCCCGACACCACCCCGTCCACCACTGCCGCCCTCGCCGGCCTGCCCGGCCGCCTCGCCCGCCGGGCGCTGAGCGGGCTGGAGAACGCCTCCCTGCTGGAGCGGCGGCCGGGGGGCCGCTACGCGATGCACGACCTAGTCCGCCGCTACGCCACGGACACTGCCGACACCACCCTGCCCGAGGAAATGCGGGAAGCGGCCCTGACCCGGGTGGGGGACTTCCACCTGCACACCGCCCACGCCGCCGCCCGCCTCCTGAACCCCCACCGCCCGACCCTGTCGCCCGAGCCACCCGCGCCCGGCGTGCACCCGCACCCGCTGCCCGACACCGCCGCAGCGATGGCCTGGATGGACGCCGAGCACGCCACGCTGCTGGCCACCCAGCGCACCGCCGCCACCCTCGGCCACCACCACACCGTCTGGCACCTGGCCTGGAACCTCAACACCTTCCACAACCGGCGGGGACATCGGCACGACGCGGTGACCACGTGGCAGGCCGCACTGGACGCCGCCGACCACCTCCCCGACCCCACTACCCGCAGCCGCACCCACCGGCACCTCGGCCATGCCTGCTCCTCGCTGGGCTTGCACGAACAGTCCATCACCCACCTGGAACAGGCCCTGGACCTGGCCCTGCGCCACCACGACCCCACCGAACAGGCCCTCACCCACCAGGCACTCGCACTCGCCTGGGAACAGCGGGGGGACGACCGGCAGGCCCTGGAGCACGCCCACCGCGCCCTCGACCTCTTCCGCGCCCTCGACCAGCCGGTGGGAGAAGCCGACGCACTCAACTTGGTCGGCTGGTACGCCGCGCGCCTGGGCCGGTTCGACACCGCCCGCGAGCACTGCCAGACCGCCCTCACCCTGACCCAACGCCACCACGATCCCGCCGGCGAGGCGTCCACCCTGGACAGCCTGGGCTACATCGCCCACCACACCGGCGACCACCACCAGGCCCTCGACCACTACCACCACGCTCTCACCCTGCTCCGTCGCCTCGGCGACGCCTACCTGGTCGCGGACACCCTCGATAGCGTGGGCCATCCCCACGCCGCCCTCGGCCAGTACGAGCAGGCCCGCACGGTGTGGCGTGAGGCGCTGGAGCTGTACCGGGACCAACGCCGCGACGCCGACGCCGAGCGCGTCCAACACCAACTCAACGACCTCGACCACACCTGAACCACGACGCTCCCTACCAGGCAGTTACCGGACAGCGGAGCATCGTCGGCAGAGTGATCCACAGCCATGTCGGCGATGACGTCGAAGACGTTGCGGCCGATGGTGTCGCGGGTGCGGCCGATGACGGCGAGCGGGCCGGGCGGCGCGGTGCGGACGTAGGTGAGCCACCGGACGATGGACGCGATGGTCTTGCCGGACCGGATCGAGCCTTCCCGGATGTTCAGGCGCGCGTTGGCGTCAAGGATGCTGTCCTGCCGCTTGACGGACAGGAACGCGCGGGTGTCGGTCACCCGGCGCCGTCCGGCTCGGTGCCCGCCGCGGCCTGGTGGTCCCGGCGCGCCGCTGCGAGCGACTGCTCGAACTGCTCGAGCAGGCCGGACGCCTGGCCTGCGCCGGCGGTCTCCGCGTCGAGACGCGCGAGGTTCACGGCCTGCTGCGCGGCGGTATCGATCGCGCCCATGGTGGCCCGCCAGTCGGAAGGGCCCGCGTCCAGAACGGTCTGCTTGACCTCCTCGGCGACCATGTCGACCTTGACCACGTGCAGGTGGACGACCTCACCAAAGAGGCGACGCCGTAGCTCGGCGATGTCGTCGATCAGGCCGGATTGCAGCTCGATCCGGCGCTTCGCGAGGTCGGCGGCCCAGGCGGCGGTGGCGGCCTCGGTTTGCTCGCGGCGGTCTTCCCAGGCGTCGGCGAGGTCGTAGTCGGTGGCGACCCGGTACACCGTGGAGACGGGCACGCCGAACTCGCGCGCGATGGCGCGCTGTGTCGGGGTGGGGTCCGATGGATCGCCTCGGCGATCGCGTCGCGGACCTCGGGCACAGCGAAGGGCCGGGCACGGAGTCAAGCTGACTCCCGAGTGTCACCTCTGTCGGTGCCGGATGTAGTCGTGACCAGCCCTTATGATCGACGCGGAAGGTATGCCACGCCTTTTCGGTTGAATAGAGCCGGAGGCACGCGACAGGGACTTCGACATGGCGTATTGTGGCGACATCCCAGCAGTTCCCAGAACCCAACGCCATCAGGAGGTAACCCTCTGCGGCCCCGCACATCCTGCCTCAGGCAGATTTTCCCAGCTCAGAGGCTTACAGGCGCGGAGCGCGCTACAGATGCGAAGCACACGAGGCTTGCTTCGCAGTCTCACGCGGGATCCACGCAAACACCGAATCTCATAAACTCAAGTTCGCAAATTATTAGATCCGCGGATTACAGGAATTCCGCAATTAGAATGCAGGATGTACACGATCTACAGGATCTGACGGGTGGATACACTCACTACTCGTAGACACGGTGAGCGAAGACTCAACCGAACGCAAAGCGCCCGACTTGCGGGAACAAGCCGGGCGCGATCGAAACAAACCCCACCGATGCGCTTGAACATGGAAGGAAGTTCGTTCCGATGAGTAAGAGTACAGGCCAAAACGGCAGACGTCACGGCGACGACAGTGGGCGTTCCCGCTGGTCAAGAGCCTGCCTTCACGCAGCGGAGATCATCTCGCGTCACTTCGGGACCGCCAAGGAGGCGAGCTCCGGGCGCCTGTCAGACCGGGTCGTCGACCGGCTGGCCGACCCCGGGGCGGGCGAACGTCTGCTCCGACTGACGCGGTGGCTCGTCGGCGGCGCGGTGCTGATCGCGATGGTCGGCGGCGCGGTGCTGATCGTCCACCCGGACGTGCTGACGTCGTTCGCTAGCTCAACGGCCAACAGGTAGGGGGTTTCCGGTTGCCGGAAACCCCCTACCTGTTGGCGGTTTCCCGTTACCGGTCGGTAGCAACCCTCTTGGAGGGCGCGAAAAGGTGCCCTATTACCGGCCAGTAGCTATCCGCGAATAGCGGTAGGCGGGCTGGCGCGCCAAGGAAGTTGGAGCGCGCGCCGGCCCGCCGGCTCGACCGCTACCGGGGCCGATAGCGGTCCGCGGGCGGTTCGAGGCCATCCTTGCAGCAACTGCACAGCCTTCCTGGTCGTGCTGGTGTCGACCGGCGCGCTGGAGATCGTCCACAGCAGTTCGGCGACGGAGACGCTGGCGGTCTTGTCCATGGTCGTGAGGAAGCGGGCCAGGTTCGGGGCCCACATGCCGTGAAGGGTCGCGACGGGCTGGTTCAGGTCCTTGCCGACAAGAACGAGTTCAGGGCCGGTGTCGTTGGCCTCCTGGAAGGGGGAGGGCGGCAGCGGTGGTGCGCCACTCCTCGGCGTGCTTGGCGACGCGGCGGCGGGTCTGCAGGTCGCGTTCGTCGCGAGATGTGGGCATGGTGTTCTCCCTGGCGGCGGGGGGGGGGGGGGGGGGGCCCCCCCCCCCCCCCCCCCCCCCCCCCCACAAAAACAAAATAATATAAAAAGAAAACTGGTG